>DFZX01000073.1 GCA_002383695.1 Caryophanales bacterium UBA4045
TGCATTTATTGAAGAAGCTGCTGGACAACCTGATTAACCAGTTTGCCGTCTGAGCGACCCTTCACTTTAGGCATTAACGCGCCCATCACTTTTCCCATATCGGCTTTGTTAGAGGCGCCTGTGTCCTGAATCGTCTGCTTGACAATGACCGTAATTTCTTCTTCGGTTAACTGTGTTGGCATATATTCAGCAATAATCTCAATTTCCACCTTAAGGGCATCCACCAGATCATCGCGGCCAGCTCTTTCAAAATCCTGGAGGGAGTCCTTCCGCTGTTTGAGCTCGCGGTTTAGAATATCTAGCACTTCGTTATCTTCCAACGATCTGCGCAGATCTATTTCCACATTTTTGATCGATGCTCGAACCATACGGATGACAGATAGTCTGAACTTCTCCTGGCCTCTCATCGCTTGCTTCATATCATCGTTCAAACGTTCACTTAAACTCATTACGGGATAAACCTCCTAATTCCGGGCGAAAGCATGGTGATTCAAACATTAGAACTTTTTCCGTTTAGCAGCGGCTTCAGATTTCTTCTTCCGCTTAACGCTCGGCTTGTCATAATGCTTGCGCTTTTTTACCTCGGCGAGAACACCGTCTTTAGCGATGGTACGCTTGAAGCGGCGAAGTGCAGCATCAATCGTTTCATTTTTGCGAACTTTCGTTTCAGACACCAGTTTTCCCTCCCTCCGACCATAACGCACAATCCTATGAAAACACGGGATATCAAACTACATTATATGTTAAACCGATTCCGAGTGTCAACCTATGATAGATGTTTTATTCAGTCATCCTCATTTAGCCGCAAGCGGAGCCAACTTTTCTCCACCTAACACATGATAATGCAGATGATAGACAACCTGTCCACCCTCATCATTACAGTTATTAACTAAACGATAACCCGATTCGGCGATCCCCAAATCACGAGCAATCTGTTGAGCTGCTTTATGAATCTCAGTTATATAATGCCAGTCCTCATCTTGAAAATCATTCATTGTCGCAATGTGCTTCTTAGGGATAATAACGATGTGCTCCTTCGCTACTGGTGCGATATCTCGGAAAGCCACGACGAACTCATTGTCCAACAATTGTGTGCTTGGAATTTCTCCACGGATGATTTTGCAGAAAATGCAGTCAGCTGTTAGTAACATATCAACACTCCTCGTATATTCCACTATTTCACATATCATACCGAAGTATTACATTGAGATCAAATGCGAGCCATCGAAGAAATACAACACCTTCTCCTTAACCATCTTGCCTGTTATCGCTTCAATTGCTTTTGCATACAGATCAATCTGGATCCGGTATCTATCAGCCACCATATGAGGATCACCTCGTACTGCATCTGTTTTGAAATCTAACAGTACGAGTCCATCCTCCTCCTCGAACAGGCAATCGATGACGCCTTGGATCAATACAATTTCACGACTTACCTCGCGAGAGGCCTCAAAGTGAAGCTCCTCAACAGGCAGTCCATAGCTGAATGGAACTTCTCGTTGCACATAAGCAGCTGCGAGCAATCTTTCACCCAGAGCTGTCTCGAAAAATTCACTGATGATCTCAGGTCGAATGATCGCTCGTTGGTCCTCACGGAGAACCTGCCGAATAACAAGCTGCTGAAGGGTCTGCTCGACCACAGCTAAATCGATTTGCTTCGAGGATAAAGGGATATGCTGCATAACAGCATGATAGACAGTTCCTCTCTCAGCTGCATTCAGACCTTTACTTTCCATAAATTTTGGTCTCCGTAGCAGCGCAGTCTGATAGCGGTGAGCAGAATCAGCTGCGGATGCTGAGTCCGCTCCTGAGGTACCCCCAGTTATGTCAACATTCTCTTCTGGAATATCCTGAACTGACAGCTCCATTAATCGCTTCAATTCCGTAACCGAGGTTTTCGAATAATAGGTCGTTGCTTGGGTGTACTTATATTGCCATTCTAAGCGCCTCTGTACGGTCTCCTCTCTAATTACCACATCTGCTTGCATAGATGGCAGGATCAGCAAGCTAGAGGAGGAATGAGCCTGTACAGGCTGCAAATCTGCAACAGCATCTATCTTAGCTGTATCTTCAACCATTCGAGTGACAGCTGCTTCCTGCCAAGCGAGTAGCTCATTCAAGGGAACAACACTCATGGTCCATCTAGAGGGCTCTTGATTTGCATGGTCCAAATGTGTTTCACCTAATGCCCACTCAACACGAATATCCGAGAGGGACGGATGCCTGAGTGCTGCAGGTCCAACCCAGTCCAGATAGGTTTTGGCTTGTGTGAGCATATAGGATGGAAGCGCAAGCTCAATCTGCTTCAGCGAGGCTGACCATTTGCTCAATATTCGTTCGGGATTGCGTGTCGATCCGATTAGAATGAGCTTCTCCCTAGCACGAGTTAGAGCAACGTATAGAATCCGCATCTCTTCTGCTAAGCTCTCAAGTCGCGAACGTCTACGAATAGCGAGATAGGGAAGAGAAGGATAGCTTGTACGTAATACGGGATCTACGATCTTAGGTGCGAAGCCTAGCTCCTTGTGCATTTGGAAATCACCCTGCATGTCCTTGAGGTTAAATTGCTTGGACATACCCGCTACGAACACGATTGGGAATTCCAGTCCCTTACTCTTATGAATGGACATGATGCGAACAACATCTTCCTGCTCACCCATGACTTTGGCTGCGCCTAAGTCACCACCATTGTCCTGCATACGTTTGATAAATCTTAGGAATCGGAATAAACCTCGTAATGAGGTGGATTCAAATTGCCTGGCACGATCATACAGTGCCTTCAGATTAGCCTGGCGTTGGGTTCCACCCGCTAAACCACCAATATAGTCGTAGTAGCCTGTCGTCCGATAGATGCGCCATAGCAGCTCAGATAAATCACCTTGACGTGATTCGGTTCTCCACCGCTCAAGCTGCTGTAAGAACAATAGTAGCTTCTCTTGTATGTCTGGATCTGGCGTTACCTCCAGCCGGGTAAACTGCAGTACGGCTTCGTAGAAAGGCGCAGACTTGTCCTGTAATCGAATACATGCAAGCTGCTCTGCGGTTAATCCTACTAAAGGGGAACGGAGTACCCCAGATATCGGGATATCCTGATAGGGATTATCGATGACTTTGAGCAAGGATAACATCACATCGACTTCAGTCGCTTCGAAGTATCCACCAGATAATTCAGCATAAGCAGGTATACCTGCAAGCCTCAATTGTTCAACGAGTATAGGTGCCCACTGCCTAGTTGCACGTAGCAGAATAACAATATCCCGATAAGTGACTGGTCGTGGTGTGCCTGTATCTTTGTCCGTCATATAGAAAGGTTTGCCATCATATCCGAGCAGCTCCTTGATCTTCATCGAGATGAAACGAGCTTCTAGCTCAGCGGTTTCTAGCTCATAGGCTTCCTCTCTAAGATTGCCCTCGTCTTCCTGCGGAAGGGATTGCTCTGTATCCTCCGTTATGGGTTCCTCTGTGCGACGCAGTAAGTAAATATCAATTGCCGTGCGCTCATCCCCATTATTGGAATCTGGATAATTCGCCCCATAAACGAGCTCAGCCTGTTGATCGTAATCAATCTCAACCACTTTCTCCTGCATGATCTGTCGGAAAATAAAGTTGACGCCATTCACAATTTCATTGCGGCTGCGGAAATTACGTGCCAAATCAATGGCGATTCCTGATGCTTGTGTGCGATACGCTCTATATTTGCTCATGAAGATTCCGGGATCAGCAAGACGGAAACGATATATACTCTGCTTCACATCCCCGACCATGAATCGATTCCCTTCATCAGCTCGCGATATGAGAAGGAGGATCGCTTCTTGCACCTGATTCGTATCCTGGTATTCATCAATGAGTACTTCAACAAAGTGTTCTTTATACGCTAGTGCAGGTGGCGCAGGTATAAGCTGCCCATCCTCAGAGCGTCCATCACATAGTATTTTTAAGCAAAAATGCTCCAAATCGGAAAAATCAACGAATCGCTTATCTGCTTTCGCAGAAGCATAACGAGCACCAAAGGTGAGAATAAGCTCAACAAGCATGTCCATAAGCGGCGCAGACTCCATAAGCTCTGCCTTATATTCCTCTAAGGTTCGCGTAAAAAGCTGCTCCTTAATCTCCTGAAGCTGTTTCTTGGCTTGATCTCTCAACGATTTGACCTGCTCCTGCAAATCCTTGTCCACTTCACTGCTCTTGCAAGGCTTCAGCTTACCAAAGCTTATCGTTTGGAGCATATCGAACATGTTCTGCCAGCTATTACCTTCACTCGTATCACGCAATAAGCTTAATGATGAGCATTCCTCATGAAGACTCTCGATATAAGGAGCAGGACCTCCAGGTAAATGAGCAATCCTTAACGCTTCTTCGAGAACGCCAACAATGCCATCTAGCTCCAATTGAACATCTGTTAATATTCCGCTTGTCCAGATGTCACCTTCTCCATCAAACGCTCGGAACAATTGAGCATTTAACTTCAACCACTCCTCAGGGAAAGGATGGCTTCGCGAGAAATCATACATACGTTGGATAAGTGAATATAACGCGAGATCACTGCGTTCACCGCCGAAACGGTCTAATAAACCCCAGAACGGACTATCTGGAGCTCTTTCACTATAGTAGTCCTCGAATAGATCCTCCAGTACATCCTGGCGGAGAAGCTCAGCCTCAATCTCATTGGCAATTCGGAAGCCTGGATCCAGTGGTATGTGATGATAATACCGCTGAACGACGGATAAGCAGAATGAATGCAGCGTGGTGATGGAGCTCTGGTGAATGAGTGCAAGCTGCTTACGCAGATGTACGGAATCAGGATGATCGATGAGCTCTCGCTCCAGCGCATCACGAATCCGATGCCGCATCTCATCAGCCGCAGCTTTCGTAAAGGTAGCAACGAGTAATCGATCCACATCAACCGGCTGCTGCTGGGAGGTGACAATACTTATGATGCGTTGAACGAGTACAGCTGTCTTGCCAGAGCCTGCTGCTGCTGCAACAAGCACATGGTCTCCTCCTGCATGAATGGCCTGCCATTGTTCAGGCGTCCATCGGCTATCTATAGGTTGGGTGGGGATAACTTTCATGTATCTATGCCCCCTTTGCGCGTCATCATCTGCCACACTACATCCTGTGGATAAGGAGCCAGTGGCTTCATTTCATTGCCTTCGACTAGGCTATCGATTTGACATACCGGTTTATATTCACAGAAGGCACAGGCTGACTGCTGCCCCATTCGATACGGATTAATATCGACCTGCCCCTCGACAATCTGATTACCAATATGCTGAATCATATCTCTGCCATGCTGACGGAGTACACCCCACTGCTGGCGACTCATCACGGATGCACTCTTATAGAATGAGCCATCAGCCTTGATGGCAACGGGAATTAACTTCGAGTGACCTGTATTCAACCTATTGTCCATAAGTCTTACCGTTTCTTCCTCTGCTAGAACGAGCCCTTTCATCTTGAATCGCTTGAATAATTCTTCATCCGCAGCTTCGACAGATAATTGGTTGTCAGATTGAATGATAGGCTGGTGTACGTGAAAATATAAGAGGCCACCCGCTTGCGCTTCCTGCCCTAACCATAGCTTCGAATGGGTAACAGCTACATCCAAATACGTGAGCATCTGCAGCGATAATCCATAATACACCTCTGCCATATTTAAACGTTTACTACTGGATTTATAATCAATAACACGAAGCAATGTCTCCGTCGTACCAGGAGCTACATCGACTCGGTCTATACGTCCGACAATCTCCATCTCCGTTCCATCGTTTAAGGAAAATCGAAGGGGTGGTATTTGTTCATTCGGTCCAAATCCCAGCTCCAGACCCACGGGCTGGAAAGAGCCCATACGTCCATGGTCTGCAAGCACGGATGCTGCGCGACTTACGACCTCCTTCAGCTTTCTTGCCAGATATCGATACCGATTCGAGCTAGTTAAGATCTCACTCCGCAGACGTGGAGATAACAAATCCACGGCATCTGATGCGCGCTCTGCACATTGCTTAGCAGTTAACGAATCCCAGGTTATACCCTCCTGCTGTAAGCGAAGCCCGATCATACTGAGTGCGGCATGGAACAATTGTCCGATGTCCGGCGCTTCTAGTCTGTACATCTTCCTATCCCTTAGGCGCAATCCATATGAGGCAAAATGAGCAAAGCTACAGGAAACAAACTTTTCCATACGAGATACGCTCGCTCGAAGAGGAGAGCCATACAGCAGCTTGCTTGTGCTCAGCTTCAGCTTCTGCTGATGGTTCGTATAGAACAGTGAAGAGGTTCTAACTCGCAATTGCTCTCGCCAGGAATCATAACTTACATACCAATTATAGACATCCCACCAAATATCAGAGATGGGTAGCCCTCGCTTGGCTTGGCGTAGCTGAACAGTCAATGCCGACAATACCATGTCTGGATGCACGACATGCTCCAAGGCTGCTTCGTTATCTGTACCTGCGGGTAGCTCACCCGGATGGAAGCTTATTGTTAGCTGAGGGAATATGCGACGGACCCTTCGAATGACCTCTGAAGGCAATAAAGCTTTGCCCTCATCATCAGAGAGCGGATAGCTAAGCCATAAGGAATGAGATGGCATGGCCAAGGCCGAATAGATCATGAATTGCTCATCTAACAATCGACGACGACTCCCTGGAGCCAGCTCAAGCCCCTCCCAGATTAGCTTCTCCCGTTCCTTTTCACTTAGTATGCCATCCTCCTTCATAGCGGATGGTAAAACGCCATCATTAGCGCCTAGAACGAATGCATGCTTAACTGTGCCTGGTCGGGTACGGTCCATCGTCCCGATTAACACTTGGTCCAGAGCAGGTGGTACAAGTCCCAGCTTTATGTTCGCAAGTCCAGTGTCAACTAACTCAGCGAATAACGAGAAGGGAATAACCTCGTCTCCCATCATCTCAACCATCTGATCTAAGACATCTATGACATTGCCCCATATACCGGTATGCTCCTTAGCGACCTCAATGCGACCCGCTAGATGAGCGTTAGAGGACCAGTCAGATAAGATTTCAGCTGACTTCGTATCCTCTAGCAAACCGAATATCGCGGCTGCCATATCTTGCACCGTCACGGAGCTATGAATCGCTTGATCGAATTTTAATAGGGGTGCAACGACAAGCTCACGAGCCTCATTCACCTGCTGCAAATAGAGCTGCTCTTTATCCGTCCGCTCCTGTGGAGCATCCTCTAATGAATAATGAGGAACGTGCGTCCAAGGCTTACCATCGGTCCAACGTTTACCTTGAATGCCGTAGGCGAGCACGTAGTTTTCAAGCCTATCCAGCGCTAGGCGTAGAAGCTCCGTTGAGTCGTTCTGTTCACCATGTAATTGTCTAATAGGTGGAATTAACATATCTGTCTTTACGGAACGGAATATACTATCATAACGCCAACCACCCTTAACAACCTCCATAGCTGAACGAATGAGCTCGAGGAGAGGGTGATGGGTCACTGTCTTTTTCTGATCGCAAAAAAAAGGTATCCCATAGTCTGTTAAGGTAGTCGTAAGAGCATCACGATAATCAGCCATATTCCGAACGAATATTGCCATATCTCTCCAGCGGAAGCCCTGATCTCTAGCTAATGCAATCATCTGTCTCGCAGCTGCTTCCACCTCAGCCCTTCGGTGAACAGCGGAATGAATAGATATTTCCTCATGAAGATATACCGTATTCGTACTGCGCAATTCAGGACTGTATAGATTTTTCTCCAGCTGTGCAAGCATTGGATGCTCTGCATGCCGTGCGGTAGGTTGCTTGAAAAGTAACAATGGCTGCTCCTCGGGAATGTCGATCTCCTTCGTAAGCTGGCGCAATCTACTCAGTGTTATGGCTGTAGAGTGGAATAAATCCAATTCATCCGGTGACTCATTGACCCCATAATAACGATCCACACATAATGCGATGTTCACCCTACGACAATGCTTAATGAGACTTGCGAGCACCATATATTCCTGAGGGGTAAATCCATTAAAGCCATCAATCCACACCTCGGTATCAAGCGCATATATGGACTCGCCTAGCTTCTCTGCTAGCACAGCAAGATCATCCTCAGCATCTACATATAAACCTGCTATGGCAAGCTCATAGTGAGCATAGAGGATATGAAGGTCATGTAGCTTATCTGTGAGCGTTTCTTTACCCTGCTCTTGCTCCTCGCCAAGCTGTTCGAGTCGAATAAGCTCGCCCTCAAGTGCTGGCGAGTTAATACGATACCTTCTAAATTCAATTAACATATCTGAAAGTCGATCAATAAAGCCCGGCTGATCCGCTGATTCACGGAATAATTTGAGCTCACCTTTTACCTTATGGACAATTTTGTGTAGTAGCATCTTGCGACCGTTATCGGCGATATGAACTCGAGCTGAGCCTCCAGTCTCCTGCATCACACGGAATGCTAGGCGACGAAAGCTAAGCACCTGTGCTCGCATGAAGCCTTGGATTCCCACAGAGGTAACCAAGGTGTGCTCCGCTTTAAAGGTTGCTTGCTCGGGCACGAGCAGCACCAACGGTGAATCGCTCTCACGATCAACCAGTAGCCTATCCCGCAATTCGGACAAGCAGGTTGTACTCTTCCCGCTCCCAGCTCTTCCGAGGATGTACCGAACGGACATGGTTAATCACTCCTCCATTCACTACTCGTTTCTCACATCTATGACTGCGCATCCCGACTACGTACCTCGAAGATAGCAAACTTCAAATAATGACCTTCCTCCACGCTTAATATCCTTGGGTGATCTTTACCCGCTCCACGATAATCAATCAGTCGCAGTACTTTACCTGCATCAACTGCCGCAGCTGATATCGTCTCAAGGAAAACATCAGGACGTACATGGAAGGAGCAGCTTGCAGTAACCAGATACCCGCCCTCATTCACGAGCTTTAAGGCGTGAAGATTAATATCCTTATAGCCGCGGCATGCATTGTCTATCGATTGTTTATTCTTAGCGAAGGCAGGGGGATCGAGAATCACGACATCCCACTTCCGGCCATCTGAAGACAGAGGCTTTGAGGTATCCACCTTACCAGCAACCGCTCTTAATTTCCGCTCATCTAATCCCTTAACCTGTCTACGCAAATATTCAAACGCATCATCAACAACGTACTCGACACGTTCTGAGAAGCCATTACGTTCTACATTGCGCTTCGCATTCTCAATGGCAAGCTCTGATACATCTAGACAGGTAACCTGTTTGGCTCCATATTGACACGCATGTAGAGTGAAGCTTCCTGTATGGGCGAAGCATTCTAACACAGTTGCACCATCCCAATATGGATAGGTTACGACCTTACCGTTGCTATTCACGGGAACAATAGAAGCTTCTGCTCCTTCTACGTTCACAGACTGCAAACGAATTCCGCTCCGTTCTCCCCAGCCAAGCATCAATGGCGCAAGCGCTGCGCGGTTATCCTGCTGGTCGAAGAAGTAGCCGGTTTTCTGACCATTCACTACATCCACATCGATAAGTAATCCATTCTCTATGATCGATACAGGATTATTTAGCTCCCCGTATAATATGCCGGTTGTCTGCTCTAACCCTTCTAGCTCACGAACGGAGACATCACTACGCTCATAAATGCACTTTGGTTCGTAAACGGCAATGAGTGCTGCAATGATCTGCTCACGACAATACTCCATACCCAGCGTCAGAATCTGAACAACCAGCACATCAGCGAATTTATCAACGATGAGCCCTGGTAAGAAATCAGCTTCACCATATACCGCACGGCAGCTCTCCGTTTCTCCTAAGAAACGACGACGATGACGCCTTGCTTCTTGAAATCTCGCTATTAAGAAGTCTACATCCATGCTTACTAGTTCCTTATACGCTACTACCCGTACCGTGATTTGGGATTTAGGATTCCAATAGCCAGTTGCTAGAAAAGCCCCCTGATAGGTCACAACACGAGCAAGCTGACCAGGCTCACCCTCACCATCAGTCCGTTCGATCTCACTCTGGAAAATCCAAGGATGTCCTTGTTCCAATCGATTTTGTCTTTTTCTTTTTAATACAACGGTTAGCATGTTAGAGGTCTCCTTAATTTTGGCAAGCATGTCTATCGCCTTTTATTCATATATATCATAATCATCGTCATCATCAAGTCATCTACTTTGCTAAAGAATCATCTTGGGTGATATCTAAGTTCCAAATCAGATCCTTAGCAATATTAGTGTCGTAATTGCAATTAAATCAAGGAAATACTCATCCGATTTAGAAATAGTTGCGAAACTGCAAATAAATCTAGATAAAGACAATCTTTTTAAGGTTTTCTCTTAGAATAAGTGTAATTGGTTACTATTTCCACAAATTTCCACTTGCAACTGGATTTAGTTGCATATACGCACTATTTTCGATATAACATTCAACCTTCATACAAGGAGTTGAACCATCCATGCTGCTATTCATAACTGAATTGATGGTGCCTCTCTTCGCTGGACTTGCACTATTCCTATTCGGCATGAAAATTATAGAATGGGCTTTATATCAGTGGACAGGCCATCTGCTGAAGCGATTGCTTGGACGACTGACCAGCACGCCTTTACGAGGCTTGCTGGTCGGAACAGGGACTACAGCTCTTCTACAGAGCAGCAGTGCCGTAACTGTCGTTACGATTGGATTCGTTAACGCTGGGCTACTAACGTTCCCACAGACCTTAGGCATCATATTAGGGACCAATATAGGTAGCTGTCTAACCACTGAGCTCATTGGCTTACGGCTCAGTGGTAATATGATAACTACCTTGTTAGTCGCATCCATCCTTTGGCTAATTACCTGGCTTCCCAACTCGATACAAGAAACACGTATTCTCAATGTGATAGGTTCAATCCGTGGATTGGCTTTAGCATTGGCTGGCTTTAGCTGTGTCTTACTCGGATTAGAGGTTATGCAGTCGATCATTCCTTATTTACAGGAGCATGGATTACTCGCTTGGTTCATCAATCAGTCTCAACAAAGCTTACTATGGGGTATAATCGCTGGGGCAGCACTAACTGCAATCATTCATAGTAGCGCTGCAAGTATAGCCATTACCATGGGACTCGCTGCGCTGAATATTATTCCTATTGAGCTTGGGATAGCCATTATACTTGGCTGCAACATCGGGACCTGTATGACACCATTAATGGCTAGTATCGGTGGCAATCGTTTTGGTTATTATGTAGCATGGTCCCATGTTCTACTTAATGTCGGTGGGGCTATTCTGTTCTATCCGTTCATTGCTCCATTGAGCTCACTTGCTATTCATCTATCTACAGAACCCGCTATCCAGCTTGCTCATTTCCAGACGATTTTTAATGTGCTAAGCTCATTAATCGCCTTACCTTTGTGTTACTTGCCTGCCCTACGTAGAATCCAAGCATCATAGCTACATTCTATCCATCATTCAGCAATTTGAGCTTCCGTATTAGTAGCTGCCTTCGCCCGCAGAGCCTTGAACAATTGCCGCACCTGAGCTCGTACCAATCCTAGTAGCACCTGCCTGTATCATCGTTAAAGCTGTCGCGTGATCTCTTACGCCACCGGATGCCTTGACACCAATCGTTGCTGAAACAGATTGTCTCATAAGCAGAATGTCAGCCTCTGTAGCGCCACCAGGCCCAAAGCCTGTGCTTGTCTTCACATAATGAGCTCCAGCTTGCTCAGCTAATCGACAGCCAAGACGTTTCTGCTCATCTGTCAGCATCCCCGTCTCCATAATCACCTTAACGATAGCCTGACCTTCAACGGCCTCGACAACAGTACGGATATCCGCTTCAACAGCTTTGGAATCACCAATGAGTAAAGATCCAATTGTGATGACCATATCTATTTCCGTCGCGCCATCCTCTACAGCACGCGCGGCTTCAAAAGCTTTAACCAAGCTGCTCTGCGCTCCAAGCGGAAAGCCACAGACTGCACTAATACCCACTGTAGTGGACTTGCTCTTATTCAGTCCATCCAATAATTCACGGCACAACGAAACCCATCGACCATTCACACATACGCTATAAAATCCAAATTGAGCTGCTTCCTCACACAGAGCTTGAATGGTTGCAGGTGTTGCATCTGGCTTTAAATACGTATGATCAATGTAAGCCGCTAATTTACGAGCATCTAGACTCACCTGTCCCTGATTATTCATCATCAATTCCTCCATTATATAATCCTAAATGCTTCAATGCTTTCTCAATAACGCTTCCATTGTTTGCATAGCCACGGCTCTTCTGAAGTCTATGTGCTTTCTCTGGTGAGCACCATTCGACACCACGAATTTCCTCAATCTGTGCTTGGAGCTCTCCACTCTTCGCTTCGACCAAATAATAATAAACCTCTTTATCAACTTCCCCATGGGTGGAGTGTGTATACCGATATTTGATAATTTCTAATAGGGTAACAATCTCACCAATGATGCCTGTTTCTTCGACAATTTCTCGGAGCGCAGTCTGTTCTACAGTTTCGCCCTGCTCCATCTTCCCTTTGGGGAGACTTATCTTGCCATAACGATCCTGAATAAGCTGGATATCTACGACTCCATCTAATCGACGGAACACAACACCACCTGCAGATATTTCTCTCATAAGATTACCCCCTTATCCAACAGCAATAGATATTTCCCCTGATGTGGCTGTCTGGCTAACGCTAATCAGCTGTCCGCGACATCCGTTCACGTCAGCCCCCAGAAGCTTCACCTTACACAATTGACCTACTAGATCCTCAGAGCCTTCAAATAAAACACGAATATAATTATCTGTATAGCCTATCAAGGTCCCTTTGTTCTTATCAGACTTTTGGGGACGCTCTGGAATAATGTCAAATACTTTTCCTACGAATGGTTGAGCATAATTAAGCTGCATCCGTTCCGAGAGGTCGATTAATTCTTGCACTCGCCGATGCTTAACCTCATCCTCAACCTGTTCATCCATACGCGCTGCTGGTGTACCTGTACGCTTCGAATAAGGGAACACATGCATCTCAGCGAATGTTAATTGCTCCATGAATCGATACCCATTCAAGTACAGCTCTTCCGTCTCGCCTGGAAATCCGACAATCACATCCGTAGTGATCGCAACACCTGGTAGGGCCTCTTGGATCCGCCGAATTTTCTCAGCGAATTCGGCTGTTGTATATTTTCTGCGCATATTCTTTAAGATCGTATCATCACCAGCTTGCAATGGGATATGAAGGTGGCGACACATCTTATCCGATCCATTCAATACGGCAATCATATCATCATCAATTTGGCTTGCTTCTATTGAACTAATCCGAATTCGCTTCAGACCTTCGACCTTATCGAGGTCCCATAATAAATCAGATAATTTATAGTTATCCAAATCATCTCCGTAACCACCCGTATGAATACCAGTTAGAACAATCTCATGATACCCTGCTGCGACTAGCTGACGAGCTTGCTGCATGATACTCTCCGAGCTACGGCTGCGGGATAAGCCTCTTGACCATGGAATAATACAGAATGTACAGAAGTTGTTACAGCCTTCTTGAATTTTCAAGAAAGCACGTGTTCGATCGGTGAATACAGGAACGTCAAGCTCTTCAAACTCCTTCGTCTTCATGATGTTACGGACTGCGTTAATTGGCATGCGTTCCTGCTGAAGCTGACTAACATAATCCATCAGCTTATCACGATCCTGTGTTCCGATAACTAGATCCACACCTTCGATATCCATGATTTCTGCAGGTGAAGTCTGGGCATAACAGCCGGTAACAGCGATAATGGCATCCGGATTCCGACGGACCGCACGTCGGATAATCTGCCGACTCTTCTTATCTCCTGTGTTCGTAACCGTACAGGTATTGACCAAGTACACATCGGCTGTAGATTCGAAATCAACCTGCTCATAACCTTCATTCTTGAAGAGCTGCCAGATCCCTTCCGTGTCCACATAATTCACCTTACAGCCTAACGTATAAAAAGCTACAGATGGCATAGAATTTAGCCTCCTATCTCTCCTGATTCATATAAAATGCATGATAGTCCTACCATAGCGGCGGTTTCCGTCCGAAGTATTCTTCGTCCTAAGCTAATCGTTCGACAGCCGGCTTGCTCTGCCTCATGAATTTCTCCTTCAGTTAAACCGCCCTCAGGTCCTACGATTAACATGATCCGGATAGACGTGTTATGGCTAGCACTATCCTTAGAGATCACAGCTTGGAGGAGCTCACGAAATTGCTGTGCATCCTCCTTCTCGTAGCAGATGAAAGCTACTGTAACCTGTGGGACCATCGCTAATAATTCACGCCATGATGATACAGCTTCTATAGCTGGAATCCTTCCACGGTGAGCTTGCTCCGCTGCCTCCTTGGCAATACGAGCCCAGCGTTCAATCCGTTTGGCTTCCTTCTTCGCATCATATTGCACAATTGTCCGTTCAGAGATGAAAGGAACAAATCGATTTGCCCCAATTTCAGTTCCTTTCTGGATGATCGTCTCCATCTTATCGCCCTTCGGCAACGCTTGCGCAATCCACACATCAATACGAGCTTCACCTGCCGAATTTGTTAATTCGCTGTAGGTCGCTTCAACGGTGCCTTTACTTAAGGCAACAATTTCTGCAATAGCTTCTTGACCAGCACCATCTGCTACAATAATATGATCACCAAGCTTTGCCCGCATTACATTCTGAATATGAAAAGCATCGTCACCCTGGACTTTGACGGTATTCGTCTCGAATTGCTCTCTGGCAATAAAATATCGCTGCATAACTACTCAATTCCTTCTTTATTCGGAAATTATCTAACCATCATCTTACCTTAAATTGCCCTACCCGGCAATGAATTGGACGATATTGGCTAGCCATAATACCAAATCAAATTTAGCAAAATAAAACAGTGGTGCTAATGTCTTCGCATACAATGGAGGGATAAACACGATAAATAGAAAAATTAAGGTTCCCCACTGTACATTCTGATGCATCTTAATTCGTACACGCTGCGGAGCTAGGTCCTCTATGATTCGATAGCCATCTAGAGGTGGAAGAGGCAGTAGATTAAATACGAATAAAACAGCATTGAGTGTGACTAAATGATTAAGAAACATCCGAATAGCTGCCATTATGCCACTTGAGGAATCATATGTACCTGATTTGAACAATAGGTAGGTAATCAACACACCAATAAAAGCAATAAGTAGATTACTAAGAGGCCCGACAACAGATACGACGATCCCCATTAAGCGTGGATTCTTAAAGTTATTGCGATTAACCGGGACTGGCTTAGCCCATCCGAAACCAACGATGAAGATTAAAATCGTTCCAATAACATCCAAGTGCCTTCGGGGGTCTAATGAAACTCTCCCCTCATTCTTCGCAGTATGATCTCCGAATAGATAAGCTGAATAAGCATGTGCAAACTCATGCACGCTGAATGCAATAACCAATGAGAGGAACACAAAGGGCAGCTCATCTATAGGGTACACAAGTATTCTTTGTAGAAATTCCAACTCTCACACCCACCACCTTCATTTAGGAATTGCAAATATATGATTCACTATCACTTGCTAGCAGCAATCGCTACCCAATCCTGATCCCGATTCGTCTGAATTAGCTTGAAACCAGCTTTCTCGAGTGCTTGCTCAACCTCGGCTGCTTTCTGTCCAATAATACCCGATGTGATATAAATGCCACCTGGCTTTAAGGCTTCATAGACATCATCGATGAATAACAGAATAATCTCAGCGAGAATATTAGCAACAACCAAATCTACCGGTAATGTTACACCTAAGCCACTGACGTCATTCTTGTCACTCCGCTTTAATACCTGTAGTAAATCACTCTCAACAACGGTTACTTGGTTTTCTAGTTTATTAAGTTCTACATTCTCTGTTGCACTAACGACAGCAACGGGATCCAAATCCAATGCTAGTACATGCTTAGCTCCGAGCTTCACAGCTCCAATGGCTAATATACCCGAGCCTGTACCAATATCGATGACATCCATATCGGGTTGAATAAACTTTTCCAGGGTCTTCAAGCATAAGGAGGTAGTCGCATGGGTCCCCGTACCGAATGCCATACCAGGATCAAGCTCGATGATAATTTCCCCAGGCTTGGACACATAGTCCTCCCAGGTTGGTTTAATTGTTAGTCGATTCGTAATCGCAACCGGCTTGAAGTATTGCTTCCAAGCATTAGCCCAATCCTCATCATCGACGATCTTGACAACAATACTAGCTTTGCCGACATTGATGGGGTATTCCCGGATTTCCTCAATAAATTGAGATAGCTGTTCAAGGATCGGTTCAATATCCGACATTTCTGGATAATAGGCTTTCATAACCGCATCACCCTCAGGGATATCATTGAATGGCTTATCGTAGAGCTGTCCGAATGATGTATCTCTCGTTCTATTCAAGCTACCCGTCTCTTCGATTGACACTCCACCTGCACCATGCTCATGGAAAAAATTCGATATCATTTCAACTGCTTCTTCAGTCGTTTGTAGTGTTACTTCGCGCCAAATCATCCACAATGCCCCCATATTTGTATGAATACTCTCATCATTTCACTACTTCCATTGTACTCATACTCAAAAAAAATAGCCACATTAGAAGTGGCTATTGAACGTATGTTAGAATTCTCTTCCGCCTGCTTCGCGAATAATCCTTACAGCTTTTTCACGTTGGTCATCGGGTACAAGCGCATTCAGTATGAATCCACGATTGGCATTCTGAGGATTCTGATCATCAATCATGTATGGAAGGAATCCAAATCCGCCTGTTGAAAATCCCAAACCAGCACCCGTAGCACCTGCAATTCCCCCCGCACCTGCGATATTCGGACCATACCCAAAGGCACCAACACCTAGACCATTGCTGCCGGTAGCTTCTTCATCGCTCCGTATTGAGCTGCTACCGTTCCATTCACTGATTTCCACGTCATTCGCTCGAATTGTTCTAAGCTTGGTAGCAGCACCTTCAGCTTGATTTAAAGCATCGAATCTTCCAGTTATCACTTGTTCCATGCTCATCACCTCTTATTTATTCATTTAGCTACAGGTATGGTATTATTTTCCCTCTTTGTTCCGCTGATCCGCTGCATCGGCTCGTTGAAGTGCTTCGAGATCTTCCTCGTCAGCAGCTTCCATACTGAATTCAACATTCTCGTTATGTGTAATGGGTAGTTGCTTTTTTTGTATACTGTTTCGTTTGCGTTGATCTTCCAAGATTGCAGTTCACAGCCTTTCGCAAGAATATAATATTTTCATATATCATGTGTATACAGACCAGATTTCATACATGGAAGCCTTGCAGACATGCATAAACCTAACCCTATCACATTCAAACAAGGGCGGATTATCTCTTTCCAACAAGTAAAAAGTGACTTGCAACAAAAAACGACTGATTATCAGCTCATGAGCTGATAATCAGTCGTTTATATGAATTCATTTATACATTTATGTTGAAGTTAATCACCAAGGAATGCTTTCTTAAATCGTTCGAAGATTGATTTCTGTTGAGCATGTGTAGATTCACCGCTCTGGTTCGCAAATTCGCGTAATAGCTCTTTCTGATCCTCACTCATTGAGGTAGGTGTAACTACAGTGACCTTCACATGCTGATCACCTTGGCCATATCCACGTAAACGAGGAACACCCTTGCCTTTAAGACGGAAGTACGTATTTGTCTGAGTTCCCGCCGGAATCTTCAGCTTGACCTTCTCTGTAAGTGTTGGAATTTCAATATCATCACCAAGTGCAGCTTGTGCAAAGGTAAGCGGGATCTCACAATAGATGTCATCTCCTTCACGATCGAAGAATTCATGTGGTTTCACACGAATAACAACATATAAATCTCCTGGAGGACCACCTCGGGTACCTGCTTCACCTTCACCAGAGACACGTAATTGAGCACCTTCGTCAACACCAGCTGGGATCTTAACATGAATTTGGCGTTGCTTCTTCACTTTACCTGAACCATGGCATTCGCCACACTTCTCTTTAATAATGGTACCCTGTCCATTACAGCTACTACATACCCGTCGATTTACAATACGACCAAAAGCCGTATTCTGTATAACTTCTTGCTGGCCGGTTCCTTTACAGGTCGAGCAGGTTTCTGGCTTGGTTCCAGGCTTGGCACCATTCCCATGACAATTTCCACAGTCCTCTGTTCGAGGGATCGTTAGATCCAGCTCCTTGCCAAATACGGCTTCCTTGAAATCAATCGTCATCGAATATTGGAGATCAGAGCCACGCTGCGGGGCATTCGGATTTCTCCGACTTCCCCCACCTCCACCACCGAAGAACATATCGAAGATGTCACCAAAGCCACCCATGTCACCTTGACCACCACCCATGCCCTGGTTCGGGTCAACATGTCCGTATCGATCGTAGGTCGCACGCTTATTCGGGTCACTTACGGTTTCGTAAGCTTCCTTCGCTTCTTTAAATTTATCTTCAGCATCTGTGGCTTTATTCACATCTGGATGATACTGGCGGGCTAACTTACGGTAAGCCTTCTTTATTTCCTCATCTGAGGCTCCCTTATCCACGCCGAGCACTTCATAAAAATCACGTTTACTCATCGGTTGTTCTCCCACCCCTATCTAACAATCTTCTAATACGAAACATACAAAACGATAGCCAAAGCCAAGTTTAACCTGACTTTGGCCATCTGTAAAGAACCTATTGCTTATTTTTTCTCTTCGTTTGGAACTTCCTCGAACTCAGCATCAACAACATTGTCTCTGCCCTTATCTTCGCCTTCTGCTCCTGCATCGGCTTCTTGAGCTTGTGCATCCTTAGCCATCTGCTCATACATCTTAACTGAAAGCTGCTGTACGATTTCTGACAATTCTTCTGTAGCTTTCTTAATTACTTCTATGTCATCGCTCTTTAAAGCTTCTTGAAGAGCTTCCTTAGCTACATTCGCTTTATCAACCTCTTCTTGCTCAACCTTGTCACCAAGATCCTTGATCGTCTTATCTACAGTATATACAAGTTGGTCCGCTTCGTTACGTGTTTCGACCATTTCCTTACGTTTGCGGTCTTCTTCGGCGTTAGCTTCTGCTTCCTTCATCATCTTATCAATCTCCTCTGCTGATAAACCGCTTGAAGATGTGATTGTGATTTTCTGACTCTTGCCTGTTCCTTTATCCTGAGCAGACACGTTAACGATACCATTCGCATCAATATCGAAGGTAACCTCGATTTGTGGAACACCACGAGGAGCTGGAGGAATTTCACTTAGGATGAAACGACCTAGTGATTTATTATCATTAGCCATAGAACGTTCACCTTGAAGCACGTGAATTTCTACGCTCGTTTGCATATCCGCATAGGTGGAGTACACTTGAGATTTACTTGTAGGAATTGTAGTATTCCGGTCAATCATCTTCGTGAATACGCCGCCCGCTGTTTCAATACCAAGGGAAAGTGGTGTAACGTCTAACAATACAACATCCTTCACGTCTCCGGTAAGAACACCTGCTTGAATCGCTGCTCCTAGTGCAACAACTTCATCCGGGTTAACACCTTTATGAGGCTCTTTACCGATCAATTTCTTAACAGCTTCTACAACTGCAGGAATTCGAGTTGACCCACCAACTAGTACAACCTTATCAATATCGTTAGCGGATAAACCAGAATCCTTCAATGCTTGGCGAGTCGGTGCCATTGTACGTTCTACTAAGGAAGAAGTAAGCTCATCAAATTTAGCACGAGTTAAGTTCAACTCAAGATGCTGCGGAACACCATCGGCAACGGTAATGAAAGGAAGTGAGATTGAAGTAGACATAACACCCGACAATTCCTTCTTCGCTTTCTCAGCAGCATCCTTCAAGCGTTGTACTGCAGCCTTATCTTTGCTTAAATCGATGCCTTGCTCCTTCTTAAATTCGGATACGAGCCAATCCATAACGAGCTGATCGAAATCATCGCCACCTAGATGGTTGTCTCCACTTGTAGCTTTAACCTCGAATATGCCATCGCCTAAATCAAGAATCGATACGTCGAAAGTACCACCACCAAGGTCAAATACAAGTATGGTCTGATCTTCTACTTTCTCTAATCCGTATGCGAGAGCTGCAGCAGTTGGCTCATTAACAATTCGAAGAACTTCAAGTCCTGCAATGTTACCAGCATCCTTCGTAGCTTGACGCTGGCTATCATTGAAGTAAGCAGGTACCGTAATTACTGCTTGAGTAACAGGTTGACCCAAGTATGCTTCTGCATCAGCTTTAAGCTTTTGGAGGATCATCGCTGAAATTTCTTGAGGTGAGTAGCTCTTATCCTCAATTGTTTCTTTATGTGATGTACCAATATGACGTTTAATTGAGCTCACTGTACGATCTGGATTAGTGATGGATTGTCTCTTCGCTGTTTCACCAACAATACGCTCGCCATCCTTCTTAAATCCAACTACAGATGGTGTAGTACGATTTCCTTCAGCGTTCGGTATTACTACAGCTTCGCCGCCTTCCATTACAGCCACACATGAATTTGTAGTCCCTAAGTCGATACCTATAACTTTACCCATTGATCATAATCCTCCTAAAAGTTTTGTGTAGCATGTGACTTACGAAGTATGTCATAGTAACAAAACTACTTCGTAAGCATAAGCCAAGTTTTGTGTAGCATGTGACTTACGAAGTATGTCATAGTAACAAAACTACTTCGTAAGCATAAGCCAAGTTTTGTGTAGCATTTACTATTCCTATGAACTAACCTTTACTAACGAAGGTCTTAGGATCTTATCCTTCAGGTTATAGCCTTTCTGTATCTCTTCTAATACGATGCCTTCTTCATGCTCTGCACTTTCAACCGTCATAATCGCTTGATGGTACTCAGGGTTAAACGGTTGCCCAACTGCTTCTATAGGCTTAAGACCCTCTTGCTCGAGCACTTGACCTAACAACCGGAAAACCATATCGATACCTTTAAGAATGCTCTCTGTGTCTGTAGTTTCTTTACCAGTCACAATTGCTCTTTCGAAATTATCTAGAATAGGAAGTAATTGCTCAATTAGCTTGCTTGAAGCATATTTGGCAAACTCCTCTTTCTCCTGACGGGAACGTCTGCGGAAATTATCGAAATCAGCCTGTACTCTAAGATAACGCTGATAATTCTCATCCGCAAGCTTCTGCGCTAGCTCGAGCTCAGATTGTACAACCTCAGGTTCGTTAGCTACGCTCTCTTCATTATCTTGTGATTCATTAGCGTCGGTCTGATCCTCTGCCGTTGATTGTTCGTTCAACGTATCCTCACTTGTTGGTACATCGTTAGTATGATTCATTCTCGTCACCTCCTTCTTCTCCAGAAGATTGTCCACTTCTGATATCTCTTTATTATTTGTACCATTTGTTAAGAATGGTCGTTAAATCCTTTGAAAAATGATCGAGCAGTCCTATAACCTTGCCGTATTCCATCCGAGTTGGTCCCAGTATGCCTATCGTTCCAATCGTCTTGCCTTGTAAGGAATACGTTGCTGTGATCAGGCTACAATTATTAATAGCCTCTACACTATTCTCGGTCCCAATACGCACCTGAATTCCATCTTGTGCATTTGCGAACAATTTCATCCAAGGATCCGTTTGATCTAGCAGATCTAGTATCAGCTTAACCTTCTCAACATCCCTAAATTCGGGCTGATTAAGCATGTTCGTTGTTCCACCAAAGAATAAACGGTGATCGCTATCGTCGTTGGAGATTGCACCATCGATCGTCTTCACAAGCTCCTCGTAATTAGATACATGCTTACCAATCTCAGAGGCGATTTCATTGTAAAGCTTAGATTTCAATTGCAATAGTGGAACTCCAGTAAGTCTAGCGTTCAGGATGGCAACTGTACGTTCAATCTCTGAAACTGATAGCCCATCAGGAATTGTTACAAGCTTATTCTCGACATGGCCGGTATTCGTAATTATAAGTGCTACAGCCCGATTGTCACCGAGAGGAACGAGCTGAACCTGCTTCAATGTCGTACTGAACACCTCAGGTCCTAATACAATGGACGTATAATTCGTCAGATTCGAAAGAATAATAGCCACTTGCTGGATCATCTGTTCAATTTCTGTTATACGTTCTGCCAGAACTCCCTTAAGAAGATGAACATCTTGGTTAGATAATATACCTGTACCTAAGAGATGATCCACATAATAACGATACCCTTTGTGTGAAGGAATTCTCCCCGCTGACGTATGAGGCTGTTCTAGAAAACCAAGCTCCTCCAAATCCGACATTTCATTACGAATTGTAGCAGGACTAAAGCCTACGTCGCCTCTCTTAGAGATACTACGTGATCCTACCGGCTCGGCCGAGCGAATATAATCATCCACTATCGCACTTAATATCATTCTCTGGCGCTCACTTAGCATCGTTCATAACGCCCCTAACTGGATTTGATTAGCACTCTAATCCTTCGAGTGCTAAAACCTACTACAAAAATACCAAAATGCGTAAGGTGTTGTCAAGTCAATCCCGTACGCATCCTGTATATTTTCCTCGATTAATGAAGTCGTTTCATCACAGCAATCTCGTCGCAGCAATATTGTTTAGGGCAATTCACACAATCTCTCCATACCTTCTCGGGAAAAATATCCTTAGGCACAATAGTAAAGCCAATCTTCTCAAAGAATGCAACCTCATATGTTAATGCCATGACTTTTGAAATCTCCTGCTGTCTTGCCGCATCAAGAAGCTGATCGACTAATTTACTTCCGATCCCTAAGCCTTTATATCCATCCGAAACTCCTAGTGAACGAACCTCAACTAAATCTTGACCAAGCTTACAGAGTGAACCACAGCCCACAATTTGTCCATCGACTTCAGCAACTACAAAAGTATCGATGAGCTCTACTAGCATTTCCTTCGATCTTGGAAGCATAATTCCCTTCTCTGCATACATCTGAATGAGCTTATATAAAGACTCGACGTCCTTAATTCCAGCTGGTCTACATTGTAGTTCCATGATGTTCATCAACTCCAATTTCACGGTATGCCAAATATATATAATATGAATAAATATACAACATACCGTATAATCGCTCAAGCACTATTTATAATTCACTCATTCACGGTAAGAGTTCCAATGAATTCCCCGAATACCTCATTACCTAGAAAAATCCCTTGTGAGGATAAACGATAACCTGCTTCAACCTTCTCAAGAAGACCTTTACGTACCATTCGTTGTAGGGAGTCTCCGAAAACCCGGTCTAATTCTAAACCGAATTGTTCACGAAAATGTTCGTATGTAATCCCCTTCAGCATACGCAAGCCTACCATCATAAAGTCTTCCATCGCTTCTTCAACGCTTATTAGATTATTCTCGATGTAGGGCAATTGTTCATTCGTAGCGTCAATATATGCTTGAACTGCTTTCGCATTAACATGACGTACGCCCCTAGCATAACCATGGGCACCTGCTCCTAAGCCATAATAGCTCTCATTATGCCAATAAATTGTATTGTGCTTACTAGCATATCCTGGTCTAGCGAAGTTGCTAATCTCATACTGCTCATATCCATCACGCTTTAATGTATTCATGATGAATTCGAACATCTTCACCTCGTCTTCTTCCTCAGGTAGTGGCAACTCATTTTTCTGGAATAAGGTATGGAACAGTGTATGCTCTTCTACCTTCAGTCCGTAAATGGAGTAATGCTGAAGATCAAGCCTTAACGCTTCATTCACACTGTGCTCAAGAGCTTCGAGTGTTTGACCTGGCAATCCAAACATCAGGTCAATCGAAAGATTAGTAAACCCTGCTTTTTTAGCTAGCTCAAGGCTTCTATATACATCATCCGTATTATGAATACGACCAATTCGATGTAACAATGTATTATCGAAGGATTGTACACCAAGGCTGATACGATTCACTCCGCCGGCTTTCATGACCTCAAGTTTATCCGCATCTGTCGTCCCTGGGTTTGCTTCCATGGTAAATTCGATCTCATCCTTCTGATATGGAAAATAGGTTTTAACTAGGTTCAGAAAAAATTCCATCTGCTCTGGCGTTAGCACAGTAGGTGTGCCTCCACCTACAAAGATCGTACGTATTTGCTCAGGTGGCAAGGAGCTGACTGTTCGCTCCATCTCGCGCTCCAGCGCATGCAAATATGCCATTACTGGCTGTCCCTTCAGTACGTAAGAATTAAAGTCGCAGTAATGACATTTATTCGTGCAGAATGGGATGTGTATGTACACCGCTTTTGGTGCTGACAGGTCCGGATACATCGTGTTCATCTCCTTAAATTTCACAAATAAAATGCTCGTATGTTCTTAAAAATAACGGCCTCCAAGACCTTTAATTCCGATGAAAGGCTGGATATTTTCTCGAAATAGAAGTCTAGTAGACCGTTATATTAGTAAAAACATCCAAAATCAGACTCAATAATAAGTCCCTTGAGAACTGAGATTAACAAACCTTTAGTCAATTTGATCAATCATCAATTTTTAAGACTGCCATGAAGGCTTCTTGTGGCACTTCCACACTACCAACCTGCTTCATTCGCTTCTTGCCTTCCTTCTGCTTATCAAGCAGCTTCCGCTTACGCGAAATATCTCCGCCGTAACACTTAGCTAGTACGTTCTTACGCATGGCTTTAACCGATTCTCGAGCGATAATCTTCTGACCAATCGCAGCCTGAATAGGCACCTCGAACATCTGACGAGGAATAATCTCCTTCAGCTTCTCACAGAGGATTTTACCACGACCGTAAGCACGATCACGATGAACGATAGAGGACAACGCATCTACCTTCTCATTATTCAACAATACATCCATCTTGGATAGATTGGATCGTTTATATCCCGAAAGCTCATAGTCAAATGATGCATAGCCTCGTGTATTCGACTTCAATTGGTCAAAGAAATCATAGACAATTTCTGACAATGGCATATCATAGGTCAATGTCACACGATTCGTATCGAGGTATTCCATATTAATGAAATCACCACGTTTACTCTGACATAGCTCCATGATGACACCAACATAATCATTAGGAACGATGATCTTGGCATTCACATAGGGCTCTTCTACAAACTCAATTTTCCCTTGCTCCGGATAGTTAGCTGGATTATCAATATCGAGTGTTACCCCATTCGTCTGAGTGACTCGATAGATAACGCTAGGTGCAGTAGTAATAAGAGGAATATTAAACTCCCGTTCGATACGCTCTTGAATAATTTCCATATGCAATAAGCCTAGAAACCCACAGCGAAAACCAAAGCCAAGGGCAGTTGAAGACTCCGGCTCATATCTTAAAGAAGCATCATTTAATTCCAGTTTACCTAGTGCTTCACGAAGATCATCATATTCCGTATTGTCGATTGGGTACAGACCACAATAAACCATCGGATTGATCCGACGATAACCGGGTAATGCTTCCACGGCAGAATTCTTGACTTCCGTGACCGTATCTCCAACACGTGTGTCCTTCACATTCTTGATCCCTGCTACGATAAAGCCAACATCACCAACATTAAGCTCAGGAACAGAAGTCATATTGGGCATGAATGCTCCCACTTCTATTACCTCTGCAACTGCGTCTGTCGCCATGAATTTGATCTTGCTGCCTGTACGAATTGAACCATCAATAACACGCACATAAACGATAACACCCTTATAGGCATCATAATGCGAATCGAAGATGAGCGCTTTAAGCGGTTTATTCGGATCTCCAGTCGGAGAAGGTACCTTCTCCACAATCTGCTCAAGGATTTCTTTGATACCAATGCCGGCTTTAGCAGAAGCTAGTACAGCCTCGCTCGCATCTAATCCAATGATATCTTCAATCTCCTGTTTCACTCGTTCTGGGTCGGCACTTGGCAAGTCAATCTTGTTAATAACCGGCAGAATTTCTAGATTATTCTCTAGCGCGAGATAGACATTAGCTAACGTCTGGGCTTCAATGCCCTGAGCTGCATCAACTACGAGTAGCGCACCTTCACAAGCAGCTAAACTACGAGATACCTCATAAGTGAAATCGACATGCCCTGGTGTGTCTATTAAATTTAGAATGTAATCCTGACCATTATCCGCACGGTAGGCTAATCGTACAGCCTGAAGTTTAATGGTAATACCACGTTCACGTTCTAGATCCATCTTATCCAATACCTGATCCTGCATCTCACGTGAGGACAAAGCTCCTGTGAATTCTAGAATGCGGTCAGCTAGCGTAGATTTGCCATGATCTATGTGAGCGATGATACTGAAATTACGAATTTGTTGTTGTCTCTTCTGGATGTCAGCCATCCTGAACCCCCTACGAACTCTAATAAAGTTACACAATCCCTTTATTATAACAATAGTAGCGGTTTGCATCAACGGCAGAAAAAAAGATGAGAAATGATACAAATTGTGATCCTTTTAATATATAAAATAGAAGAGGCACATGCAGGCGCATGCGTCTCTCGGAGAACCATTCTCCATGTCGCAATTCCAAGCCAATCTTTTAGTGGACCCTCGTGAGTTAAGACTAACCTTTAACTGCACCAAGCATTACACCTTTGACGAAAAAACGTTGGATAAAAGGATATACAATAATAATCGGTAATGAGACAAGGAAGATCGAGGCGGTTCGTACAGATAAGCTCGAGGTCTTCGACAATACCCCCGTATCACCTAATAGTGAAGCCATTTCCATTTGTACAACCATATCCCTCAGGAAAATTTGTAGCACTTGCTTATCTGCAGAATTGATGTAAATGACCGCATCCATATATGTATTCCAATGATGAACAGCAATGAATAGGCCAATAGTTGCAATGGATGCCGTAGACAGAGGAATATAAATTTTAGTGAATATCGTAAAATCATTAGCACCATCCATCTTGGCTGATTCCTCCATGCTTGCAGGAACGTTCTCGAAAAATGATCTTAATAAAATCACGTTCCAGGTGCTTATGGCAGCGGGGATTATTAATGCCCATACCGTATCTATCAAACCGGTTCCCTTAACGATCAAGTAAGTCGGGATGATACCTCCGTTAAAGAGCATTGTAATAATCATAAATAGCATAAAGAATTTCCTGCCCGGTAAATAGGCTTTGGATAACGCATATGCAAAAGAGAGCTGTAGTGTCAAATTAATCACGATACCTAATACAGTACGAACAATAGTATTGCTGAACGCTGTAATAAAGCGTTCATTATTCAGAATAATCGAATATGCATTCAGATCAAAGCCCTTAGGCCAGAGAAGCAATTCCCCATTACGAATGAGATCTGGATTGCTTATAGATGTGAGAACAACGTAATAAAAAGGCATGAAGGTAAAGAAGGCGAACACGATCAGAATTGAGCCAATAACAACATTGCCTGGGGATATTTGTTTCATATGGTTCTGGTCTCCTTTATTATTATTCTACCAAAGTGAATTATCGCTGAAGCGTCTAGCTAATAGATTCGCACCCCAGATCAGGAAAAACCCAATACCCGATTGGAATAAACCAATCGCAGTTGTTAAGCTGAACCTTGCATCCTGAAGCCCAACACGGTAAATGTAAGTACTAAGTACATCAGCAACATCATACACAGCCGGGTTATACATTACATAAATTTGTTCGAATCCAAAGTCCATCATATTCCCGATCTTAAGAATCAATAAAATAATAATGGTGTTTCGTATGCCTGGTAATGTAATATGGAACAACTTGCGAAAGCGATTCGCTCCATCAATGGTTGCGGCTTCATACTGCTCGGGATCTATTGCAGATAAAGCGGCTAGATAAATAATAGCGAGCCAGCCCGTTTCCTTCAGAATTAAAGTTAAAATTATAATGGGGCGAAAGTATTCGGAGTGAACCATATATTGAATCTTCTCCCACCCAAGCATCTCACGAATCTGATTAATGAGGCCTTCATTGGGAGATAGCAGCTGAATGGCAATACCACCAAATACTACCCATGACAAGAAATGCGGGAAATATACAATGGTTTGAATCGATCGTTTGAATACAATACTCTTCAGTTCATTCAATAATAGAGCCAGAATAATAGGGGCCGGAAATGCGAAGAGCAGCTCATACATATTGATGACAATCGTGTTCTTGACAATACGATAAAAGTCGGGATAGGAAAATAGAAATTCAAAGTGCTTCAGTCCAACAAATGGACTCCCCCATATGCCCTTGGAAAAGCTAAAATCCTTAAATGCGATAATTACACCATACATGGGCAAATACTTATAAACCAAATACCAGATAAATCCAGGTAATAAGAGGGCATACAAATATTTGTATTTAACTAATGTGCGCCACTTATTATTCGGTGGTCGCAAACTTTGGATTGTAGATGTGTCTACGACTTGTGTGGTTCCCTTCATTGTGATCTCCTCCATATCCTTAGTTTCCACCCAAGTATAGGAGCCGTTTTACCCTAAAGATATGTATAGTTTTTAATCCTTTGTACAGTTATTCCGATTTGAAGTGTACAATTTTATCGCGAATTGATCATTTATTCTAGGATGTCAAAAATACTGTGTCATAAATTAAGCCTATGCTATAATAAGAAACTTAATCGAACCTAGAGGAGAGGCGTTGCAGAGTGAAATTAGCTTATTGGGGGTTAAAGGATAGATCAATCTTCTTCATATTCATCCTCATCTTGATAACATCCATTGCCGCTGTTCTGTTATATGATTATAAAGCGCAATCGGAATACAGGAATGAAAGAGCTTATTACTTCGAAAAGTCACATGAGAAAGCGTACTCATCAACGTACTTATACACGGAGCAGCTTAATTCTCTATACAGTCAAATGTTGCTCAATCGCAATTTAACGACATGGTTAAATAATCCAGGAGAGCTCATTTCTGATATGTATAAGCTTAGTGAGATACAAAATTCCTTCTTCGACCTCATTAATAGCTATTCAGGTATTGAATCCATTTATCTGCATAATAAGCGAAATAACATGGTTCTCTCCACACATTCCATGCTCTCTGAGCTTACAATATTTCCTAAGAAAGAAGCTTTCGAGCAGTTTTATAAGAGTGGTCAATCCTTCATGTGGAACACCCTTGAGAATCCTGATGACAACCTCTCGATGATCTATGCAATAGGCAAAATCGGAGCGGTATCTATTAATTTAAATCCCAATCACATGGCGGACCAGGTGCTCGACGGTAACCCATATTTATTGTGGCTTGATAAATATAATAAGGTTCTGTTGTCGAGCGATAAGGAACTTGGGAGCTTCTACTCCGAGCATGCTGAATATATTGTGGATATGAAGCAAGCTTCATTCTTTTATAAGGAGCATTTCATTATCAACTCTGAATCTAATTCGAGAGGATGGAGACTATTAACGATTATTCCACAATCTGAGCTACTTAGAAAATCGGGGCAATCAACTTACAAATATGTTGTCATCTTATTATGTCTAACAATGGGGGCATTGATGTTCTTCTACTTCCGTTATGTTCGTCGGGAGCAAGAGAAGGTATCGGCTGTTAAATTCCAACGTAATTTGGAGGATTTCCGTGTTGGTCTTATTACAGATTTGCTTAATGGACGACCAGTATTGACAAATATAGAGGAGAAAGCTAAGGAATATCAAATTGATTTAAGTGGTCAAGCTTATCAAGTTGTCGTCTTTCAAATTGATAATTATTACAATTATTTGCTATCTAAATCGAACAGTGAACGGTTTTTTATGAATAAAATAATATTTAGTGCTATTAAATGGACCTTCGCTTTAAAGTACAACGCTTATATAGTTAATACAGAATTAGAAAAGGTGACAATTCTGCTATGCTACGAGTTATCCGACGATGCTAATGCTGTACAATTGGAGAATACCATTAGGTATATTCAAGACGATATCAATCTCAATAGTGGCTTGACCGTCTGTGCTGGAGTTAGTGAGTTGACAGCGGATATCTCCCATGTTCCCTCCTGTTACACACACGCTCGTATGGCGTTAGATTATAAATCGATCTATGGCAAGCATGCAATTATTTATTATGAACAGCTATCTTCAGCAAAGCCGTCATCTTATGACAGAACGAATGTGGAAATCAGCAAAATTAGTACCTATCTTAAGGAAGGTAGGATCGAGGACATCGTATTGATTGTGGACAATACACTCCAAGAAATGATTGATTCAGAGGAATTTAGACTAGATTGGATTGACGCTATCTTCGCTAATATGATGGCAACAATTATGAAATTTGTTATTGAGCATCGCATTGATATCAATCATCATTGCCAGGAGGATGTGTTCATAACCCTATATAGCTATGAATTTTTAGATGAGAAGAAAGCACATATTATTAAGATATGCTCTATCATAATCAATCTTATGCATGATACGCATGATGAATCTAACTCAAATGCCAGCATCAAATTGATAGTAGACTATATTGACAAATATTATGACAAGCCGATTTCTCTGACGATACTTGCGAATGAACTGAATCTGAGTCCCTCCTACTTAAGTGTATTCATCAAAAATCATTTAGGTATAGGTTTCTTGGATTATCTGATCAAGCTCAGGATTCAGAAAGCGATAAAACTATTAGACAATAATGATTTAACTATCCAAAAAATTGCAGAGGATTGTGGTTACGATACTGTTCATACATTTATCCGTCACTTCAAGAAAGCATACCATATGCCTCCGAATGAATATCGCAATCGAAAACGGAATACAAAATAATAAATAAAAAGTATACATGTTAAAACCATAAGATTTGTACATCATTTAAGATACCATCCATTGTGATCTCCGGGCACATCCATACAATGAAAAGTATCCAGCTTAACGTGGATCAAACATTACTGGGAAGCTGGAAATCAGAGAGTTTATTATGGGAGGCAGAACAATGAGCTTACGTTCGAGGTTGCTTGGAGTACTAATGGTTTGTCTGGCAATCACAATCATTACAGTGGGTTGTGGTAACAAAGGGAATGAAAAATCTGCAAATGGTTCAGAAGGCGAGAAGGAGATACCAACGTTTGAGGTTATGTTCGATTATAACGTTGATCCCGAGGGAATGTCATTAACTGATAATGAATATATTGATTACTTGCAGGAACAGACCGGCGTTCGTGTTGAGATCAATTCACCCGGCTCAGCAGGCTATATGGATAAGCTGAACATTCTGATGGCTTCAGGCGAACAACTTGATGGATTCACCGTAACAGAAGCCAATCGTTCGAAGCTACTTCAATTCGCGAATGATGACATGCTAACTGACTTAGCGCCTTATCTGGACCAATTTCCTAATTTAAGCAATGTAATGCCAAAGGATGCATGGCTTCCCGTTACTAATGAAGGCAAGATTTGGGCTATTCCATACAATCGTCATGATGGATTTAATCAGGTTGTCTACATTAACAAAACTTGGTTAGATACGTTGGATCTGGAAATTCCAACGACAATTGATGAGTTTTACAAGGTTATGAAAGCCTTTACTGAACAAGACCCCGATCGTAATGGTAAGGATGACACATTCGGCTTATTAGCGAATAATGACTTATCCTACGGAGGGCGGATGTTCCAAGCTGCGTTCGATGCGGACACTTATAAATTCCGCGACGGCGAGCTACTTCCACCAGAATTAAATGATGAATATAAGCAGTATTTAATGTTTATGAATAAGCTTACGGTTGAGAAGATTCTTGATCCAGAGTTCCCTACAATAACGGGTACGATTTTCAGAGAGAAAATAAATACATTAAAGCATGGAGTATTCAACGGATTCTGGCATTTCCAGAGTGGCAAGGAATTTGCTCCTGGCGTATTTGATCATTATATTGCAATCAAACCTCCACAACATCTGGATGGAAGTGACACCAAAATCGCTTACAATTCAACGAATCGACATTATGTTGCTATTCCGAAGGGAACCGAGCAAATTGAGGAATTACTGAAATTCTACGATTGGACATTATCGCCCGAAGGAACCCGTTACAACTTTATGGGAATAGAGAACGTTCACTGGAAAGAAACGAATGGCACATATGAGAAAATTGGCGAGAGGAATTCACTGCACTGGGCTTTCTCAATGATTAAGCACGGTCTTTATACAGATGAAGTAAAGAGCTATATGAAAACAGAGTTCGGTGATGACGTAATTTCAAACCTGACCCTATCCACGGATACGGGACATCTCGATAAGGTGGCTGCCTCACTTCCTTACTATCCGGAGCTAGCTGCGTATAACCTCCCTAAGCTTGTAGAAGAATACCGGGTTAAGGCGATATTAGGTAACGAGAATGCAGAAACCACCTTTAATACCTTTACAGACAAATATCGTGCATCGGGTGGAGACAAGGCAATCAAAACCTGGTCAGAATGGTATGTTAAGAACCAGGAAACTTTGCAATAATAAACGACTACATGGAGGCATTACACGATGATAACTGTTATGCAAGATCAGTTTCGTCACTTCCACATCGGTCCACTCCCTTATGATCCGAAGCACTCCGCACTTGGGGAATATCATTACTACCCCAATGAGGGATATCATGGGGGCTGGTATGACCCACTCGTATATTATGGTTGGTTAGGACCGAGCTGGATTGTGACAGAGAATAATGGCATCAAGTATATGGAGCAAACTCGCCCTCAAGCGGCAATCAAGGAATTCTGGCCTTTGTTGGTGAAGGGTGAGGTTAACTGGCGCGATTATACATTTAAAGTAATAATACGCCCTCTCTCAACGTATTCTCATGCAGGTATCGTTTGTAGATACCAGCATGGGAGAAGATATTATTTTCTTGGCTTTGAAGACGGAAGGTTGAAGCTGCTCAAACGGGATCAAGAGCAGGTTGAGGAGTTAGCTTCTATACCGTTTTCTTATGACAGCGATCATTATTATGAGCTGAAAGTTAGCTGTAAAGGACCCTCAATACAGGGCTTCGTGAATGGACAAGCGTTCCTTCATGTGGAGGATCACGATTATGCTTATGGCAAAGTTGGACTTTCCTCCAGAATGCCCGCGCAATATACAGATGTTTCAGTTTCCATGACAATTGATGAACACAGAGCATGGACTCAGGAGTCTAATCAGCAGAATATTGAGTTGAACAGCTTAAGTGCGTTATACCCACAGCCAATGCTGTGGAGAGCGATTAACCTGCACAATTATGGAACAGCGAGACAAATTCGATTTGGTCATCTAACCAATAAGAGTGAACTTCAGCTTGTCCTAGCCCAACATCAGAAGCGTGGGCATAAGGATGCTTACGCAAATATTAGCTGCCTCACTGCTATTAATCTTGATGGAGATATATTATGGCAGCTCGGTGAGCCTAGCTCACTCGAGGATCATGCAATGCTGTCTGCAGACCTACCCTTTCAACTGTGTGACATCGATGGAGATGGCTTCGATGAGGTCATTGTTGCTCGCAACTTCGAGCTAATGATCCTTGAGGGTAGAACAGGTAAGGTGAAGAGGTCAATCCCAACCCCACGATCTGAGGAACCAGATAGTAGCTTATTTAGTGTCCCTCACGATAAATATGCATTTGATCGAATTAATGTAGATGCTATACGGATTGCTAACTTTAGCGGTGGAGATTATCCGACGGATATTCTGATCAAGGACAGATATAGCCGTGTATGGGTGTATAACCGTAATTTAGAGCTACTATGGAAATTCCAACAAGGAATTACGGGACACTTCCCTTATACCATCGATATTGATGGCGACGGTATGGATGAGATGTTCATTGGCTACCATCTAGTCGATCATGACGGTACATTGATAATGACTTTACCAGTAGAAACTGATCATACCGATGAAATTCTGATCGGGAATTGGGACCCAGCGCAGAAGGAACCATTAATCGCAATTGCCTCTGGTGACGAAGGTTTTATGATCGCTAATCTGCAGGGTGAATTATTACAAAAGCATATGATCGGTCATGCCCAACGGGTGAGCATCGGTAATTATCGTCCCGACTTAGAAGGACTTGAGCTATGCATTACGACATATTGGGGAAATCAAGGGATAGTCTATATTTATAGCTGTAAGGGAGAGCTCTTACACCAGTTTGAACCAACCTGTAATGGTAACGTCATAACTCCAGTAAATTGGACAGGTGATGGACGAGATCTCATTTTATTGAGTGGAAGTGTTCAACATGGTGGTCTAATAGACGGCTATGGTAATCGTGTTGTTGTATTCCCCGATGATGGGCATCCTGAGCTATGTGCTGAAGTCATTAACCTCACAGGTGATGGTAGAGATGAGATTGTACTGTGGGACCAGCATAGGATGTATATCTATACTCAGAATCAACAATCACACAACGATCCTGTCGTGGTTCCGCACAAATATCCGCATTATAATGCATCCAATTACCGTGGTGAATATAATTATCCAGTTAAAGTTATGCCGAGCTTGTAATTCATTAATGATATTCTCCCCAAAAACCTAGCGATGATCACTACGCTAGGTTTTTGGCTCCTTCTGGATTAATTATTAATTCTTACTTTTGTCCAGTCCTCCGTCCTTGTGAGTCAAGTAAATATCGCTCTACCTGCATCCACAATCCCGCGAATAATGGATTCCGCCAGCCAGCTAATTACATCGCCAACCTTATGGAAAAATCGGCTTAATAAAGATCTATCCTCGGTTCCTAGTTGTACCTTGGCTAGCTGCTGCTGCGCTTGCCCCTGTAACGCCTGCAATTCCTGTTGAGCTATTAATCGCATACGTTCATCATGCTGCATAACTAAGCCTTGCTGCTCCTCAGCCATCTGCTCTACCGTTAAGTCTTTGGCTGAGCCAATGGGTCCATTCACTTGCTCTATCCCATTCTTAGCCATATCTACACCAAAGAAGATCCCAAACGCTAGCACCGCCAAAAGTATGAATAAATTCAACAATGCTTTATCCATCGGTACTCACCTTCTCTGCATCCCAATATATATCAGCGATTACTTTAGCTAGCACATCAGCAGTACGGTATGACTCTTCTAGCGTGTTCTCTGGTCCGCCAATTTCGATTAGAATACTATTCGGAGAAATTGTCTGATTGTATTCTCCGTTCCCATTATTAGCACCCTTGCCCCAAATCCCTCTTGAGATATCAGGGTATTTTTCTTGTAGCACCTCATGAATCGCTGTAGCGAATTGTTCATTCTTACGCCAATTCGGATTGCGATGTCCAATGATAAAGTAAACCTGAGCATAGGATTTGCCATCGATCTTCGCGGTTGTCAGCTCACGTCGCTGTGAATCTCGATGAATATCGAAAAAGTAGGTGAGCTCTGGATTAGATGCAAAAGCTGTTTCTACCGTTTTATGTGAATATTTGTATGAAAAATTCCAATTGTAGCTTTTTACTGCTGTAGGATAATCTGTCGCAGAATGCGAGGAGCCAATTCCTAACTCTTCTAGCTTCGTCGTTAGCCTCTTCCCTACTAATGTGATATTCGTGTTAGGATCCTGTGCGCTACTAATGTTTGTAATCCCTTTATCCTTTAACTCAGGTAACCACGATTCACGGTTATGCGAATGATAGACGAATACAACCTTCTTGCCGTCTGTTGATAGTATCGGGGCTTTATCTAGATTCGGCACGACGGGCGGAGCTTTTACGGGATCATCCTTAACAATTGCATTCTCTTCTGGCTTTGCTATGAAAGCATCCTCGGGGGGAGCGTAATCTGCTGGTGGCACTTCCTCTCCAACACCGATTCCCTTCCTTAATGGAACAGTATCATCCCGGATGCCAGGAACCTCCCCTGCTATTAAGCTTTTGGGGTCTCGCGGATTTACATTCGTAAGCACTTGTAAGAGGAAGGTTATTACATTACTACTAGAGAAAGTATTCTGCTTATTCTCCTCCACACTAAATCCTGGAAGTTCCATCCCTATCAAATCTGCGAAGAATGGACTCGACATACCAGGTGCTAGTCCCTTCAAAGAAAGCACAGGCTCCTTCAATAGCTTCGCCTGTAGCAATATAGCAGTTCCTAGTATCGTCAATATACTAAATGTCAGAACTGCTAGCAGTAGGAACACGCGACTGGCTTCTTGAAATTGGTTGCTTGTCATAGGGACTCCTCCTGATTCTATCTATTCCAACTCTATGAGAATAGGGTAGAATGTAGAACTCCTAATGGAAGAATCAGGGGGAGTTAAATGAACTAATGTGTATACGCAGCGACATTCTCCATATCTACGGCTTCATGAAGGGAAGCATTAAGGCCGCTCGCAATAACGTTGGCAATATCCTCAATGAATTCATCTATTTCCTTCGTAGTAACGAGAAGATCATGACCGAGTGGACCTAACACTTCTTTTACAAATTCAAGCCGTTCCGTTTCAGGTAGATGCTCTAGAACGCCGAATATTTGCTCGGTATGCTCTGTCTGCTGCTTCATATGATTTAACAGTAACTCAATGCTATTGTTGACAATCGTCGACGCATACACGACTGTAGGAACCCCAATCGCAATAACGGGTACACCCATGGATTCCAAATTAATTCCCTTACGCTTATTTCCAATGCCTGAGCCCGGATGAATACCCGTATCAGCAATCTGGATCGTTGTATTCACTCTCTGTAGAGCCTTGGATGCAAGTGCATCAATAGCAATAACTAAATCCGGTTTGGACTGATCGACGATACCTAGTACAATATCACTTGTTTCGATTCCTGTTATACCAAGCACACCAGGTGCAATGGCGCTGACCTGACGATAGCCTGGGCTCACCTGGTCAGGCATTAGCTCGAACAGATGTCGAGTCACCATGATATTCTCTACAACGATCGGTCCAAGTGCATCCGGGGTTACGTTCCAATTACCAAGTCCTATTACAAGGATTTTCGCATCTGCGGTAATATTAACCTTATTGAGAAACCACTCAAATTCCCGTGCGAAGGTAGTGGCTACGCGATCCTGTAGAACTGAATCCTTATTCCGAAGCTCTGGAACTTCTATCGTCAGATAATTCCCCATTAGCTTACCAATCGCTCTCGAGCCTTCCTCATTGAACACCTTCATCCGTGTAACTGTAATACCCTGATCCTCTGAGGTTGTCACCTCAATGCCAGATATCGTTTCACCTAGAGAACGCGAAGCAATTTCTTTGGCCTCCACTGCTAAATCAGTTCTGTCGGAAAATTGCTCATTTGTATTATTATTGTCCATCATAGTCTCCTCAAGTATGCGAAATAGGTGCTTTTAGATATTTTGCTATATTCATGTTGGTTTTATACGAATCCTAATAAGATTTTTAATGTTCAGGATATATGGTGGAAGCTGCAGATGGTTATTTATGCGATCTGCAGTCACTTAGGCTACCCTGTGAATACCATCAAGAAAGGATATCTGACTTGTATTAATAATGACTTAACAGTTATTGCAATTTACATAGTCGCATGGTAGAATATTTAGAGTTGTGAACGGACACACCTTAGTGGTTGTCTTTCTAGGAAACACGGGAGGTGAATGCAATGCCAAACATTAAATCAGCAGTCAAGAGAGTGAAACAGAACGAAAAGCGCCGTGCGCTTAACGCTTCACAAAAGTCAGCCCTACGTACATCAATCAAAGCAGTTGAAACTGCTATTGCAAATAATGATGGACAGAATGCTAGCACAGCTTTATTGCCAGCATTTAAGAAATTAGACAAAGCCGCAGGTAAAGGTTTAGTCCACAAGAATGCTGCTGCTCGTAAGAAATCTCGTCTAGCTAAAGCTGTTAACAAGCTAACTATTCAAGCGTAATAAGTGATTAGAACTAAGCTAGCCCACAGTTGAACTGTGGGCTAGCTTTTTTTCTTCTATTTGTTACCCTGCTAGCTGGAGCATGAACATCTCCAATGCCAGTACCTTATCCATCTTCCCCGTCTTCATCTGATAATCTACCTCAGCCAGTCGGGATAAAGTTAGCTTTAGCTTGTCTACCTCATATAACCGCGCCTGCTCTGCAGCAAGCTTCACCCTATATGGGTGAATACCAAGCTGTGTCGCCATCTGCTGTTGGCTTAAGCCTTGCTTACCGAGCTGCTTAACGAGTAACATATTCCTGAATTGACTAGCCATAAGTGATAAGATCTTCACAGGCTCTTCCTTATGCATCAACAGATCATACAGAATACCTAAAGCTTTATCTACATGCAGACGAACAAGCTCATCAATCATCATGAATACATTCTGTTCCGTGTTTCTCGCAACCATACTGTGCACAATTTCAGCAGTTATAAGGCCATTCTCACCTACATAGAGAGATAATTTCTGCATCTCACCGGCCAAATTCTGCAAATTCGCCCCACAGCTTAATACTAGAGTTTGTAACGCAGCATCATCTAATCCGCAATGTAGCTTCTCTGCTTGCCGACGAATCCAATAGTTTAGATCATCACCGCTTAATAATGGAAACGGAATAAGAGACTTTCGTTCACCTAGTAATTTAACAATCTTCTTACGTTCATCCAGCTTATCAGCTGCAACAGTGAATAGAATAACAGAAAAGTCTGTAGGTGCTTGTAAATATTCGGTTAATCGGTCTAGCCGATGCTCGATCTTGGCGTTATCTTTTGCAGCGGTGAAGAAGGTGGCATCCTTGGCAATAATCAGCTTACGCTGTCCCATGAAGGGAAGTGTCTCCGCGTCATCAATGACCACCTCCACATTAGTCTCTGTTAGATCAAACCTACTTACAGCAAAGTCACGATCATTTGAATCAATCCAGTGATCTGTTAGGTATGTAATAAATTCCTTCATTAAATAGGATTCTGATCCATAACAAACATAGATAGGCTGAACGCTTCCTTTGTTGATTTCTTTAGCGGAAGTACGATAATCCACAGTATACACCTCAATCATGATCTGTTCCTTATCCTATAGTAAAACAACAAAGGGACTACGTCAAAATTGGCGTCGTCCCTTTGTTGTTCGCACATCTATATCAACACATGAGGAAAGGCCTAGGAATCCTCCTCATGTGGTCATCCGACGACTGATACGTCGGTGACTGTTGTTAATATACTATACGCAGATGAGTAATCGTTTGTGCATTTATTCAGCTTTTTTTATTGATTCCATTTTTGCGCCAACAAAAATTGTCATATGGACGGTAGTCTCATTATCCAATTTGGCCTCAAAGTGAAGCTGAGAGCTATCTGGAGACCAAGTCAACTCATGAAGAGAGCCAAGATAAACTTCTGATTCATAAACCTGATTCCCATTCTGATCAGTGATGAAGATCTGTTGACCTCCTTCAGCTAAGTTAGTCACTGTCCCCGTAAGTAATTCATTGGGCGAGACGACAGTGGGTAACTGCGCTGTTGTGGTCAGCATCATTCGCTCTTCTGCAGGCTCTTCTTCCGATATGGGTTCCTCGGGTGACGCTTTAGTAGCCGGTGCAGTGTCTGGTGCAGTATCTAATGACTCTTCGCCAACTCTTGCTTCACTACCTGGCGTTTCAGCAAATCCAGATGAGCTTCCATTATCAACCCACGGAGTTGGAGTATCTGCTGCATCATTAGTCGTAGCTGAATTTATATCCATCTGGGTTGACGGCTGATCGGCAGCATTTATACCAAATGTACCTACATCAGAGATTTCTTCCTTGGCATCGCCCTGACCTGTTTCGATTTCTTGAATTTTTGAAGTAGCAGCTTCATTAGTAAGCTCAGCATTACCCTCAGCTACCACTATAGAATCCAAACTCATATTAGCTGCTGAATCCTCATCAGCAATATTGAAGGACATCTGTGGACCAAAGTTAGAGAAGAAGAGCGTTAGTACAATACCAGCAGCAACTACGCCACCTAGCACTCTAAAGTTAACCCGATCCCGTAAAGTAGCTCTATGTTCAATAGGAGCTGCTCGTCTTCGCGTTCCATCTATAGTCGAAGGTTCAATTACTGAAGGTTGTTCAGCTACCCCAGCTAGTTCCAGTCGGGGAAGTATCGAATCGACAATGCTCATCGGAGGAAACACTTTCGGAAGCTGTTCAAGCTCGCTATCCAATCGTTGAAGACGCTCGAATAATAAAGCACTAGCTGGAGTCAATCGAATGTGCTCCATCAAAGCTTCTAACTCTTCCTCGTTCAGATCATCATCCAAAAATCTCTGCATGTACTCATTCACCTCTTGATTGGTCATCCCCTTACACCACCTTTCTGATAATCTGGAAGTAATGTTTGTAGCTGTTGCCTCGCCCTGAACAAATAGGATTTCACCGTGTTCAATGGAAGATTCAAGGATTCCGCAATTTCGTTATACGAAAAGTCCTGCAAATACCGGAGGACAACTACCGCACGGTGATGATCGGGTAGCTTATTAATTGCATCTTGTATATCTTGTGCCACATAGGCAGATATGACTTCATCCTCAACATTATTGTCCGCTCCGAAGTCCATATTATGCTCGTCCATCGAGACCGTCGGTTTCGTGCGTCGAAATTTATCAATACAGACATTCGTAACAATTCGTTGTACCCAAGTCTTGAACTGTGCTTTCTGTTCATAAGAATTAATTTTCGTATATATTCGCAGGAGAGCTTCCTGTGAGGCATCCATTGCATCCTGTTCATTGCCCAGAACATAATAAGCTGTTCGGTAGACATGAGTTTCGATGTCCCGTAACAGATCCACTAAGGCGTCGCGATCGCCTGCTTGAGCAGCTCTGATAAGATCTTGCTCGACCACTAGGATCCCCCTCTCTTGCACCCTCTTAGACGGTGCTGTTACAATTTTGGTTGCAGTAATAATTCATATATTGAATAATAATTTATGATTGCAGCATAAGAAGCTAACCAATCCTAAAAAATCATATCAAAAAAAGTAGTATCCGTACATGGTTTTAAGTTGTAATTAAAATATTAAGCTAATTGGATCGGCAAAGCTATTATATTTCAGACATATTTCTCTTTAATTCCTACTGTATTTCTGATATAATAAACACAAACGTTTGTTCCTATTTCGGATTCTGAAAGGATGTGTTCTCATGAGCGAAGAATTACTCATCCAAGTGATAGAGCGACTGTCAGCAATAGAAAACCGAATTGACAGTATGTCTACTAACATGGCTACCAAGGACGATATCTCCAACATGGCTACCAAGGACGATATCTCCAACATGGCTACCAAGGATGATATCTCCAACATGGCTACCAAGGATGATATTATGGCTACAAGAGACGATTTCGCTAAATTAGATGCTAAATTTGATGTGCTGACTTCAGATTTTGCACGTCTGGAGAAAAAGCTGGATGCTACATTTGAGCAAGTAGCCCACAACACGGAGTTTGAAGCAACAGTAATGGAGCTTGCTGCTACCGTTTTCGAGAACACAACGGATATTAAATTACTCAAAAAGCTAGTTGCGAACTATTAATGTAAAATCTATAATCAATCCAAATTTATTGCACAACTACATACTTTACAAAAACGCTTTCGGCATTTTGCCAATAGCGTTTTTTGTTGTTACACCTTAAATAAAGCATGCATACCTAAAAACTCAGATGGAATTAACGAACATAAATCATCCTTAGAAGGGTAAACTATGAGCAATCAAGTAAGGGATTGGGGTTTATTTTGATGTTTAACAATAGTAAGAGTAAAAAAAAGAACGATCTTTCGAATGATACGAATAGACCACTCCCAGGATATCAAGAGTATTTAAAACGAAAATTGGATATCGAGGAAACCGATGAATTACCTACAAAATCAGAGAAGCTCCATCAAATGCTCGATAGAGTTTTTCAGGATAGTGATGATTTCCAAGCAAGAATTCTCGTTCTTCCTTCTAAGCAGCAAGTTACGATCTATTATATGAATCGATTAATCGATAATACCCTTCTTCATGATTGGGTTATCGAACCTCTGAATAAGCGCATTAATGATAATAACCTTTCAACAGTTAGTGAGGTACAAGAAGCTATACAGGCAAATCAGATAAAAAAAGTGAGCAATTGGAAGCAGCTAATTCAGCAATGCCTAACTGGTCATCTCATTCTCCATGTAGAGAATTTAGAGCCTGTAAGTATTGTTATAGCCTCTTTCGAGAAAAGAAATATTAGCGATCCAACCACCGAGCATCAAGTGTATGGACCCAAGATGGGTTTTATCGAGGATAGTCGCAGCAATGTCTCCATATTAAGAAAATTTATTGCGGACCCCCGATTAAAAATGAAAGAATTCTTTGTAGGAACCTTAAGTCATACGCATGTAGCCCTTCTATACCTAGACGAATATGTAGACCTCGATCTTGTTCAGTTAGTGAGCGAAAGATTACATAATATAACTGATGACAATGTTGTTAGCTCAGGACAGCTGGAGAAATATCTGTTCGATCACCCTATGTCCGTATTCCCACAGTCGATGAAAACTGAGAGGCCTGACAATGCATCATATGCATTAAGTCAAGGGAAAGTCATAGTCATAGTAGACAATTCAACATTTGCTATCATCTTACCCATCGCTCACTTCGATCTATTCTTGACCAGTGAGGATAATTTCCTACAGGTCTGGCACAAAACCTTATTACGCCTCATCCGCATGTCCAGTTTAATCATAGCTACGATATTTCCAGCTCTCTATGTTGCCTTGATTGCCTTCCACCCCGAGCTTCTACCTAGCACCTTAGCTTTAACGATTGCAGAGGCTCGCAATAATATTCCCTTCACTGCTTCGGCTGAAGCTTTTATGATGATCTTTGCTTTAGACGTTCTTGTGGAATCGAGCATGCGTTTACCCCAGGTGGTCGGTCAAACTGTTGGTATCGTTGGTGGATTGGTCATTGGTCAAGCTGCTGTAGAAGCAGGGGTTGTGAGTAGTACAATGATAATTGTCGTCGCCTCAACAGCTATTGCCTCTTTCACAACACCATCTTGGGATCTCGTATCATCCGTTAGAGTGTGTAGATATCTCTTACTCCTCCTAGCAGCCTCTCTTGGTTTGTATGGATTATCTATAGGGTTATTCATCATATTCATCCATCTGTGTCATCTAACGTCATTGTCAAAGCCGTACCTCTCTCCTCTAGCACCATTAAACCCTAAAGAGCTTCTCCAATTATTCATACAAAAACCACCACGAAAAAAAAGTTAGGAAATGAGGTGCTGCTCTTGGACATACATAGACAATTCAGATCAATTGACGTCGTTGTATTCACGTTCTGCTCCACGATCACTCTAGGCATTGTATTCCTCCCCTATGTTTCAGAGGAGGAGACACGCAACGTTTGGTTGCAGCTGCTTGTTACTGCCGTTCCTTACTTCTTTTTATTATGGCTGATACACTTATTCAGTAAAAAATACGAAGACTATGACTTTTTTGGAGCTCTAAAGTCAAGCCTCTGGCCAGTCATATTCTGGATCATCATGCTTTATTTCCTTAGTAGCACACTACTTGGCTGCATTACGATCTCGAAGGCGTTGACAAGCGTTGTTCATACCTTTCTCCTGCCATCCACACCTTATTGGATTGTTCTAGTTTTATTCTATCTCGTTGTTGCGGTCGCAGTTTATTATGGGATCATGGCCATCACTCGATTTGTTGTCTTGTTCGCTTTTTTAGAAATTATCATCTTAACAATCATTGTAGCCTTAGGCTTTAGTGAGAACTTTAATTGGATTTTTGTCCCTCCTTTCTGGAATACGGATCTACTCACTTTCTTAGAAGGCTCTATTGGGAACTCTGCTCGCTACGGAGGTATCATAGCTTTATTAGCATTCATCATGTATGTCAAGAAGAACGAACCCCTGTGGGCGGCAATGAACATAGGCTTGGCTTTTGTGATGTTCTTCTATATAGCTATGAGTATTGTAGTACTAGGTACATTTGGTTTTCATACATCTGTTAGCATTCTATCCCCTATCATCGCTTTAGTACAAACTGCGACAACTCGAACTGGCATGCTCGAAAGAATGGATCTATTCTTTATCGCCTTCTGGCTTATGGCTTTCTATAAGATGTTAATGATCCATGTATGGTTTAGCCTCGCTCTTGCTCAGAAATGCTGGTCTAAGGTGAAGGCTCCGCTATGGATCATTATCTTTATACCACTTGCTCTAATAGGCTTTACCGTAACCCCTGATTACATTCGATACAATTGGGAAATTCACAATATCAATGTTATTGTGTACACCTTATTACTCCCGATAGCTTTATTAATCTACTTGATCCTTAAGAAGAAGGAAGCGAAGTCATGATACGAAGAATTTGTTTACTTACTATAGTCTGTTTATCATTTTCTGTGCTAACAGTAAGCTGTGGTTACGATGCAAGAGAGCTCGATCATCGTTCAATGATTGCAGGTATAGCTATAGATAGAGCAGTGGAAGAGGATGGTCTAACCGTATCCTTCCAGCTTCCCGTGCTTGGGTTAGGCACAGAGGTGAGTCCTCGTCAGAAGGATTTCGAGGTGATATCAAGCTCAGACAAAACAATTATGGAGGCGATTACGAACATTGAGACCTCTACGCCCAGAGCCTTATTCTTTGGTCATCTCAAGGTAGTGGCGATATCTGAAGATGTTGCCAAAGATAATCTAAGTGAAGTGCTAGATGTATTGGAAAGGCACCCACAAGTCGGCAATCAGGTTTATCTCCTTATTATTGAAGACACGTCTGCAAAGGAATTCCTATCTGTAAAGACACCACTTATTTCATTACCCTCCTTGTACGTTGATACTTTCTTTAAAGCTAGGCAAAAAACAACCCGTACAACCGACACCCAATTATTCGAATATCTAAGAGATAGTCACTCCGCTTCTGATTCCGGTTATATCCCGCTGGCACGAATAAAGGAGGGCATCGTTCATATTCAAGATTTAGCCATATTGAAGAATCACCGGATGGTCGGTGTATTGCGTGGAGACTACGCAGGATGTGGACGATTATTGAGAGAGCACGTATTAAAAGAGAAGAGATATACAATCCGTGTAAAGGATGTGGGAGGACAGGAGGTAGCGGTAAACCTTGCTAAAATTGACTTAAAGCTGGGTATGACCTACAAAAAAACTAAACCGGTGGAATTCGATTTGGATATTGAAGGGTCTGGATTTATCCGTGGGTTAAATGTAACCCACGACATAGTAACCAAGAAATTTATAAATGAAATTGAAAAAAGCATAAATAAAAAATTCGAAGAAGAATTTTTGTCAGTCATTAAACAGACGCAAAAAATGAATGCAGAGCCCTTTCTATTCGGGCAATATATCTTCGCTAATGATCACAAATTTTTCAAATCGTTAAATTGGAATGAGGTTGGATGGAAGAAAGCGAAAGTTAATATTACCGTCAAATTCAGGGTGGAAAATACCGGCACTAAAAATTATTATGACAAAAAGCAGATTGGTGAATGAGATAACCTATTATTTATACGATTGTTCAAATAACATAACAAGGTCATCCTGCAAGCTAAGCATCAGTTAGCTGTACGGATGACCTTATTCAGCTATTAAATATTAATTAGTTCGCTTGTACGATGGTCCACTTCTGTTTAGCTCCACCCCAATAATCCCATTGTGCAATGCTCTGCACAAATTGGAGATTTTCCACTTCATATTCATGCTCACCAATAGGAAAAGGCACTGTCGTTATGTCGACAGTACCTTTTTCTTATTCGGATGCATATATCCTTATTGGTATGCTCTAATCTCAACAATTCCCACATGTGAGCAACCATTCGTTGCTTCCACCACAACTCGCAGCTGATTTGTTTGTAATGGCTTATAGAGCTGATGAATCCGTTTCCGTTTTCGATTATCTATTTCTCTGTGTAACAAAACCCATTCTCCACTATCCCACGCTTCTAGGCGATAATCCTTAACTAGCTCAGGAATAATATCGAATGACGTTTTGTGATGATGCAGATTGATTAAATCTTCATTAACATCATCATTGAAGGTGAGATGAATCTCAGATATGAGCTTAGGCTGTAGCCATGTCATACTTACCCATTCCTCTTGTGACGAGCTCACTTGGTCGGATACCCAAAGATGTGGTCCGCCATAGGGTCTCGCATAACCATCCTTGATTTTATCAGCGCTAAAAGCAGCCGTCTCCGGCTTCACCTTCATACAGAATGGCTTCCGTATTAAGCTCTTCATATTCCACAGCATAACCTTCTGATCATTCTTATGATCACCGAAATCCCTTGTAGCTGATTCTTTATTCTCAAAGCTCAATATGCCGAATACAGGTTCTTCTGATAAATACAAACGAATTTGTGAATTGGGCTTAACAATGACAAATACATTCTGAGGTTCTTCAGGTATCCAATTAGCCTTCATATCAACCCACTGCTGATCTCCTGCCTTAATCGAGATTGTTCGTTCTAAGATTAAATTGGCTGGTATATAATTTTCATTTTTCCCTGTATCCCAGATTTCGATTAATAATTGCGTATCCTCTTTCGCATCCAATAACCATTCAATAGAATCGAGGCGCGGTTCAACAGGGAATAGAACACCTACCGGATTAACCAAGTCATAGCTTTTACTACCCATAGCCATCTTAATAGATTTCATCGTACTCGAAGCACTTATACTAGCAGTCCTCACAAGATCGTCAAGATCATTACTATGGATTCCGATGACGGATGCATCCTGCTTTAATAAGGTTTGCTGTAACAGCTCCCTATGCTTCCTATGAAGCTCCCTCGGCTGAATGGCTTTAGCTACACATAGTGCAGCTCCTGTACCCGCAGCCTCTCCAATAACTGCGCAGGTCGCCATAACTCGTGTAGTCCCAAACGCTACATGTGTAGCACTAATATCTCTCCCAGCAAACATTAAGTTACTTACATTATGCGAGAATAGTGAACGGAACGGTATGTGGTATATCCCATCCATATGATAATGCTTCGATCCACTTTCTTCGGCATACATACCTTGTGGTGGATGTAGATCGATCGACCAGCCACCGAAGGCTACACGGTCCTCGAAGGGCTCCTGAGCAACAACATCATTCTGATTTAATACATAATCCCCAACGAAACGACGATATTCTCTTTTACCTGGTAATGAACCTACCCATTCAAGTGTCATATTGTCCGCTTCGAATTTACCCGAGTTCTTAATATAATCCCATATTCCATAGATGACTGCTGAGAGCTCATCTCGGATCAGCTCATTCGCATGAACCGTATCTAGCTCACCACCCCATTCGATCCACCAATAGTGGCAACCCGAGTCCCCACTGCGAATAACCCGCTTCATAGGAATTGTTGTAGACATGATATCCTTAGCAAAGCTAGGTGGTACATATTTCACAGGGTGACCAACATCCTTGGTATAGAACAGAATTGTACTCCCTAATGTGATGTTATCCGCAACCTCTGGAGCCCATTCCTCCTGATATTCGTGCTTGGCTTCCCTCCCAATCCGATATTCCGCACCCGCTAGGAAGCCTACTAAACCATCACCAGTACAATCCAAGAACATCGTACTCTCAAACCTGATTCGTCGTTCTGATCCCATCATCCATCCTGTAACTGAATCAATACTTCTCTCCTCAGCAGAACCAGATGCTTCCACCTCATGAACGTCAGTATTCAAGAATAGTTGAATGTTCTTCTCAGCTTTAACAGCTTCGAGCACTACTAAATCCCATATATAAGGATTTCCGTCTGGATTTCGATATTGATTCTCTACGAATAGCTCTCCCATGATACCCGTTTCTCTAGCATAACGATTAATGCCGTGTCCCGTTGCTCCACATACCCAAACCCGAACCTCACTGCTCGCATTACCACCAAGTACAGGCCGATTCTGAATAAGCGAGACGGTTTGACCTAGTCTTGCTGCCGCCACGGCAGCACAAACCCCCGCCAATCCACCACCAATAACTGTAATGTCCGTTTTTATTGTTTCACTTCTCATTGCTATCACCCCAATTTATCGAAATTAAATTGCTTATATACATAATTTCATAGTATTAAAGTATCTTTCTTTTTTCCATACACTGTTCTACAATAAGACATATACATTATTTCAACTTGAGAATAGGTGAACAAATGGGGAGCCCTTTCATCTCTGTCCATAATTACTGGGAGAAGAAACAACAATTTCAGCTCAAGGAGGATTTATATGACCAATGGGTCGTCTTCGCTATTGAGCATGGGGAATTCCGTTACGAAATTGACAAGCACATTGGCTCAGCATCCTTTGGGGATCTTGTTTTCTGTCCACCCCATACAGCGTTCCGACGAGAAACCATCACTCCTCTGACATTCCACTTTATTCAGTTCACCAACGAGCATCATGAATTTCCAATTGGAAAGCTTAGCGTGAATGACACCACCCGACTCCTTGCCAATTATCAGTACTTACGGAAACTAGCATTGTTTAACGACAGTCAAAGTATGGAACTGAAAAATCATTATGTGCTGGATATTCTGTATACTTCTAAACTAGAGAAGATGGAGAATCAATCTCAAGTGATAACGAGTAGTAATGACCCCTTAATCAATCAGGCTGCTCTCATCATCCAGAAGCAGGCATGGGAAACTATAAGTCTAAAGACGCTTGCTCTTTCATTAGGACTGAGCCCTGTACAGCTCACACGTAGATTCCAGAACGCATTTCAAGTAACTCCTTCGCAATTCCTTAAATCCATTCGGATGAAGCGCGCACAGCATTTATTGACTGAAACGAATTTAACCTTGGATCAAATTGCTAAGCGCTGCGGTTACGAGAATGGTTTCTATCTAAGCCGTGTCTTTACACAAAGCGAAAGAATGAGCCCCTCTTTATATCGAAGAACTCATCAGGTGTAATCACTTCCGAACCTATCCCTTCACTGCTGTACTCGATATACCCTGAATGATAAATTTCTGTCCGATTAGGAATACAATGATCATCGGAATAATCCCTGCTGTTGCTGCAGCCATCATCCCATTGTAATCAACGTTATATTCTTGTATGAAATTCTGCAGACCCAATGGAACAGTATATAAATCTCTATCAATTAGGAATACAAGCGCATTCTCATAGTCGTTCCAATGCCATGAGAAATCAATGATTGCTAGTGTAGCTAGAGCTGGTTTAGCCAATGGAATCATCAATTGTGTGAATATTCGAATGTGGCCCGCACCATCAATGAATGCAGCCTCTGAGATTTCGAACACGATCGACATGAAAAACTGTCTTAGCATAAATACGCCAAAAATCGTGAATATCCCTGGAAGTATAAGTGCCAGATGTGTGTTGTAGATTCCCATCCAATCGAACATAATGAATTTAGGTACGAACAGAACCTGAGGCGGTATCATCATCATGGAAAGGTAAATGAGGAATAATAACTCCCTACCCTTAAATTGAATACGAGCAAATCCATACCCAGCAAGCGCGGACAAAAAAGTAGCGCCGATCATACTAATGATAGAGATCTTCAGTGAATTCATATAATAAATGACAAAGCTTTGACTCCCAGTCCACACCTTCACATGGTGTTCCCATACTGGATCCGACGGAAACCATTGAATGGGGAATACGAATACTTCAGCAGGAGTCTTGAAGGATGTGCTGATCATCCAGACGAATGGGAGGATCATTGCGATTGCGAACATCATCATGATGAGTGTAACTAATCCTTTTTTTATATTCAACGAAATCCCTCCTCCTTAATAATGCACCCATTTTTTCTGACCAACCCATTGCAGTAAAGTAATAACTAGGATAATTGCGAATAGAACCCATGAGATTGCTGATGCATAGCCCATCTCGTAATACCTGAATGCAGTTCTATATACGAATAGTGAAAGAATGGTTGTACTATTACCCGGCCCGCCTTGAGTTATTGCTTGTATAATACCAAAGGTTTTCATAGTCATGATCAGCCCAGTTATTAAGAGTAGGAAGGTAGTCGGACTAACTAACGGCCAAACGATATGCTTGATGGTTTGCCAATACCGAGCTCCATCAATCTTTGCAGATTCCAATAAATCTGTTGATATTTCCTGTAAGGCGGCTAGATAAATGATCATATTGTAGCCAAGTAAAAACCAAATCCAGATAATATCTATCGCGAACATCGAGGATTCTATCGTTGATAGCCATCCTGGTGGGTTATCGATACCTAATGAACGGAGAACGCCATTAATCGGGCCTTGCTTCGGTTGAAACAACAGCATCCATACGAATGCTATCGCAATACCACTCGTGATATAAGGCATGAAGTACATCGCACGAAGAAGCCCTTTCCAATATACCGATTTATTGAGAATAACGGCTACTATGAAAGCTAAGCCAATGGACAGAGGAACAGCTGCAAGATAAATCGCGGTATTCCACAATGAAATGTAGAGGAGCTCATCATTGAACAATCTCGTGAAGTTGTCAAAGCCAATAAAATTTATATCCGGATTCGTAAACTGATAATCTGTGAATACGAGATATAATGAGAATAAAGCTGGTAATATGAAGAATATTGTTACACCTAGCATGTTGGGACCGATGAATAAATAGCCCATCCAGCTTTGTCTACGACTCCAATTACTTCTCATCCTAGTACAGTCTCCTTTTGTTATGTAGTATTTGCTCTACTTAAATCTTACTCATAATCCAATGGGGAGAACATAAACAGATCTGTTCATTGTATAGAACAAATATACGATCTTAATTCCATCTATTTCGCATATAAAAATGAGACCCTCCAATTTATGGGGACCTCATTCTTATAAGCGAATAGCGAGTGTGGGGGAGGTATATCAGGGGAAAAGTATGACCTCCCTTATAACCCCGTTATCCTGATTACTTTAAGAACTCATTATGGCGTTCCACTGTCTTCTTAATCGTATCTTCTAAGCTCTGTGCATTCAGGAAATACTTCTCATATTCTTCTTTACGTAAGTCAATAGCTTGAGTTGGCATGTTTAAGCTATACGTATCAAATTGTCCAAAAACAACCTTCTTCAATGATTCCTGATCATAACTATCCGCTTGATCACCTAGCAAGCTCTCGATAGCGGCATCCATATTCGCATCCTTTGATGCTGGTAGTCGTCCACCAGCTGCAAGTGGAGCCATTCCACCATCGGCATACCACTTTAGGAATTCCCAAGCTTCCTTCGTATATGCCGATTTGGCGTTAATTGAAATCGCATCACCAAGTCCACCATGGAATTTGAAGTCGCTCTGATCAGCACTTACCTTCGGAGCAGGTGCGAAGGCAATTTTAAAGCTACGAGGGTTATCCTTCATGTTATTCGAGCTACGGAAAATCCATTCTCCAGCATTAAGCATGCCCGCTTCACCCTTTAGAAACATTGTGTCCACTGGCATCTTACTTGTTAGCTGCTCGCCCATTGGTGGCGTAGTTCCTTTATCCATCATTTCTTTAATCGTTTCAAGCCACGTTCTTGCATATGCATTATCTAGATTAGACGTACCATCTGCTTTAACATAACCCTCTGCAATGACTGAGCTGTCCCAAGGATCCGGGAAAGCTGCAAGATGCTGAACTAATCCGTAGCTACCTTGCTTGGTCAGCTTCTCGCTGTACATCGCCATGTCTTCCCAAGTCCAGTCGAAGGGTACAGGTAAGCCCAACTCATCTAAAGCATCTTTATTTAACCAAACAAAAAATTTGTTAGCCTTTGTCGGCATTGCATAGTACTTACCATCCGTTTTCCAATCTGCTGCGTCTACACCCATTTTTTCATCAATATTGTATTCAGTAAACTGTGATAAATCCAATGTAACCCCAGCTTTTATTCGTTTCTCTACAGTTGCAGTTGTATAGTTTACGAACAAATCTGCATCTTGCCCTGTTGCTAATGCCGTATCTAATTTTAGGTTCCCATCATCATCATTAACGAATCGAACATATTCAACTTGAACATTCGGATTTTCTGCATTCCAAGAATCAACAACGGCTTGTGGTCCCGCTTCTGGAGGCACTCCGCCCCACATCGTCAATTTAATTGGATCCTTTGGTTTTTCTGTTTCATCAGGTGCTGTAGGTGTTGGCGTATTCTCTGTACCCTTACCAGCCTCAGCACCATTGTTGTTGCTAGCACAACCTGTAAGAATAGTAATAACCAACAAGATACTGAGTAATCGTGCAATTGATTTTATCATGTTATTCGTTTGACCTCCCGTGTTTGTTATGTTTACATCTTTAAGATTACACAGAATATCAAACAGGGAACATAAACAGATCTGTTGAATGAATAGAACAAATATACACTTTTTCTTATCGAGCTTGCTTTCGATATTCACTAGGAGTTAGATTTGTTATTCTTTTGAATATTTTGATAAAATAATTATCATTCACAAACCCCACCTTACCTCCAATAACATTGATCGAGAAATCAGATTGAATGAGATATTGCTGTGCATGTTTAATTCGAACGGTATGAAGATAGTGAATTAAATTGTGTCCGATCTTCTTCTTGAATAACCCACTCAGATAACTTTCCCCGATTGATGCGTATTCCGCCATCTGTTTAACCGTAATATCCTTACTATAATTCTGATTTATATATTGAAGGATCTTATTGATTTCAGGATGATCCGATTCTAGCACCTCTACTTTCGTAGACAGTGCACTTTCTAATTCGTTCAAAACCCAAATCTTTAATGTCTCATGATCGACCACATCTTCAAGTTGATCAGGATGTGCTACACTCCGATTTATAATACGCAGACAATTAGAGACCATTCTTGAAGCGGAGTTCTTGACGATAGGCATGGGGACTTTATTGGACTGCATGTCCATCCATATGATATCAATAGCTTCCTTACAAGCAGATACATCTTCTAATTCAAAAGCCTGCATCATCCTCTTCTCCACTCCCCAGGACAATACATCTCCTCCCCCCCCTGGCACAACAAACTGCTTCGTCTCGGGTAGCTGTGATTGTAAGGAGCGACCATACCAATAGCAATCGAGCCCCTTTAAAGCCTCCCTCCAGGTTGCCAATACCAAGCCTGATGGTTTATTAAGTATGGCCGATATAGGGAACTCATTCGTATGATAGGTTGTTAATTCAGGAATCTTGAAGGATGTGTATATAAACAATGAGGTTTGCCCCATCCTCTGATAGGCATGCATCGTATACTCTTTAGAATTCCATCGCCAGCCATCTAATAATTGTCTAGGATTGAAGGATGTCCTGCCATGTAGAACAGCAAAAACGGAGAGGTGATTATGGTATACATTGATGCTTTTCTCTATAAATTCAGCTACCTCAGGGTGATTAATGTCCTCGTATACATAGTTCCACAACGATTCGTAGCTATTCTTTGTTAAAGCGGCACCTGCGATGGAATTCGAAGATAATTCACGGGACGCCTTTACTAAGGTGTCCCTTAAGGTTTGCACACTCATAGAAAGCTTCAGAATGTAATTTGAAGCCCCATATTCCATAGCTTGTCTTACATAATCGAACTCATCCATACATGTGAGCATAATAAACCGACACTCATATCCTTTATCTCTTGCTTGCTTTAGAAGCTCGATTCCATCTACTATCGGCATGTCGATGTCCGTAAGTACTAAATCAGGAATAAGCTGCTCAATTAACGCTAAGGCATCCTGCCCATTACCAGCCTCACCTACCACCTCGAAGCCTAGGTCCTCCCAACGAATAATTTCTCGAATTGACTCTCTCACGAATACTTCGTCCTCAACAATGATTACCTTCCACATCTGTCTGACCCTCCTCTATATATGGTGTTGAGATTAGAAGGGGAATCTTAAATCTCACGCTTGTTCCGCTCTCATTCGATTCTATGTCGAAGGTAGAGCTATCCTTGAACAATAATTGAAGACGCTCTTGAATATTGTTCAATCCTATTCCTTTCCGTTGCCGTTTCCTATTATTCTTCATTGCCTCCTGTATGCCAACACCATTATCAATGACTTCAATAAACAAGTGCTGGTCAGCCGAGTGGATACGTAAATGAATAAACCCCGCTTGCTTCTGACCATTCAATCCATGTATATAAGCATTCTCGAAGAGTGGTTCTATGCTAAGCTTTGGAATGAGGGCAAATTCAAGTCCCTCCTCAATTTCATATATAATTTCAACATTTCTATCATCCTTATAGCGTTGAATGACAATATAGGCTTCAACTAGCTCAAATTCTTCTTGTAAGAAAATCAAATCCTTCTCAGAGTTTAAGCTTGTCTCTAATAATTTACCTAATGAAATACTGATTTCAGATATCTCTGGAACCTCCTTCCTCAGTGCGAGCCACTTAATAATATTCAAGGTATTTAATAAAAAGTGAGGATTCATCTGGGACAATAGCATCTGAAACCGTACCGCTTCCTTCTGCCTTTCTTCAGCCTTCAGCTTCTGGATGAGCACCTGCATATCGTCTAGCATTTGATTGTAGGTTCTAGTTAACACAAGAATTTCTCCTGTATATTTATCCTCAGAGAGCTTGCCTTTGAAATTATTATCTACAACTGCTCTCATCTTCTTCTGAAGCTGATAGAGAGGAAGAGTCATTTTCTGAGATATGACGAAGGTAATTAGAATAAATGTCGCAGTAAACAATAGGAAGGTAGTGAAGTATTGCTTCTTCAAGCTATTCATTTCATTAAAAAGCACATCCATCGGAACACTATTAACTAGAAACCAGTCTAGTGATGGCATGTAAATATAATTAACCATCACCTTCGATTCACTGTCTACGAAGTTACCTGTACCGTTTGTCTTTATAATTTCCTTAACCGAAAAAGCTGATAATATAGAATTCTTACTGGATTGAGCTACAATTTCGCTGCTATGATTAATAATGAAATAATCTTGGTGATCAGGTGCACTTCGAGTCATATTCGTAAACCAATACGAATAATCGATGCTGACTCTTGCAACACCATAGGTTTGATAATTGGTATCCTTTAAGGGGGAATAGAGTGATAAAAGGTAAGGGCTTTGCGAGATATCCCTAGCTACATAGTTCTCATCATCCGTGACCCAATAGTATGGCTTATCGCTAGCCAATAAATTGCTGAAGTGCTCCTCAGCGAGTATAAGACTATAATTAAGAGGAGTGTTGGGTTGATAAGATGTGTACACATTCCCTATAAGATCAAGAATGGTATAATAGACGAATGGTGTATACATAAAGAAGCTATTATTAATACTCTTAAACCGATTCTCAATCTCCTTCTTATTGATAAACTTGTCTTGCTTCTCAGGGGAAGTAAGTATCTCGGAAATCATAGTGTCTTGTCCTAGTAATACATAGGTTTTGAAAGCAATGCTCGTAACATCCTCTAATGTGCGATTCATGATTTCTAATTGCTCATGGCTCTGTTCACTAATCTTTTCTTGCATTAGACCTTCTACCTTCTGGTAATTGTAGATGTTCAACAAACTGAAGGGTAATAGAATGAGCAGGAAGAATGCGGTGAATAATCGATACTTCAGTGTCTTAGGGAATATCGCATCTAGTAACCCTCTCATGGTTAGCCCCCCATTCAGTATTTAATCCTGACGAGTTAGGTCGTTGATTAAGCATAATCGAATTATATGTATAATCCAACGGGAAATTTTCATGACCAACGAATACACTTCTTCAGCCTAAATGTTACACAAAACCTCAAACCAAGAACATGAACTAAACTGCTGATTGGATAGAACAAATCTATGTTTTTGAATATCGTAATGAGCCTATCAATCTGATCTCCCGCCGATATATACCCTCCTCTTCATCCCATCCTCTCCTACCTTGATCTGCACCTCTCCATGTAAATCTGTCCTTAGAATCGTGACCCCATGCCGAGCTAATCTATCGATGATCACTGGACTTGGATGTCTATACATATTTCGTTCACCCACAGAGATTACTGCAGATTTCGGCTGCCACAAGCCCAGCCAGGCTTCCGTAGTTGAGCTCTTACTTCCATGATGAGCAATTTTCAAGACATCTATAGGTGCTATTTTGTTGTTGTTGTTGCTGCTACCATTATCACCCTTCAATTCCACAAGCTTAGCTAACACCTCATACTCCGACGCAGCATCTATGTCCCCAGTGAACAGAAAGGTAGAATCATACATACTCAACGTGAATATTACGGAGCTCCCATTCTGATCTTCTACTATAGGAATACCCTCTGACTTGCCAGCTACAGCTATCGGATAGAGAAAATTCAGCTGTGTATGCTTATCTATTATAATCTGCTTGCCCTCACTTACGGGATAAAGCGGAATATCCAGCTCTATAGCAGTTGCAAACAGCTTCTCTGTGTAGGCATTCTCCCGGAATGTTCCATTGAATAATATCCGCTTCACTGGGATTTGCTCGAGAACCGCTTGTAACCCACCGATGTGATCCATGTCGGCGTGGGTCATTATCAGGTAATCAATTTGATTGATACCTCTCTTCTTCAGTAGCGGCACTACTAAATCCTCACCTATCTCAAATGGGTCTTGGCGGATCCGCCAATCCTCACCCGCTTTCAAGAAATTGAGAGTACCTCCCCCATCCACAAGAATTACCTGATTATTAGGTGTGCGAATGAGACTTGAATCTCCTTGGCCCACATCGAGGAATGAGACCGTTGATATCCCATCCCGACTTACTAGTCCATAGCCTAACAAAAGCCAGACCATGCCGATGGCCGAGCTAATAAGTAGCATTCTTTTGGCAGATCGTACTAATCTTGGGAATAGAATCTCGTCTACATCTTTAATCACACCCGCAGACCAGAACATACTGAATAACACAACCATATAAACTGTGATCCATGAAAGTGCAGGGGTAGCCCAGATTAACTTACCGACTGGCAACGAATCCAATTGATCCATAAACCAGAAGCACACCTGATTGAGCAAAGCAACAAGCTGCGCAAACCAAGAAGCCACAGGTGGCATCATATAGTGAATAATTAATGAGATATAACCGAGTGGAAGTACGATTAGACTGAATACAGGTACGAGTAATAAATTCGCAAAACCTGACAATAGTGAGAATTGATTAAAGTAATAGATTGTAAGTGGAAAGGATACCGCCTGAGCAACAAGCGTGACTGCGATTGTTCCATTCAACCACGTAGGTCCAAGATTTATCCATTTTACAAGCACCGGTGTACCCATAATCAAACCAGCCGTCACAGCAAAAGAAAGCTGATAGCTCACATCATAAATATAATAGGGATTCCAAAGCGTCATCAGGATCGCTGTCACAGAGACAATGTTCAGTCCATCCTTCAGCCAACGCTTACGAGCAGCATATAGTGCAATAAGTGCCATAATCCCAGCCCGCATAACAGACGGTGATCCTCCCGAGAGAAGCACATACATGGGTATCAGAAGCATTGCTGAGCTAATATTCGTTTCCCGAGTTACTCTCATTAAGCGTAACAATCCCATCCAACCGCCTACAACAATCGCCACATGAAGCCCAGAAATAGCGATGATATGTGTAAGTCCTAGACGGGAGAATAAACTGAAAGTTGTCTCATCCATGTCATCCTTCAAACCAATCAACAGGCTACTCATAAATCCCGACTGATCGTCCGGATATAGCTTTGAAATTCGCTCAGCCATATTCGCCCGAATTCGATCTACCCAGCCCATAATACGAGATCGATTCCACCCCTTATCATCCATGATCTCTGATGATCCCAAACCCTTCACAAGTAACATGCGATGAATTCGCTGGTGATATAAGTATTGTTGGTAGTCAAATTGACCATAGTTTCGCGCTGAAGGAGGCAAGGTTAACTCCCCTGTAATCGAAGCTAAGTCTCCCCTCCGCCATAGAAGGACACTAGCTTGTTCTTCTATAGAAGCAAGCTTTATGGAAACGGCTACTTTCTCACGCTCCTCTGAAGCTCGTATTGTAAATCGCACACGATCTCCATCAACCTCAACAGGACTAGCAATTGTGCCGCTTAGTGTATAGTCAGTAGTTTGATTAGGTAAATTAGATTTATTATTCCCCTGAGTCCATGTTCCGTAAGCTGCTGCTATACCGAATAGCAAAATCGCCGTGATTATGATCCGTTTACGGTTCCTATGTAGTAAGTACCCTATTAGAATGAAGCCACCACTGCATAGAAGCAAGGTTATACTATGCCATTCCCACCCATGTAAGGATACTGTTAACCCTGCTAACCAGCTTATTGCGTAAATGAGTGCCTTGCGATCCATATAAAAAGAAAACCCCCTTATCCCAAATCGGAAAAAGAGGTTCTTCCTCATAATTTATGTTGAATAATACATAATTAATTGGTGACGATTCCCACTAGTCCTGGTGGTGGTTCATAGGCTTCAAGTCTACGAAACGCATAACAACGTTGATTCATCAAACCCATTACCTTCTCGTTATCCTTGGGGTAAGGCCTATGATAAACAATTTCCTTGATTCCACTATTGGCTAACATATTCGCACACGTCCAGCATGGTTGATCAGTCACATAAACGGTAGAACCATCACGATCCTTACGATCCGTGAATAGCAGTAAATTCTGTTCAGCATGGATGGTACGTATACATCGTTGCTTCTTAACCAGCTGTTCAACACCATCTACAATTGCCTGCTCAAACTCCTCGGTAATCATACAACCAGCTTCTTCACAATCCGGCACACCCATTGGTGCTCCATTATATGCCGTACCTAGCAGCTTCTTCCCCTGCACAAGCACAGCACCAACACGTCGACGCGGACATTGCGAGCGAGTAGCGGCCATATATGCAATATCCATGAAGTAAGTATCCCAGTCCTTACGATTACCCCTGACCATCCATTGACCCTCCCACGACGAATATGATACTTTCCTATTAAAGCTGACTAGCTTTAATTGCTTGATCAAGATCTTGGATGATATCCTTTACATTCTCAGTGCCTATGGAGAGACGTACCATATTCGTTGATACTCCTGCCGATGTCATCTGTTCCTCCGATAGCTGAGCATGTGTTGTACTCGCTGGATGAATGATTAGTGACTTAGAATCACCAACATTTGCAACATGAGAGAATAGCTTAACTGCATCAATGACCTTAATCCCTGCTTCTACGCCACCTTTAATTCCAAAAGTGAGAATAGCGCCTTGTCCGTTGGGCAAATATTTCTGCGCAAGCTTATACGAGGGATGACTGGATAAGCCAGGATAACTAACCCACTCTACCGCTTCTTGCTCACTTAACCAATTTGCAACCTTCAACGCATTCTCGCTATGTCGCTCCATACGAAGATGAAGTGTCTCCACCCCTTGAAGCAACAGGAATGTATTGAATGGCGAAATCGCAGCCCCCATATCCCGAAGAAGCTGGACTCGCATCTTAATTATATAAGCAACTGGCCCAACTGCATCCGTATATACAACACCATTATAGCTAGGATCTGGTTCAGTCAATCCTGGGAACTTACCACTTGCTTTCCAATCAAATTTACCGCCATCAACAACGACTCCTCCAATAGATGTACCGTGACCGCCGATGAACTTCGTGGCGGAATGTACAACGATATCTGCACCGAATTCCAATGGACGAAGTAAAATTGGACTTGGGAATGTATTATCAACAATTAAGGGAATTCCATTCTCATGTGCGATGTTTGCGACCGCTTCGATGTCCAATACGTCGCCTTTGGGGTTTCCTATTGTCTCGGCATAAAGCGCCTTCGTCTTGGAAGTAATAGCGGCTCTGAAGTTCTCTGGATTGCTCGGATCTACAAACTTAACGGTAATTCCAAGCTTAGGGAATGTAATTGCGAACAAATTATATGTACCGCCATACAAGCTGGAAGCCGCTACAATTTCATCCCCAGCACCTGCTATGTTCAATATTGAGAATGTGATTGCAGCTTGTCCACTTGATACAGCAAGAGCAGCAGCACCACCCTCAAGTGCAGCAATACGTTGCTCGAATACATCTGAAGTTGGGTTCATGATTCGTGTATAGATATTGCCGAATTCCTTAAGTGCGAATAAATTAGAGGCATGCTCTGCATCGCGGAATCCGTAGGATGTTGTTTGATAGATCGGCACTGCACGAGACAGCGTTACTGGATCAATTTGTTGACCTGCATGTACCGCTAGCGTCTCTAATGATAATTGGTGTTCTTTTGTCATGTTAGTCCTCCTAAAAATTTTTGTGTAACATAAACTTCGAAAGTATTAAACTAAGTTTTTGTAAACGATTACTGTTTATTATTTTCTCACACTTCGGCATAAAATAAAAGTGAGCAAAGAACTAATGGTGATCAGGATTGTGTATGTATAGCAATCCTATCTTTCATTTTCTCAAATAGCTTCGGACCAATTCCCTTGACCTCCATGATCTGCTCAAGAGATCGAAATTCTCCAAACTTCGTTCGGTATTCAATTATTGCTCTGGCTTTGCTCGGACCAATACCAGGTAGAATGTCTAATTGTTCTAATGTAGCAGAATTCAAGTTGATCATTGCACTTGTTGCCGGCTGTGTCCCCTCAATTAATTTAGCATCAGCTTTGGCTTCGGCTTCAAACACAGTTTGAGAATCAATTTTTGCTAGCTTACTCGTTTCAGATTCAGTTTCAGTTTCAGTTTCAGTTTCAGTTTCAGTCAGTAATTCTCTCTCCTTTTTCTGAGTCGGTGTCTCATCGACCGAAGGTCTTGAGGCTTGCAATAAAGAGTTGGTCATCTCCATATTCACATTCTCCCACCCATCCATTAGTGACTGAGGCTTCATTGTCTGTAAGATTACAATAGTAAGCAGCATAATCATTCCTATTAACAAACAAGCATTTTTCAGCTTACTCATGATTTCCCTCCTTTCTGAATAAACTTGGTATAGATGTATATCTGAATCGCTGCGAAAGAGGAGGATTGTAGGCCATGAATGTTGGATTTATTGGTACTGGAAGTATGGGTAGTGTGCTCATTCAAGCTTTCATAAAATCGAACGCACTGAATCCTGAACAAATTCTTATTACGAATCGTACGATCACAAAAGCGGAGTTACTAGCTGAAATGTATCCTGGAATTCAACTGTTACACTCTGTTCAGGAGCTTGCTGTACATAGTGACATCCTATTCCTCTGTGTGAAGCCTCTCGAATACAGGGCGTTGTTGGATACGATTGCTCCCTTTGTCTATCCTGAACAGATCGTCGTCTCGATTACAAGTCCAGTCTTAATTCGACATCTCGAGTCTAAGTTACCAAGTAAAGTTGCCAAGGTCATACCGAGCATTACCAATTACGAGCGTAGTGGTGCAACATTATGTATGTATGGCTCATTAATGTCAGATAAAGATAAAGAGCTGCTTGAATCCTTATTGTGTCATATCAGTGCGCCTGTTCGAATCGAAGAGCAGCATACGCGTGTGACATCAGACATATCTAGTATTGGACCTGCTTTCATGGCATTCTTTGTGGAACAGCTTGTCCAATCAGCGGTCGAATTCACAAGCATCTCTCGTGATGAAGCAAACCGTTTAGCTAGTGAAATGTTACTAGGTACAGGGCTCTTGCTAACCTCCGGTGGTTTCTCTCCAGAAACATTACAGCAACGAGTTAGTGTCCCAGGTGGTATCACCGCTAAGGCACTTCAACTATTATTGCATAGAACTGAAGGTGTTTTCCTAGATGTAATTAAGGCTACCCACGACAAATACAATGAAGACTTAGAGAAGGTTGAAGAGATGATGCAATAATGCTTAATGCGAAATAAGTAATACAAAATCGATGATCAATGATGCTGATGTGCTGAATTGNNTTGTGCTGTTGTGCTGTTGTGCTGATACGTTCCATTAGGTTTGGGGACAGCATTCGAAGGGCGGACCGGCGGTCCTGATGAGTGGTTCGGAGATTGCATAAGAAGTGATTGTGATGGAACTATTTAAACTTGCTGAAGTAACTGGACTCGATGCAGTTATCGAACATAACGATAAGTTACCAAAAATTCACTTTTATTATAAGAAAGTTTTCATGCATTTGTCAAAGATAACTTTCGACAGGCGCTACATCAATATTCAATTGAACAACATTCGCTCATTCACCTTGCTGTAGAGGTCTTTAAGTACTCTATTTCTCACTTTCCACTCATTCACCTTGCTGTAGAGGTCTTTGGGTACTCTATTTCTCACTTTCCACTCATTCACCTTGCTGTAGAGGTCTTTGGGTACTCTATTTCTCACTTTCCACTCATTCACATCTACTGTAGAGGTCTTTGGGTACTCTATTTCTCACTTTCCACTCATTCACCTTGCTGTAGAGGTCTTTGGGTACTCTATTTCTCACTTTCCACTCATTCACATCTACTGTAGATGTCTTTGGGTACTCTATTTCTTGCAGTATGTACATCCACCCTTTCTGTAGAGCGTTTCAACATACAATTCATGGGTAAGATACTTATTTGTACAGTTGAAGCGTGAAAAAGTGAAAAAGCCGCCCACAAGGGACGGCTTCTATAGCATATTAACCCACAACAATATTAACGAGCTTGCCCTTGACTGCAATGACCTTGCGGATGGTTCGGCCAGCGATGGATTCGATGACCTTGCTGTTCGCATGTGCGAGCTGTTCCATCTCGGATTGTTCCATATCAGCTGGAATCAAGATACGCTCGACGATCTTGCCATTCACTTGAACAACGATTTCAACCTCGTTGTCGACAGTAAGCGCGACATCGTATTCCGGCCAAGGTGCATACGTAATTGAGCCTATGCCACCAAGTCGCTCCCATAGCTCTTCAGCAATGTGTGGAACAATCGGAGATAGCATCTGAGCAAGATGCTTCATTGCTTCCTTCGGAAGCTGCTCCGATTTATAAGCTTCATTGACGAAAATCATCAGCTGACTTATCGCTGTATTAAAGCGAAGTCCCTCATAGTCCTCTGTGATTTTCTTGATAGTCTTATGCCATACGCGTTGGAATTCATCCGTTCCAGCACCGTTACCAATCCGCGTACTTAACTGACCATTATCATCGATATACAATCGCCACACACGAGATAAGAAGCGGTAAATCCCCTCAACACCCTGAGTATTCCATGGCTTCGTAGCCTCTAATGGTCCCATGAACATCTCGTACATGCGCAGTGTATCTGCACCGTGTACACTAACAATGTCATCGGGATTGATAACGTTGCCGCGGGACTTACTCATTTTCTCATTATTGTTGCCTAGAATCATCCCTTGATTAACTAGCTTATTGAACGGCTCCTTCGTGTCAACCACACCGATATCGTACAATACCTTATGCCAGAAACGAGCATATAACAAATGTAATACCGCATGCTCTGCACCACCAATATATAAGTCGACGGGCAGCCACTTCTTCTGAAGCTCCTTGGAGCATAGCTCCTTATCATTATGTGGATCGATGAAGCGCAGGTAGTACCAGCAGCTCCCCGCCCATTGTGGCATTGTATTCGTCTCACGACGAGCTTTCATACCCGTTTCTGGATCTACAATGTTCAACCAATCCGAAACCAAAGCGAGCGGTGACTCTCCGGTTCCAGAGGGTAGAATCTGTTCGACATCAGGAAGCACCACTGGAAGCTCATCATCCGAAACGGCCTTCATTGTGCCATCTTCAAGATGGACAATCGGGATCGGCTCACCCCAATAACGCTGACGGCTGAACAGCCAATCACGCAATCTATACGTGATCCGTCCTTGCCCTTTACCTTCTGCTTCCAGCCAAGTAATCATCTTAGCAATCGCATCCACATTGTTCAATCCATTAATAGGACCCGAATTCACATGCTCACCATCACCAGCATAAGCCGCAACCGAGACGTCGCCACCCTTAACAACCTCGATGATCTCAAGTCCGAACTGCTTAGCAAACTCATAGTCGCGCTCATCGTGACCAGGTACAGCCATGATTGCTCCGGTTCCATACCCAGCAAGCACATAATCAGCAATCCAGATCGGTACACAAGCACCATTCACTGGGTTTATCGCATAAGCACCGGTGAATACGCCAGACTTTTCTTTGGCTAGGTCGGTACGCTCTAGGTCGCTCTTATGTGTTGATTTTACTTGATAGGCTTCAACAGCATCTTTCTGCTCAGCAGTAGTAATCCTCGCGACATAAGCATGCTCTGGTGCTAACACACAATAAGTTGCTCCGAACAGCGTATCAGGTCGTGTTGTGAATACCGTTAATACCAGATCCTCATACCCACCTATAGCAAAATGTACCTCAGCACCCTTCGACTTACCAATCCAGTTACGCTGCATATCCTTAATGCTCTCAGTCCAGTCAAGCTCTTCGAGATCATCTAATAATCGTTCCGCATATTCAGTAATTTTCAAGATCCACTGACGCATTGGTCTGCGTACAACCGGATGATTGCCCCGCTCGCTGAGTCCATCGATAACCTCTTCATTAGCCAACACAGTACCCAGTGCTTCACACCAGTTGACGGGAACCTCGGCAACGTAGGCTAATCCTTTTTTGTATAGCTGTAGGAAAATCCATTGTGTCCACTTGTAATAATCAACATCCGTTGTGCTTAATTCACGATCCCAATCATAGGAGAAGCCTAGTGATTTGATCTGCTTGCGGAAGGTGTTAATGTTAATGTCCGTGAATGCTCCGGGGTGCTGACCCGTGCTTATTGCATATTGCTCGGCGGGCAAGCCGAAGGCATCCCAGCCCATAGGATGCAAGACATTGTATCCACGCATACGCTTGAAGCGCGAGACGATATCTGTAGCTGTATACCCTTCTGGATGACCTACGTGCAGTCCAGCTCCAGAAGGATATGGGAACATATCCAATGCATAGAATTTCGGTTTCTCCTCAGACTCAGCATCCTCAAGCACCTTAAACGCCTTCGTCTCATCCCAATATTGCTGCCACTTGGGCTCAATAACTAACGGTTGATACCCACTATTCTTAATGTCCTGTGTCATCATCCTACTCCCTTCAAATTCGCAAATAAACAACAAAAAAACCACCCATCGCTAGCGCAATCGCTAGGGACGAGAGGCTGTTACTTCCCGTGGTACCACCCTAATTAATGAGTCTTCTTATATTGCTGAAGCACTCATTCACTCTTAGGCCCTTAACGTGGGCGAATCGCATTCGACTCCAAGGGTGAGCTCAATTCATCGTCACTGCCGGCTCCCACCACGATCTCCCGGCTCTCTGAAAAGTTACTAATGAATCGTATTCCTTATCATTGTCTTCAACTCATTTTCAATTGTTATGATTATATGAAATTGTTAGGAGCTATGTCAAGGGCGTCTAGCTACGAAGAACAACCGCTCCGACAGTTCTGTAGGTGTGTCGAAGGTGAAATCTGCACTAACTGATAAAATCTCGAACCCACTCGCTCTTAGCAGCGCTTCAATCCATTGTTGTGGGTAAGCACGTTGGATGTGAGTCTCTTCTATTTTGCGATATAACTGTGTGCCATTCACGTCCTGACGATTAAAAATTGAAAGATGATGCTCGATCTCCATCCGTGTCTCGTCGTAATCACATGTCCATATGTACGAAATATCCGCTTCATCCATGATGAAGGGCTGGGATTCGGCATATCCAACAAGCTGCTGTGGAGCATGAACATCGAATATGAACAAACCACCTGAGGTAAGTCCAGCATAGGTTCGCTCGAAGGTTAGACGGACATCGTCCTCCTCCGTCAAGTAGTTCAGGCAATCGCAGAAGGATATCGCGCAATCTACTGGGTCAGGTAACTCCCATTCCCTCATATCCTGTTCTAGCCATTGCACAGAGCCACCCTTAGCAAATCTAGATAGCTTGCGAAGCTCATCCGTCTTATATTGAGCCACAGCTAGCATATCTGTTGAGATGTCCAATCCGACAACCTGCATACCGTCCTGTGCGATCGGTAACGACAGACTTCCGGTTCCACTTCCCAGATCAACGAGAGTTCGAGGTCTGACATCAAACCTAATCCAACACTGTCTAAGAAAGCTCATCCAGCTTGGATAAGGCATATCTGTCATCAGCCGATCATAATGGTAAGCGAATTGGGTATACGCCACTCACGTTCACTCCTGTTCTAATACAACCGCTTCATCTTCTACTTTAACTTCCTTGAGATGTGTCCAGCTGCCCTTCTGATACACAAGGCCATCCTTCATGAGCTTGCCTAGAGCTCTCTTGAAAGCCGATTTACTCAGATTGAATCGATTCATGATAATATCAGCTGAGGTCTCGTCAGAATAAGGCATTGCTTGATTAGGACGCTCCTTCAGGAAGGCTAACAATCGATCCGCGTCATCCTCTCGACCCTGTTGCTTTAAAGGTCGCATGGACAGATTAATTCTTCCGTCCTCTCGTACGAAGGTAACCCTAACATTCACTGTCTCCCCTAGTCGAAGAGGACGAGTGCGTTCTGATTCATGAATCATTCCAATAACTCCGAATCCAAGCACACCACCAGGACACAGCACATAAGTAGCTTCATCCATCGGCTTATATACAATGGCATCCATCCAACGGTTTTTCCAACCCGTTGGTGCGTGGAAAGCTAATTCAGCAAGCTTATTCTCCCCAGCCCATTTGGCCAATAGACGACCTTGCTTATCGTGACCAAGAACAGCGTATACATGATCACCGATTTTCGGACGCAGGTTAGGCTGTAATGGAAGCTCCGACAAAGGAAATAGTAGATGCCTAGACAGCCCAATCTCTAGGAATATACCTAGCACTGGATGCACATCAACAACCTCAAGCAGACCTAATTCACCTAGCTTCAGCTTCGGCTCCCGCATGGTAGCAGCAAATCGATCTTCAGAGTCATGATAGAGGAAAACAGACACTCGCTCGCCAATATGAATTTCTCCCACGATCTCACTATAGTGAAGTAGGACATCCTTCGTTCCCGAGGTGAGAAAATACCCATTAGGAGATACTTCTCTATCTATTAAGAGCTCGACAACCATCCCTGCCTGCATCATACGTATTCAACTATCTTGGCGTCAGACCAAAGTCGCTCTAAATTATAGTAATCTCTATCATCCTTATGGAATACATGAACAACAACATCGCCTAGATCAATGAGCACCCATCTAGCCGTGTCCATTCCCTCAAGCCCACGAATCGATGCACCACTTTCATCCGCTGCTTTCTTCACTGCTGTGGCGATCGCTTGTACCTGAACATCTGAATTACCGTGACAGATGACGAAGTAATCTGTTACTAAGGAAATGTCAACTAAATTAAGTACGACAACCTTCATTGCCTTCTTATCCTCTATGGCACGGACCACTGTGGTCATAACCGCTTCTGATTTTTTCAATGCTTCTAATTTTTTCGGCATAGATGAACCTCCTATTAGTTTTTGATGTGATCAATTAAGCTATTACGTGCGATAATTGTAAGGGGGTAGATCGACTTGCCTTGAGTGATCAGGTAGGAGATGGTTGAATCGAATCCAGCGATAAGCGCTAGGTCCAGATTGGATTGAGCCAAATATCGTATATGCTCAACACCGGGGAAATCACGTCCAGGCTCCATGTAATCGGCCAAGCAGATAACCTTATCCAGCAGCGTCATAACCTCACGGCCTGATGTGTGATAACGGATAGCGTCGAGGATCTCGTCATCAAGAATACCATATTCAACCTCAGCCACATATGCGCCTACATGAGCATGAAGCAGCTGACGGTCATAGAGAAGAAGGTCTCCCTGTATATGGTGCTCGATTACAGCCTGTTCTAATTGTGGAATTGGCCAATATTTAGCGACGTCATGTAGAATAGCTGCTAAATCAGCCTTCACAGGATCAGCACCGAACCGATCTGCAAGAATTACAGCGGTTTCCATAACACCAACCACATGCTCCCATCTCTTCTTAGGCAGTCGATCTCTAACGGCGTTCAATATGTCATTCCGATTCATATAAATGATTCCCCCGAATATATGTCCAAACAGGATCAGGTAGCATATAGCGTACCGAACGTTCATGAAGCAATCGATCACGGATCTCAGTTGATGATATATCGAATTGGATCATAGGAATCATCGTCAAGGAATTGGATAACCAATCAGGAAGCGCTTGCTCTGAATTCTCATAACCAGGTCGATCCAGTCCTATAAAGGATACTTTACTGACCATCTCTTGAATCTTATACCATTTGGGTAGATATTGAACCATATCCGCTCCAATAATCCAATAAAACCGATCATTCGGATAACGCTCCTTGAGCAGAACAGCTGAATCGACAGAGTAGGATATACCACTACGTTCGAATTCAAGCTCACTGAGCTTGAAATTCGGATGGTTCGCAATTGCAATTCGAACCATATCCAGTCGTTGCTGTGGACTCGCCTTCGGTAAATGATCCTTATGTGGTGGTTGATTGGAGGGCATGAACCAAACCTCGTCCAGAGCCATCTGTTCTCTAGCTTGTTCTGCTACCAGAAGATGTCCGAGATGTAATGGATCGAACGTGCCTCCCATAATCCCGATGTTCATGCTTCACCAATCCTTTTATCGCTTTTAGCGCGGCAATTCGATTTTTTTGTGATCCTTAGATTCTTTATATAGTATGATCGTTCTGCCAATTACTTGTACTAACTCCGCTTCTGCCCCTTCAGCTAGCCACGCAGCCACTTCGTTGCGGTCCACCTCGGAGTTGTTCAGGATCGATATCTTGATCAACTCTCTAGGCTCAATAGCCTCTACAACATGTCGGATCAAATGCTCATTCATCCCAGCTTTACCTACTTGGAATATAGGATCGAGATGATGTGCCATGGAACGAAGATGTCTCTTTTGTTTACCTGTTAGCATGTTATGTTGCTCCTCTTAAGTTCTATTCTATTATCTATTCTGAGTCTGGGCTAAATGAACGTTCTACGACGTCCCTCATTACCGCAACGGGTGATAGCTGACCTGTCCAGTATTCGAAAGCATAAGCACCTTGATAGACGAACATGCCAAGACCGGAATGTGTTCTTGCACCTAATTCAACAGCCGTTTTAAGAAATAGGGTTTGTAATGGATTATAAACCAAGTCACTTACGATGGTATGATCACCAAGCCACCGACTCATCCATGCTGGCTTAATCGGCAATTCGTCTATATTCGGATGCATGCCAACTGATGTTGTATTCACAATACAATCCATCTGCGGAATGTCACTTATTTCCCATTGATCAACACACTTACATTCTACCATACGTCCAATATCCTTCGATAACTGCTCTGCACGCTCCTTTGAGCGATTAACAATGTAGATTATGGAAGGGGATTCCTGTGCTAGTGCAAAGGCTACACCTCTTGCCGCTCCACCAGCTCCAACAAGCAGAATTTTGCTATCTTTCACCTGAAAGCCAGTCTCTTCCTTAAGAGAGCGAACATAACCGATACCATCGGTATTATAACCGATCAACTGACCATCACGATTGACGATCGTATTCACAGCACCGATCAACTTAGCCCCTTCATCAATATGATCCAGATATGGCATTACTTCTAGCTTGTGAGGGATTGTCACGTTCACGCCACCAAATCCTAAAGCTCTTATGCCATGTATAGCGGCTTCAAGCTTGTCTGCCGTAACATGATAGGCTGAGTACGCTGCATTAATTCCATTCTCCCGAAATGCACGGTTAAGCATGAGTGGTGACTTTGAATGCTTAACTGGATCTCCGAATACTCCATACATGACCGTATGACTATCCAGAACCAATTGATTGTTCAATATGCTCAAGTGGTCAACATCCTCTCAATCTAAATTGAGTACCTAGCACGCATGCTATATTAATGAATCCCTTACAAGAACCTTGATTCCCTTAGGAGCGTGTACCATCAATTCAGCTCCACTATCGCTATTGACCTTAATCCAGCCTAAGCCTGAAATGATGACATCCTTTCCTCCACCTTTAGGTATGTGCAGGGAGTGCTTCGTCCAATCGGGCAGCTCATTCATCCGTTCAACACTAGGTGGTTGAAGCATGACTCCCTTGTGTTCGCGATATAGCTCATCAGCTCGTTCAAGCTTCGTACGATGGATTTTCAAACTATTCGATATGAAGCAGGCGAACGATTGATGATCCCCTTTGACAAAGTCAAAGCGAGCAAGTCCACCGAAGAATAACGTCTGACCTTCGTCAAGCTGATAATTTAAAGGTTTGATCGGTTTATCTGGTGTAATAATCTCAAGGTCACGCTTAGAGATCATCTCAGTTAATCTGGAGCGATAGACGATTCCTGGTGTATCAATGATAGACTTTCCATCATCGAGTGGAATATGAACCATATCTAACGTTGTTCCTGGATAACGTGAAGTCGTTAACTCTGCATCTAACTCACTTAAATCACGTATGAGTCTGTTAATTAGTGTGGATTTCCCCACATTCGTTGCACCTACAACATAGATATCTTTCCCTTTGCGGTGCGCGGCCAGAAGCTCAATTAAGCGGTCAAAGCCCTCATTCGTCTTCGCACTAACTAATATGGTTTCTAGCGGCTTTAGTCCTGCTTCTTTAGCCTGCTTCTGCACCCAATTGACGATTCTGTTGCGATTTATATTCTTAGGGAAGAGATCAATCTTGTTAGCTACTAGAATAATCGGGTTCGACCCAACGAAGCGCTCAAGACTGCTTATGATACTTCCTTCGAAATCAAATAGATCGACGATATGTACAACTAATCCGCTTGAAAGTCCGATGTGATTCAGAATACGCAGAAAGTCGTCCTCATTGAGTGTCGTAGAGGACATTTCGTTATAATGCTTGATTCGGAAGCAGCGCTGACAGACATGCGGAACCCGATTCAAACCAGATGGATGCATATAACCTAATTTCTCTTGATGCTCTGTCTGTAGCTTTGCGCCACAACCTGCGCAAGCGTCTTTTTGCTTTATGATTTCCTTAGATGTCATTCTTGGCCTCCTGTTGCAATCCTTTTACCATTCAGTCACAATCCCGTTACAATTTCACAATCACGCTAATTAGTAAAACTATACCATATATTCGCTACCTATCCCAAGTAATCCATCCACGCTTCTTCAGCTTCTTACATATATATCGTTCAACTCTCCGATTGATCTTAGTAAAGAAGCTCTCATCCGCGAGTGAGAATGGGGTTACCAGTATGGTATACAAACCTAACCGATTACCACCAAGTACATCTGTTAATAATTGGTCTCCGATAACGACTGTTTCATCGGCTTTTAAATTCAACATTTGCAAAGCCTTAATAAACGATTTATTAAAGGGCTTCTGAGCACGAGATATAAAGGGAAGCTTAATGGGGTCCGAGAATGCAGCTACTCTCAGCTTGTTATTATTGGAAACAATAACCACCTTAAACCCTAAGCTATCTACAAGCTTAATCCATTCCATCAGCTGGGGATTAGAATTAGGCTCCCTAGCACCGACGAGCGTGTTATCTAAATCTGTAATGATGCCTTTAATACCGTTTTTTTTCAACTCATGAAGATCGATCTGATATATGGTGTCAACTTGAAGCTGGGGGATAAAATTCTTAAGCATAACACACCTCACTCTATTTCATTCGCCAAACTATACCATATGTGCCCATTTGCTTGCAAAAAAAAGAAAGGAATCGTCAGAATAAGACCTCCACTGAATGGCTGTCAGAAATCCTTAGAAGCATGGATATTCTGACAGCATAAGTATGAAGGCTTTATTCTAACCGATCCTCAACTGTATCCAATCCTTATTCAAGCCACTTACATATCTAATTTATAGCTCTTCCTTCAATTTCCGCCTTGTCTTCACAATGAGCTGAAGATCATCACTTGATATCGAATAAGGACTATACTTGGCCTTCTCCATTAAAGCAAGTAGCAAGTCCAAGTCCTTCTGAAGCCAACGATTCTGTTCCTTCCATCTAGAGAAGGATTCCCTCATCGTTTCATGGAGATATCGAGCATATCCTTTACGCTTAAACATACTGATAATGCCAGTGATTTCCTGGAGCGCTTGTTGATTTGTATTCAGCTCACGCTGTTGCCTCTTAAAGATTCTTAACGTATGCCACCAGCCTAATCGTCTACTGACAAGCACAACGGATAGGAGCAATAAGAGAATCGTTCCTGCTAGCGCAATCTGAACAGGTGTTAGTAAAGATTCATTCGTAGTACCATTCGCACTACTATCCGTTGGATTGGTTAATGGGTCAAATTCAATAGCAACCGCTTGCTCCTCGTCAATAACCGTGGGTAAGAGAAAGCCTGATGTTGGTTCGAATGGAATCCAGCCCCAACCATCGAAATATACTTCCACCCAAGAGTGTGCATCCGAATTCTTAACGATATAGGTCTGAATACCACCTTGATTTAGAATTTCCTCAGGTATGCCCGCATTCAGGAATTCCTCCACATCAAGGTTTCCACCTGTATAACCCTTCACCCAACGGGTTGGCAATCCAAGCGTTCGCACCATAACCGCCATAGAAGTTGAGAAGTAATCACAATAACCAGACTGAATTTCGAATAAGAAACGATCTACGAAGTCATTGCTTTGTCCTAGGCTGAGATCTGGTTTATTCGTATATTCGAAATTTTCCTGCAAATAACCTTCAATTCGTTTTACTTTCTCATAAGGAGATTGTGATTGACTTGTAATATCTTCAACTAACTCTCTAACACGAGCAGGTAACGCCTCAGGTAGCTGAAGGTAAGGTGCCCAGATCTCACCCTCATACTCCTTGTCCGCGACTTGTATTAATGCCACCTCATCGATAAGTGGTAGCTTGGATTGAAGCGTGTACATTAACGGATAAGCAACATCACTATCCCATCGTAGCTCACCTTGAACGGAGGACCAGTAAGCATCGGAAGATAAACCCTGTACGCCTGGACCTTGGAATTGCTCTACGTTAACAAGAGAGCTAATTGGATGGGAGCCGAACAATACTGGATAGCTCTTCTCATTCGTCAATCGAATAACTTGTTCAACCTCAACGGTTTTATATACTGGTGCTGCTCCCCAATTGAAAGGTTCAAGCTCAGTCTGGTAGGAGACATTTACCGAATCCGCAGCTCCATCAGATTCGCTTAACTCCCAGCCTGCGCCCGTGTATAAGGCTTTTGTTTCTCCGCGAAGATAGCTTCTTTGATCGGTTTCCACACGTAATACTTCTGAGAAATCATATTCAAAGCCGCCACCAAGCGTAGAATCATCTCTGCCATAGCCAGAGGAAGTATTCAATAAACTTCGATTACTCGTATTAGAAAAACCTTTGCCCGAGGTAATCACCTTCTCACCCTTCATGTGCTTATACACCGTGTAAGGATCCGTTAGCATAGGCCGACCATTGGGAGCTAGAGACCCAATGATCATAATAATTGCTATGATCATAATAATCGGAGTTGCAATAACGAATGGATAATCGCTAAAGTATGACCAGCTCAAAGGATGCTTCCGTTTGAAATGCTCAAAGTGCTCAATAACGATTAGGGCCAAGCCGCTGAAGATGATAAATGCCACTTGATCCCAGAATATATAATGGCTATATGAATCCACTACAGCATAAAGGATTACACTTACCACAATAACGACTATAATCCTTGCTCTTTCCGTCATCCATTCCAATGTAAGGAGATATACAATCCATGCTCCAAGAGAAAACCAAATGTATGGAAATATCGGACTTAATGAGTACCCAATGGAGCTAAAAAAATCTCCGAGCCAACCAAGCTTGCCTCCTAGCATTCCGCTCTCCGTGGAGGTCCAGCTTACATTCAACACATTAATATGGGTGTATACAATAAGCATAGCTTCTACGGATTTACGCACAAGCCAATGTAATCTAGGAAACATCTCGATAACGCAAGTAATCACAAGAACTGCAGATACTAGCCACGAAGTCGCGGATAACCAGTAGGAGCTGAACCAAACTACGAATTGTATGAGTATAATCCCTGTCAAGACAACTCTGAGTTTATATTGCCATTGACTAAAGATCGAATCCAACACACTCATCATTCTTTTTCGCGGTGTCTGATACGTATAGGCATTTGTGTTCATCGATTTTTACCCCCTAACACAACCGGAAGGTCCTGCAATTCTTTAACCGCATAAGCAAGCATTCCCTTACCTCGAAGATTTCGTAACCAATCCTCCACATCACCAGGCTTTACGGCATGCTCGGCGCTACCAGAGTTAGAAGGGTTTCCAACTAGAATATGACAAGGGTTCATCTGCCGATGGTTGATCCAATGAAGCGCTTGCTGCATAGACTCATCCATCTGAGAGGATATGACAACAAAGAAGCAGCCTTGCGAGAAATGGCGAGCACGATCCTTCAGAATATGTATAAGGGCATGCTGTCCGTCTGCTTCAATATCAATTAAGTGTTGATTCACCATCCGATAATGTGATGCGGCTCTTAATGGCTCCATATAAACAGCATTCGCACCTACAGATAATATGCCCATTGCTAATTCTTTCTGGGAACCATAATCCATCAACGATGCAGCAACGGAGACCGCTAGCTCGAAATCATCCCTACTCTTGTAATTATTCCTGTTACGATCCACCATAATGACCGTTTTGGGTAGTGATTCCCGTTCAAATTCCTTGGATTTCCATGTTCCTGTCTTAGCTGTTGCATTCCAATGTATGCGCGAAAGTCGATCTCCATAAATATACTCCCGTACACCATTAATTTGGGTCGTTTCACGAAGTGCTCGTGTAGTTGTTGAATTATAATGATGCCCTTTGAACGACTGATGGAACTGCTGCCATTCCTTAATGGCTACTGTATGGGGCTTCACCATGAATGACTCGTATAAGGTCATCGTCCCGTTATGCTTGAATAAACCGAATATATCCTCTGTTGAGCACAGTACCTCCGTGAAATGATAGAAGCCGCGGTGTAGAGGATTCGTAACGTATTCTACAGTTCCTCTACGCTTCCAGTCTGGAATCGCTGAGGTTTCAAATACGAGTTCACTACCATTACGTCTTACTAAGCGATCTTGAAGCATGACATAAGGAATGGGCCAGAACCCTGGAATAGCTAAATTAATCTGAACCGAAATCGATGTCCCTGCTTCTACTGACCTATCCTTATTCAGATTAAGAAGGACACGGCTTCCTGTGGTTCGATTAATGCCACTCCACTTACCCAACCATAAATACGCCGAAAGCACTACCATAATAAAGAACAGCATGTAGGCTAGCTTGCCGCCCTGGAACAGCATGAAGAACATACATATAACTACACAAGTGAAAAAATACCAGAATTTCGCCGAATATTGAACAGTGGAACCAATCCAATTTCGCACAATACTAACCATCAGAATCACTTCTCCAATCCGACGGGAACCTTTACCTGCTGAAACACGGATTGAAGTACCGTCATAATTGTGGCACCTGCCATCCGCGCCTCGGAATTCAGAATCATACGATGCCCTAACACATAGGATGCTAGATGCTTGACATCATCAGGTAAGACAAATTCCCTTTGCTCTACTAATGCATACGCCTTAGTCGCATTCGCTAGAGCTAGCGTTGCACGTGGGCTTGCACCTAAGAATACATCGGGATGCTCTCTTGTTCTACGAACAATGCTAACAATATAATCACTAACCGCATCACTAAGATGAACGTGCTTGGCTGCGGCTTGCAGGGTTTTAATCTGTTCAATACTCGTCACAGCCTGCAAGCTATCCAGTGGGTGACCCATGCTTTGGGATTTCAACATCATCTTCTCAACAGCTTCTTCGGGGTAACCTAGCTTAAATTTTAGCATAAAACGGTCTAATTGTGCTTCTGGCAATACATAGGTGCCTTCGAAATCAATTGGATTCTGCGTAGCTAACAATAGGAAGGGGTCTGGAAGCGCATGCTGCTCTCCATCTACGGTTACATGACCCTCTTCCATAGCTTCTAGCATAGCTGATTGTGTCTTTGTTGTAGCTCGATTTATCTCATCGGCTAATAGAATATTCGCCATAACCGGACCTGGTCTGTAGATAAATGCTTCTTGACGAGGATGATATATAGATACACCTGTAATATCTGTTGGTAATAAATCGGGATTACACTGAATACGTCTGAATTGCCCATCTATCGATTTAGCTAGAGCTTTTATTAATACGGTTTTCCCCGTTCCAGGAACATCCTCGAGTAGAACGTGCCCTCCAGCAAGTAACGCGGTTAGCAGTAATTTAATTTCATCTGTCTTACCCAATATGCATGATTCTAGGTTGATTCGAACATTCTGAAGCGCTTGCATTTCGTTATTCACCAAACCACTCATAGATATTCTCCTTCCTCTTACATAGATTATAAGACAGAAACACTTAGTGTAATCATACCGAAATTCAGTAACGACGTATATCTGCAAATTGACTAAAAATCATTGTAGACTTCCACACATTGTAACAAACTAGCAGTTCTACCATTAGTATACGATTCAGTTCACTCATAAATATATATGTCCGTTGTTCGAAAAGGTGTCTGTTTGTTCGATAGTAAAACGAACTACCTTTACTAGTAGTTCGTTCATATCATATATTCGATTGTGCTATGGGTAGCTTACTTCAGATAGAACACCTCACGCATCGGCTTAATGGGCTCGGCTTCATTAAAGTCGAAGCTTCCCTGTACCATTGTTGACGTTATGGCATTCCATCTGTTACACACATCACTGTTAGCAATATAGGCAAAGGCAGCCCCAGTATCATCGCATTCGAAGCAATAGAAAAATTGGTTACCATTCTGGAATATCGAGTAGTTCCTAATTCCCGCTTTAGTGTGCTCTTCTAATATCTCTGGCCATGGGGCAAGGTGTAATTGAACGTACTCTTCTAAACATTCCGCTTTAATATTCCACGTCCAAGCGTACTTATTACTTTGATTCGACATCCAATATTCCTCCTATTAGTAGCTCTTGTCATTGATCTTTTGAAATGTCTCTTCGTCACAAATCACATATAAATTCGCTGTATCTGGAATGACCTCATCAAGCTTTCTATTAATATTTAATTGATTACCATCAGCAATTAAGGTAGCTCCTTGCTGGAGGAGATCGTCAAAAGCATCTCTATACGTTTTCCATCTTGCCTGTTTCCTAATTTTCTGAAGATCATCCCCACTCGTACTGAGTAGTTGACGAAATATATTCGTAACACCGTTAAAGTAAGCAGATCTAACGGCTAGCCGGGAAATCATCCCATGGGACAGAATAAATTCATCTACATTGATATGCTCAAAATTCTTGATATTACGCTCAGACATAATCTCAACGTTCGTATGTACATGAGGAGCCAGTCTGCTGACCGTTGTAGCAATCAATAGTGTCTTCCCATCTACTAACGAAGCATCAGTAACCGAATCTCTAGCAAATATAATAACCGATTTAGCATCGGTCAGATTAGCTTGGAGCATCGTATCTTCATTCGCCGCATCTCCACGAACATAATGTACTCGCTCCAATACAATTGGCGCTTCCTCTAAATCGTCAATAATGACGATTTCTGTGTGCTCATGAGAATCCAAAATTTCCTCAATGGCGAATTTTGCTTTGTTGTTCCAGCCGATCAGGATAATATGATTGTTACCTGAATATTTCAATCTGCCCTTCAACCTCCTTGAACGATATAGAGAGAAACTATCAACAACCTTACCTATAACAACACCAATCAGACCGATTCCAACGATATAGAGAAAAATGGCGTAGCATTTTCCAGCAATTGTTACAGGGAAATAATCACCATAACCTACAGTCGTTACCGTCGTCATCACCCACCAGAAGCTATTAAATAGCGTTTGAAAGGTTTCCGGCTCTAAGGCATACATGACAATTGTGCTAAAGATGATTAAACCTACTGCTGTTAGAAGAAGCAGCCAATTGTTAATTCTCAACGATAAAGAGATTAGCTTTCTTATTATGTACACGCTTTACTGATCACCCCTTTATATGTTTACGAACGAACACATAAATTGTAACACATTTTTCTAACTAGAATAAAAAACTCCCACTGACTGTGTGTAGTCAATGGGATATCTTACATGTTACCGCTTCACTTTATAGAACTCGTGATACAGCTTCATCAGTGCTCGCTTCTCAATCCGGGACACATAGCTCCGGCTGATTCCAAGCTCCTTGGCAATCTCTCGCTGAGTACGCTCCTCACCGCCTTGATCGAGTCCGAATCGGCCTCGAATGACCTCTTGCTCCCGATCATCTAGAATATCTAGATTATTGTAAATTTTACTCTTCTCAATTTTAAGCTCAACTTTATCTGCTACCTCATCACCATCTGAACCGAGAATATCAATTAATGTGATCTCATTACCCTCTTTATCTGTACCGATTGGATCATGCAGAGAGACATCCTTACGAGATTTCTTGAGTGATCTCAAATGCATCAGAATTTCATTCTCCACACAGCGAGATGCGAAGGTTGCAAGCTTCGTGCCCTTGTCTGTCGAATAGTTCTCGATCGCTTTGATGAGGCCAATCGTACCGATGGAGATGAGATCCTCCAGGTCTTCGCCCGTATTATCAAATTTCTTTACGATGTGCGCGACAAGACGTAGATTGTGTTCAATCAGCTTGTTTCGGGATTCTGCATTTCCTTCAGCCATTAGTCTTAGGTGTAAGGCTTCGTCCTTCTCGTTCAAAGGCTGTGGAAAAGCGTTGTTCTTCACATAGGAGACGAGTAACATGAACTCTTTTATGAATAATGCCAGTGCAGTAAAAAATCCAGGGACGCTTATGTCACCCCCATGATGTTGTGAACCATTATCTCATGTATATGTGGGCGTAAGCCTAAGCGTGCATGTACGGGAGAAAGATATAGACTTTGTTTTTTATAACAAAATGTTTTCGTCCCTTGATTTAATTAGTCTCCTTCAAGTATTTATGTTCATTGTCAGTTGACTCAAATTAGGAAGGTAAACATCAACGGTCGTTCCTTGGATTCCATTACTTGAAATATGAAAGCAACCATGATGAAGTTGAATGATACGCTGGGTAACAATCAAACCAAGTCCTGTGCCTTTTTCTTTGGTTGTGAAAAAAGGCTCCCCAATTTTATTGATTGCGTCAGGCGGTATGCCGATGCCTTGATCTTTGATTTCAATATGTAATTTTCCTGATTTTGCTTCTTTTATAGTAATGGTTACATCACCCCCATAAGGCATCGCTTCAATAGCATTTTTTATTATATTCAGAAACACTTGCTTCAGTTCGTTTTCATTACAGTATATCAATGGTACTTCGTCCATATAGTTCTTTTTTATATCTACATTCGTCATAATGGCCTGGGTTTCTAATATGGATATGACGTTTTTTAGAATATCAACGATATTTCCGTTTTTAAATTCATGTGAGCTGGGTTTTGCCAACGCCATGAAATCATTGACAATTAAATTAATACGCTCTAGTTCTTGTTGCATGATATCAAAATGAAAAGTATCTTGGTTTGTTGATTTAGACTTCAATATCTTAGTAAATCCCATAAGTGATGTAAGAGGATTCCGAATTTCATGGGCTACTCCTGCCGCTAATTGACCAATGATCGATAATTTTTCAGATTGAACAAGTAATAGTTCAGCCTTTTTTCTCTCAGTAATATCTCGCAAAACAGAGAGAATCACAGGCTTACCCTTATCGTAGCTATCGATTCGAATACTGGAGACTTCTATCTCAATTAATTCCCTTTTAACACAGTAAATAAGTATTTCTTCGAAATCTGACGCTTTGTCTTCCTGCAAAAGTTGTTGGGTAATTTCCTTGGATTCTGCATGATCGTATGGATGAAGAAAATCGTATATAGACTTTCCAACGAGTTTAGTATCATCGTTAGCTTTAACTAATTGAACAGCCGCTTTATTTACATATACAATTATTCCCTCATTATGTACGATAATAGGCTCGGGAAGGAATTTCAACAAATTTTGATACCTTTTTTTATTTGTTACTCCCTTCTTACTTTCCTTCATTTGATACAAGCGTTCATCTGATTTCTTAAACAATTCGTTTAAATCCTGTGCGTCATTGGGGTAACATGAAATACCATAAGAAAAATGTGATGTTGTGATTCATTATCTCATGTATATGTGGGCGATTGCCTGGGCGTGCATGTACGAGGGAAAGATATGTGAAGCACATTGAAAAAACACCTATTGGAGATTCCGGAGTATCCAAGGTCCTTTATAAACGATCTGTGGCTCTCCGATATAGAAGGAGATCTCTTTCTGTCCAGGCATAATATCTAACCATTCCGTTTCGAAAGCCTTGGATTTCTCATTCATTCCTGTGGTTGAGGACATGAATGTTCCATTATTATCGAATATTCTATAGCTCTGCAGTGACTTTGGCTTGCTTGGGTCATAATGTACATCCACTTCAATGCGAATACTCTTCTCATCTAGACGTTCTACTCGAGTGAAGTCCAATGGCAACCCACTGAGATTTATTGTTACATTAAGATCCATAGAGCCTTTATCAGGAACAGGTATGGTGACTTTAAGATGTGGGATTGATCGGTCTACTATTCTGATTGAAGGAATTGTTAGTTGATAATGATCCGATTCCTCTGTTGAGGCTTCGAATAGTAGGTCACTTGGTTTAAGAAAATTGGCATCTTTCAATATATCCATCGGATTGCCTCTACCGTCCAACATCTGAAGCTGTAGATTTTCGGATATCGGTTGTTTACCATAAGAATCGACAATCTGCCCTTCAGGAAGCTGGGTAATTAAATTTAATTTGCGCTTGCTGCCATCCAATTGCGTAACGATGCCAGTAATTCGAAAACCGTTCTGCTTGTCGCTTGGTCCTAAATCAAATAAATTGGCTGCTGTCATTGCTTGTGTAAGATTGAATGGACCTATGCCCATATTTTCATATTGGATCATCGCATTTTCAGGAGCACTTATAGGAATGCTTCCCTCGTAATAATAATTAGCGTACCATGGACCTTGTGACCCACCCCATACTGCATTACCTTGTATAAATTCATATTGATCTTGATCGATGGTTAATACGACGGACTTTATGGTTAATACAGATCCTCCGTGCTCGCTCATAGCAATGACGCGCTTGTCTATTCACAGTTAATATAGACTCGTTTACACGTTTCTCTTTTCCCTTTTCATGATCATTCAATTGAGAGAACGTCCTTTTTTTAATTCGGGACCATGCAGCTTCATCTAGGGTCTCCATCCCAGAAGATTCTATATCATCTAGCTCTATTAATTCATTTGGGTCAAGATGATCCATCCAATCAAAAACTATTTTTTCCTCTGCATTAATCATAGGTTATCTCATTTCTCCTTTCTATTAATTTGTCTTTAAAAATCTTACGTGTCCTATAAAGCCGATTCTCCACAGCTTTGCTAGTCAACCCAAGATGTATAGAAATTTGCTCTACCGATTCATAGTAAAAAAATCGTCTATAAAAGATTGTTCTATCTGTCTCTGGTAACGTGTTTATAAGTCTTAGAATCTCCGAAGAGACTTCCTTTGATATTATCGTTTCTTCTAGGCTCTCCCCTACGCTAGCATTACCCCCAAGTTCTTCCATCCTTGTAAGCCGCAACAACTTTCGACGAACATCCAACGCCTTGTATTTGCTGAGAAGTAAAACCCATGTTCTTAATGAACCTTTTTCTGCATCAAATCGTTCTATGCGACTCCAAGCTTCCAGGAATACATCACTGACGCACTCCTCGATATCTTCTTCTCGGGCAAATCCCGATAAAATTCGAGAAATAAGTCCATAGACACTGTTCCCATATCTGTCCATCAATTGTTCGAGAGCCAATGGACTTTGGCTACGTAAGGCATTCACCAAATGAATTAGGTTCTTCCATCGCTTTTATTTAACACTACTCCATTCAAGCTCTGTCTTTAACAAAAAAATACCTTCCAGTTTTATGGAAAGTACTCGTCACGTCATTATTTATTCCAATATATATTTTCTCGCTTATGTTTAATTCCGTCAATCCAGACAACCGATTCATCTTCGTTCACCTCGAACACAAGTATGACTTGGTAAAGTCCAAGTCTTGCCCAATAACCGCTCAAGAAACCAGACAATATTTGTTTTGCGGTAAGTGTAGGTTGGAAAGCTAACCTAGTGAAAGAATCCATATAAATTCTTTCCTTTACCTCAAGGGGGTAGGCAAGTATACCTGCTAGTTCATTAAGAGCTGTTTGTGACCAATATACGTTATAAGTTTTGTTCACGCTCATTCTCCCCGACCTTACTACGTAAGTATTCAAGACCCGCTTCTTGAGTGAATATATGACCGTTCTCACGGTCTTCATGGCTCTTTCGAACCTGTCGAATTAGATCTTCATCCACAGAAAGAACTTCTACATCCAATTGATGCAAAGCTTCTCTTTCCCGCTTCATTTCTAAAAAACCGATAAAATCGAGCACCTCAACTGCTTCTTGTTCAGGTATACAATCAATCATACGTTTTAATTCATCACGATTTACACCCATCGGTTACACCGCCTTTAAAATACTAACACCATTATACCATAGCATATAAAAAACCAACATTTTTCCCTTGATATTCACTCCACATTTGTAATATGTATATTATGACCCATTAAAGCTTGTCCACCAAGTCTCTTCAACCACCCCCGACAAACAAACCGCTCTCCAAATTGACATCGGGTTGAGTACACAACCTCTTTACTATGTGCGCGACAAGACGTAGATTGTGTTCAATCAGCTTGTTTTGGGATTCTGCATTTCCTTCAGCCATTAGTCTTAGGTGTAAGGCTTCGTCCTTCTCGTTCAAAGGCTGTGGAAAAGCGTTGTTCTTCACATAGGAGACGAGTAACATGAACTCTTTTATGAATAATGCCAGTGCAGTAAAAAATCCAGGGACGCTTATGTCACCCCCATGATGTTGTGATTCGCCTTGCCCTCAGAACAAGCAAGTGATTCTCGCGGTTGTTCTCTAGTCGCTAAAGCTGAGCCGTTATCTCATGTATATGTGGGCATGAGCCTAGGTCCTTTATAAACGATCTGTGGCTCTCCGATATAGAAGGAGATCTCTTTCTGTCCAGGCATAATATCTATCCATTCCGTTTCGAAAGCTTTGGATTTCTCATTCATTCCCTTGGTAGAGGACATGAATGTTCCATCTTTTTTGAAAATTCTATAGCTCTGCAGTGTCTTTGAATTGCTCGGGTCATAATGCACATCCACTTCAAGGCGAATACTCTTCTCATCTAGACGTTCTACTCGAGTGAAGTCCAATGGCAACCCACTGAGATTTATTGTTACATCAAGATCCATAGAGCCTTTATCGGGAACAGGTATAGTGACTTTAAGATGTGGGATTGATCGATCTACTATTCTGATTGAAGGAATTGTTAGTTGATAATGATCCGATTCCTCTGTTGAGGCTTCGAATAGTAGGTCACTTGGTTTAAGAAAATTGGCATCTTTCAATATATCCATCGGATAGCCTCTACCGTCCAAATATCGGCTAACCATAAGAATAGACAATCTGCCCTTCAGGTAGCTGGGTAAGTCTATAAAAGATTGTTCTATCTGTCTCTGGTAACGTGTTTATTAGTCTCAGTATTTCCGGAGAGACTTCCTTAGATATTATCGTTCCCATATCTGTCCATTAATTATTCGAGAGCCAATGGACTTTGGCTACGTAAGGCATTCACCAAATTATGTTCTTCCTCGTCCACATGTCATCTCCCTTTCAGTGCTGTATATACTTTTATATGTAATACTCCGTTATATACATGAAATCCCTCATTTAAAGAGGTTCTTCCACCGATTATATTTAAGCTACTCCATTTAAGAGATGTCTTTAACAAAAAAAATACCATCCAGTTTCAAGGAAGGTATTCCTGTACGTCAATATATGTTTAATATGTTCTACAGTCATGACTTAAGTCATGTTAATTGGAAAAAAAGTGTCGAAAAATGTTAATTATTCGGATCTTCTGATGCGTTTCTTCATCTAGATTTACATATGATATCCGTTTATAATTATCAAGGTTATATTTTTCAAAAGGAGAGGTGTCACTTGTTGAAGGCCTTAAATAATAGATATGAGCTTCCAGGAGTTACGAAAGAAGAAATGGACATGCTCTGTTCTAATGATATACCTAAGAAATCCAATAAACGTTTAAAAGCCCTGAGTGCTATCATTATCATATCTATACTTATTGCAATTATTATCATTAGAAGTATTTAGTCATAATTGCTCTTGAATGGGTACCGGGAATGTATAGATACAATTTGAGCAATAGCCCAAGTGTATACAGGTGTGTTGGATCAAATCCTTAAAACCATTTGTTGCTTTTAACTCATCAATGGGTCGATAAGGAGAATAAGGTCCATAATAATCACTAAGTTTACCCAAATCCTGAGCAATATAATTACATTCAGGACAGTTACTTACGAAGGACGCCATTCCATTGCAGACACTACACATATAGGACATACAATCAACACCTCTAGTTTGAAATAAACAGTTCTTCTATAGAAACCTCTAGCGCTATCACCTCAACGCTTATGTATCAGTTATAATGTTTACTCCAAATTAATTAATTATTCCTATACGAAACGCCATACACGTCCATTCAAGTGATATTCATACTCCCTCTGATGAGCAGGAATGGGGATATAGAGGATGGAACTTAAATCCAAAACTCACAGCAAGCCAATATTTCACTCTCTATCACTCCAATTTTGACTTTCTCAACAACATGAGAAAATCCATTTAGAGTCACCTCAGATGGGTCTTATGAGTAACCACAAATCTTGTACTATAACCGTTCGGAAAGACCGAACGGTACTTCTGTGCCTTCCCAAGGCTACCTCGTTGACTCATCCGTGCTTCTTCTGATTAGTAAGAAGTAAGCTAGTAGCGCGGTGGCGCTAGTTATTAGAATAATCACGCCTAGCGGAACGGCTGTATGTTCACCCGCGATACCCACAAGAGGTGAGACTAGCGCTCCAAGCAAGAAGGGAATGACACCTAGCAGTGCTGCAGCACTGCCCGCCATGTTACCCTGGCTCTCCATCGCTAGTGGGAATGCTGCCGTTGCCGTCATACCAATTGCGGCTACGAAGAAAAACAGTGGAATCACTAATGCATATAGGGGTCCGTGAATGATAGCTACCACAAGCACAGTGCTACTTGATATACAGGCAAGGCATAGACCGATTAACAAGAAGGTATGCTCGGATATACGATGTGCCATCCGTCCAACCAACTGGGAGCCAATGATCAATCCAATGCCGTTCGAGCCGAACAATAGTGCGAACACAGTCGGTGAGACTCCATAAATATTCTGATATATAAAGGGTGTTCCTGAGACATAGGCAAAGACGCCTGCAATCATAATTCCCTGGGCCAGCATGTAACCAACAAACTGGCGATCTTGCAAGAGCGATCCGAAATTCCGCAGCTGCTGCACAAAATTGCTTGAACCTCGACGCTCCACAGGCAGGGACTCCTGCAGCCTCCATTTTGTCATCGTTATGAGGTACATTCCCAGCAGTCCGAGTGATACGAATACGCCAACCCAAGAAGTGAATGACAGAATCCCACTACCTGCAACAGGTGCCACCAGCGGACCTAAATTACCAACAAGCAAGAGCAGCGAGAAAAACTTCGTGAGCTCATGACCGCTGTACAGGTCCCGTGCTATAGCACGGGAAATGACAATACCCGCCGAAGCGGCAAAGCCCTGCACAAATCGGAATACGATCAACATCTCGATCGACGACGAGAATGCACAAGCGAACGAAGCGGCGACATAAAAGGACATCGATATAAGCAATGGATAGCGTCTTCCATAGACGTCACTTAGCGATCCCATGACAAGCTGACCGATACCGAGTCCAAGTAAACAAGCGGTTAGGCTGAGCTGCACTAGCGAAGCCGTTGTATCAAATTTCTTCACAATTTCGGGAAATGCGGGTAAATACATATCGATCGTAAAAGGTCCAAGCATCGAGAATAATCCGAGCAGTAAAGCCAGTCTGGTCACGTTGTGTTCTTTTTTAGTCATAATATCGAGGCTTCTCCTATTCTTCTAGAGCAAAGAGTCATTTTTCCATCCTATCATATTAGAACTGAATTCGATATACATATTAAAATGAATACAGGTCCTCATGACTAAGAACCCTAGGTAATTGGTTACCTATCGAGAAGCGCGGCTTATGCGATATTAAGAGTTTCGGCCTATATTTAATAGCAACGCTACTCACTATAATATAATTAAATCAACTATTTCTATAAGATAACAAGTCAAGTGAAAGACAAAAGGCAAACCCGAGCGAAAGTCGGGGACGCAAAGCCACGGGCCTAAACCATCTAAGCGATGGAACGGTAGCCGGGCCACTCAAGAGCTTGGCTTTTTACTATCTTCATCGGTAAGAATGTTAAAGGGAGGTACTTATGCGTATCGGTGAACTTCTGATCATGAACGGGATCATTAATGATCATCAGCTTGAGGAAGCACTCAAGCAGCAGCTCATTCATAGCGACAAGAAGGTTGGTGAGCTCCTGATCGATCAAGGAGATATCACCGAACGTCAATTGGTCGAGGTCCTTGAGTTCCAAATTGGTGTACCCGTTATCAATATGGCGGAAACCATATTCGAGGATGAAGCTATTCATCTGATCGATGAGAGGATGGCTAGACAATATCATATGATTCCGATTCAACGTAAGAATGGCATGCTTAAGCTCGCGATGGAAGATCCATTAAATCATGAGGCGATTAAGCACATTGAACAAGAAACAGGCTTGACGGTACAACCATTCATTGCTACTCGGAATGAGGTTCATCAGACCATTAATCACCACTATGGAATAATACGAATGATTGCAGATATCAACCACATTATAGAAAGCGCAGTGATGGAGCAGGTTAAATACATTCATTACATACATGAAGAAGATCAGCTGGCAATAAAATTTCAAATAGGTGGCAAGCTTCAGCTTCATAAGATCCTCCTTAAGGATCAACAGCAGGCTATGATAGATCGGATCAAGCTGATGTCAGGTTTAGAGTTGGCTAATCCAAGAGTACCTCAGGAAGGCAGAATACATATTCAAACCGATCAGAAACGAATTGATGTGCAGGTCTCAATACTTCCAACAATCAATGGTGACAGTATCCTCATGCATATCCTTCATTATTCCGATGTAACTATGGAATTAAGTGATCTCGGACTTAGTCCTGAAAATTTGAACGCCCTTGACCTATTGGCTCAGAAAAATAAGGGTATGCTTTTTATCGCTGGACCCACAAATAGCGGTCAATCTTCTACCCTCTATGCAATCATTAACCATCTCAAATCAAGTAAGCAGAATATCATTAGCTTAGAAAATCTCGTCGAACAGCGTATAAAAGGGATTACTCAAGTGGATGTGAATGCGCGTATTGGATTTACCTATACGAAAGCCTTACAATTTGCGCTTATGCGAAACCCCGACATGATGATGATAGACAGCTTGAATAATAAAGAGACCATGGAGATAGCAGCCGAAGCCTCCGTAGCGGGATGTCTCATTGTCTGTGGAAGTAAAGCACGCAATGCGATTCAGCTGATTCGCAGTATGACAAGCTCTGGTATGGATAACCACTTATTAGCCTCTGCATTATCGGGGGTCATCGCTCAACGTCTCGTGCGTCGCATATGCAAGCATTGTGCACAGACGGTTACGGCTACAGAGGATGAAATTAAATTGTTTGAGGAGCATCACCTTGTTAACATGGATAGCGAAAAACACGGAAGTAAAAATTTAATAGGAAATTTCAGAACCTATGTAGCCGCTCAGTTAAGTGGGAAGATGACTGTCGTTCGTGGCAGTGGATGCCAAGTATGCAGCCAATCTGGCTATAGTGGATACATCGGAATTCACGAGGTGCTAGATATCGATCAGAAATTGAAGCAGCTCATGAATCATTCGTTATCGGATCCTGAGCTTGAGCTTTATTTGCAAGAGCGATCGTATAAAACGATGCTATATGATGGCTTGATAAAAGTACGTGGTGGTTTAACTACGGTGGAAGAGGTGTTGAAGGTTGTTCATTAATGAGAGTGATTCCGTTCATGTGTTGGAGGATAATGAATTCAACGTAAATAAGCAGGTACCGAGTAAGTCATACACGATTCTTGTTGTAGATGATACGAGCTTCATGCGCAAGATGGCAACGGATTGTTTGCAATTGTATGGTCATAAAGTCGTAGGAGAAGCCATTAATGGTAAAGATGGAATTGAGAAATACAATAAATTGCATCCGGATATCGTTCTAATGGATTTGAATATGCCAGAAATGAATGGGATTGATGCAACAAAAGAAATATTACGCATCCACCCTCAAGCCATTATACTCGTCTGTTCTACGGGTAACCAACAAACGCACTTTGATGAAGCGCTTGCCGTGGGTGCCAAAGGTTATTTAACAAAACCATTTAACGCAGATCGTTTAATTGAAGTGATCCGAGAATATGCAGAGCCCCATCTTCGAATGCCTGAGCAATTGAAGAGTGAAGCTGAGACTATGGAAGCTATCGAGGAAAATGAGACTATTGAAGAATTTAAAACTATTGAAGCTATTCAAGACACAGATACTATTGCAGACATAGCTACAATAGAAGCTAAACATGTGGAGGTTAGTTCTTTGAAGGAAGTCACTAGGTCGAATCGCACTAATTTTGTTACAAGCTACATGTGTAATTGGAATGAAGAGATTAATGGAGAATCGACTAACTTCTCCGTCATCTGCTCCGAGAAGGAGGATAAGATTCTAATCGAAGTGAATGATAGTAACCACCAGAAGCAAACGATACAATTTACGTTTGATGGTTTCAACCAGCTACATAATTGGTTGGAAAACCATTTGGGTAAAACTACTGCTTAAGATGAATTAAAAAACTCCCAGACCGTTAAG
>DFZX01000113.1 GCA_002383695.1 Caryophanales bacterium UBA4045
TACGCGCCATGCGTGGCGCACATAGAAAAAAACCGTAGCTGCACAAAGTGCACTACGGTTGAATATAAGAGCAATAGCTAGTCTCTTCTTCCGCCCCTGCCACCACGTTTAGACTCGGTGCTCTTCTTCAGGTTCGAAATTCGTTCTTCACTATCCTTTAGGAATCGGGAAACTTTGTCCTCGAAGGTTGCTTTCACGACACCACCAGCTGGTTTGAAATTGCGGTTACCACCACGATCTCCACCGCGGAATCCACCACCACCGCCGCCGCCTTCACTGCGCGGAAATCCACCGCCACCGCCACCACTGCGTGGGGGACCTGGAGGTCGTTCTGGGCGAGCAGGTCTTTCACTAACCGGTTTATCAACTGCTTGCCGGATGGATAAACCAATCTTACCGTCTTTGTCCACATTGATGACCTTGACTGTAACGACATCCTCAATCTTAAGATGATCATTGACGTCCTTCACGTAATTGTCAGCGATTTCCGAGATATGAACTAGACCTGTTACACCACCAGAAAGATCAACGAATGCTCCAAAATGTGTAATACCTGTAACTTTTCCCTCAAGCTTGGTGCCGACTTCGATTGACATAAAAGATAAATTTCCTCCTAAGCATACGCTAAGTTTTAATTGATTGCGCGGCAGTCGATAATAGGACTTCGAAAGCAAACGCTTTAAGTTTTAGATGATTGCATTGTATGCTAACAATGCAGATTATACATGATATTGAATCCCTTGGTCAATATAGGATGTGGTAGGAATTATTCTCCATCCGATTCCGGAGCGATAAAAAGCGTCTCTCCTTCACCAACCATCTGGAAATCCTTTCTTGCCTTCTGTTCAATATATTCATCATCATTTAATCTTGTGATTTCAAGTTTCAATCGTTCATTCACTTTCTTCGTCTCGGTGAGCCTCTGCTCCATGACCAGCATACGATCAACCTTCTCACTGATGAGGTCGGCTTGATTCCAGAACGTCATTCCCGCCCAGCCTACAAAACAAAGGACGAACACAGATAGAATTCTACGCCTTCTGCGTGAACCCTTCTTACTATTCAAATGTGATCGTTCTTGTGAGCTATGCATATGTATATGAAGTCCTTTCCCTGAGGTTTAGAACCTCCGCATGATCCATTTAGAGACATACCTTATCCATTGTAGCATAGATCGGCCTAGGAAAGTAGAGGCGGTTATTATAAATCCAAAAATGATTAACAAAAACCGATAAATATACAATAATGGTCTAATGATAACAACATGTAATACTCGCATAAGTCCATATAACACTCGCACGAGAAGAGTAATTACCCATGTAACCGATTGTCGAACCAAACGACTTAGCATATAGGCATAGATGACTACACCCACTAATAACCCGATGAACACAAACAAACGAACCTGCCCATCATTCGCATAAACAAGCACCTGGAATACAAAGAGCGTTGCAGCAAGCCAATAGACTACATCCATGATCGCAGTTGTCCACCGTCTTAGTTTAAACTCCTTGGCGAGCACCTCAATCAGATCATAACCGATCCCAAGCACTGCTCCACTGCCGGCCATAAGAGACAGGGTCAGGAATTGTACTTGAAGGCTCACTTGAATAACTTACCCAGAAGCCCCTTAGACTTCTGAAGATTATTCGAATCCAGATAGGCAAAGGCATCAATCAGTCCTTCTATGGCCACCATGCCCTGCTCCAGATTAAAGTTTTTCATGTGTAGATTACTACCCTTAATCGTAAGGAACCCGCTGTCTGTCTCGAGTAGAAATTCCTCACTATCGAAGCTTTCCACATTCAACACGCCGGAAATCTCAAGAACCTTCCGATTTAACATCTTGATTTCCTGCCGCTTGGGTTTTTGTGGATCAATCATACTTGTCCCCTCCTGAAAAGTTCGCTTTATTCCTAATAAGATATGAGTAGGAGGGGTTATTTAGAACTATGAGCATAGAAAAGGACCTCGCTAGAGGTCCCTAGACAAACGGCTTCGCCGTTCGTAAGCAGATGCTTACGGAAGGCAAAGCCGTTAAATCTTATCTATTCCGATGTAACGGATTGTTCCTTGATGACTGTATACATCTCGATGGATTGCTCTTTGCGAGGTGATTCGTGAAGGATCTCCACACGAACGGTCACAAGCTTGTTCCCGTAACGAACTGTGATCTCATCTCCGACCTTGACACCACTACTCGCCTTCGCTTCTTTCCCATTGATCTCAACTCTTCCTTGATCGGAAACGTCTTTGGCGACTGTACGTCGTTTGATCAACCGAGAAAGCTTTAGAAATTTATCAAGCCGCATTATTTTACAGCTTCTTTAAGTTTGTTCCCTGCTTTGAAAGCTGGAACTTTGGAAGCTGGGATTTCGATAGCTTTACCCGTTTGTGGGTTGCGACCTACACGTCCTGAACGTGAGCGAGTTTCGAATGTACCAAAACCGATAAGCTGAACCTTCTCGCCAGCAGCTAGTGCATCTGTAACTTCTCCTAGAAATCCGTTTAGTACGGATTCAACATCCTTTTTAGTCAATCCGCTTTTTGTGGAAATGCTGTTTACTAGATCTGTTTTGTTCATTTTTTTTGCCTCCTATGATTTGGTTCTTGCCTTAGATCCTGCAGAAGCCCTTATACCTTGTGGTTTTCCGAAGCCTCACGTAATGATCTTTCACGCAATATGTATTCTTGCTCAATAAGGAAATTCCTGCATCTCACACGAATATTTTTATTTTTATTGCAAAAATCACTCGAAATATGGGCAAAAATGTAATAATATAGGTCATTTTGTCTCTTTTCGTCTTTTCTTCTATTGCAATTTAGCTTCCTGCCACCACTGCTCCATCTCCATTACATTCGTATCCTCAAATCCTTTCCCTGCTCTCATTAGCTGCTCTTCGATATATTCAAACCGTTGAATAAACTTGCGATTTGTTAATTGAAGTGCCTCTTCAGGATCAACATGACAGAATCTTGCGACATTCACCGCAGCGAATAATAGATCCCCTAGCTCAAGCTTAAGCGCGAATTTCTGCTCCTCTGTAGACATTTTAGTCTCCGTTGGAATTAATTCTCTTACCTCATCTATTTCCTCTTCTACCTTCTCTAATACATCCTCAATTCGATCCCAATCAAATCCAACCTCAGCTGCCTTCTTCTGGAGCTTATATGCATACAGGATTGCTGGTATTTCTCGTGGAATACCAGATAACTGAGACACCCTAAGGCTGAGCTCACCCTTCGCTTGCTTCTCTACCTTCTTCATGTCCTGCCAAGCCTCCAGGGCCTCATCGGCATTGTTCGCAGAGCGATCACCGAATACATGGGGATGACGACGAATCAGCTTCTCATTGAGGCCTGCAATAATATCCCATACGGTAAACGCACCTTCCTCTTCTTCCATTTGGGCATGCAGCATGACCTGGAGCAATACATCTCCAAGCTCCTCACACATGGCAACAGGATTGTCATCATCAATCGTTTCTAGTACCTCATACATCTCTTCGATCAGATTCTTGCGAATACTGCTATGCGTCTGCTCACGATCCCATGGACAGCCTTCTGGACTTCGTAGAATTTTCACAATTTCATGAAGTCGTTCGAATGTGCGATTACGTAAGCTCGGCTCATCCGCACGCGGAATATAGATAATGGAGAGGTTTCCATATCGCTCGATACGATCAATTTCATATAGAGGCACCGTTTCTATATACTCTTCTCCAGGTACACCAAGAGCATGTGCAACAACAATAGGGTAATCATCTGGATAAATATCCATGAGCGCTAATTTAACATCAGAGGCTGTGAAGGGGTCGAATACTTGGGCGATTATGGTATGAATTTGGGGTCGAATCCACTCCGACTTTAATTCCGTAGCATCAAGCAGAGCGAATCCCTCGATCGGATCAAATCCCAGACGTATAAAAGTCTGATCCAGAAAGCTCTCCCCACCAATAACATCTACTGTAATCCCCTTCTCCCTGCTACCCGCAATCAATTGCGAAACGGTGGACTCGGCTACCATCGGATGACCAGGAACGCCATAAACAATAGGGCTAGGGCTATTAGCCGCTTCGTGAAATAAGACCTCCACAATCGCTTCGTATGTACGGTCGAACGATTCATGCGACTCATATAGATCATCGAACGATTCACACTGAACCCCCTCATCTCTTAAATAGCTGATTACGGGATGTCGCTCCGTTCTAACATATACTTTCTTAGCTGCCTTCAAGGTTCTCAGTACACCTAAGGTCAGCTGATTCTCATCTCCTGAGCCTAATCCAACAATCGTAATCGTTCCACTCATATTAAACATATCTCCTTATTGGTTGTATGGTAACAGCTTCTTATGTATCTGGACAACTGGACGTCTGGACTTCTGGCATAAACTATACGATTATTCACGAGCGACTAGACGAAGCTTTCGCAGCATCGGGAGTATTCTACGCTGCGCTCCCGGCACAAACGCTAATTCTTCAGCAGTTAGTACCCCTAGTCGGATAAGAGCGGCGATATAAACGGCCATCCCCATTCCAATAGCCAGCCCTGCTATACAAGAATTGAATAACCTCCCAGTCGAAGAGAGCAGGTTAAATGTGTTTATTAACGCCGGTATGCCTCCTACGATGATCACTAGGATCGTGACCATTAGAGCGAGCGCAACACCTGTTCGAAACACGTATATGTGAAGGGAGAATATTACGCCCACCCTCCTCCGAATAACGATCAAATTCAGAATGGTTGCAATAGCAAAAGCTAATACTGCGGCTAATGCAGCACCATGAATTCCCCACAAAGGGACGAATAGAAAATTTAATAACACCTTGGCCATTGCCGCAATAAGCAGATGAATAGCAGGAATGGTCACAGAGCCTATCCCCTGCAGGACACTGGTTGTAGTTATATTAACAGCGCTGAACATTGCAGTAAAAGCCACAATGGCAATAGCTACAGTTCCCTTGTCATTCTCGTAAAGCATAATATTCACCGGTAATGCTGTAATCGCAAGCCCCAAGGATGCCGCAACGCCAACAATCCAAGTCAATCGAATGGCTAGCTCCGACCGCTGTTGAACGGAGTGCCAATTATTCGATGCCTTGGCCTCGGCAATTGCAGGCACTAGCGCAACCGAGATGGCACTAACCAGCATCGCCACCATCTGCACTAGCGGAAGACCACGTGCATAGATGCCAAACTCTGTCATCACATCAAGATCACTCATACCTGGCTGCTGTAGGAGTCGAGGTAATGTAAATGTATCCACAATACTCATGAGAGGGACAGCTATCGCTCCTAGGCATACAGGAATGGCGAATAGCAGCATTCGTCGAGCTAAGCTGCTAAAGCGTTCCTTCGAGTGCGTGGCCTTAGCAGCTTCAATCCTTCTCCATTCAAGCTGCTGGAGACGCTCGTGTCTGCGCCAGTATAGCAGCATAACCAAGAGCCCAGCTATTGCCCCAGTAACAGCCCCAAACGTCGCACCAGCGGCAATCCAGCTTGCTGAGATCGTCCATGTAGTGAGTAAGACGAGAACGATGATCATTGTCCCTACTCGAATAAACTGCTCTACTACCTGGGATACAGCAGTTGGAACCATATTCCTACTGCCCTGAAAGTAACCTCGGAGTGCGGCCATAATCGGTACGAATAATAAAGCGAATGACACACTCTGAATAGCGGGTTTCGTTTCGGCATTCCCGATCCAGCCTGCAATAATACCCGCTCCAAAGAATAAGAGGAGAAAGCCAAGCAGTCCACTTATCGTTAGTAAGATCATAGCGACCCTGAGCACCTGTCTCGCGGCAAGTATATTCCCCTTGACTAGACCTTCAGCTACGAAGGTGGACACCGCGATGGGGAATCCAGCTGTCGCAAGGAATAGAATCAATATATAGAACGGATAAACAGCCGTATAGATCCCATAAGCTTCATCACCAGCAATATTCTGCAGCGGTATCTTCTGCAACGTACCGAGTAGCTTAGAGATAACAGCGGCACCACCAAGCAACGCCGCACCTTTAACCCATAAAGCACCCGTTGTATTGGTCTTTCCCCGCCTTTGCACCACTATGCACCCCATCCCACCATACCGAAGGTAAATCCACGGCTAATCTGAAGCCATTATATACCAGACGGGCATATGAAAAAAAGCTCCCCTCTATTAGCTAGTCCAATCTAGCCGTAAGGGAAGCGTGTAATATGCATATTTAATGTATCGGGAATAGGTATTACTGCTCCATCTGTTTCCCTAGGAATCCAGCAGCTGTTTCAGCCATTTTCACTTCCATCTGACCCATTCTTGTGGATTCGTCCTTCGTTAACAGAATAACTGTACCGATTGGGTCTCCCCCGGTAATGATTGGAGCGATGACATATGAATGATATTTTTCTTTCAAATCCTTACATATCTCTACTTCACTTGGGTTCGTTTCGAGCGCTGTTTTGCGATTTTCCATACAGGTTTCCACAATCGATCCGATTTGCTTGTCCAGATATTCTTTCTTTGACCCTCCAGCAAGCGTAATAATATTGTCTCGATCTGTAATTATCGCTATATGATTCGTACTCTCGAATAACGATTCTGCATACTCCTTAGCGAAATCACCTAATTCACCAATTGGTGAATATTTCTTAAGAATAACTTCCCCATCACGGTCCACGAATATCTCTAAAGGATCACCTTCACGTATCCTCAATGTACGGCGAATTTCTTTAGGGATGACGACTCTACCTAGATCATCAATGCGACGAACAATACCGGTTGCTTTCATACTCATGGTGCCTCACTTCCTTTGTTATATTTTTACTGAATCGGTTGGATGGATTGTATTCGATTTCTGTCCATAGTATTCATCCGTTCCCATATACTTATGCAATAACCATATCAACATTAAAGTGAAACACTTATTTGCGATTATACTATTCGTGGATAAGCAGATATTTGAGGGGGTAGGTGGTAAAATTAACCTAGTAAAAGGGATGCTCCTCGAGCAGACATCGTCTACTTGAGGAGCATCCCTTGATAAGCTGGGTCATTCGTGTGTGCAGTTATAGCTGCTGTAAGAATTACTCGGTTTTCTTAGTTTCAGCTTCGTCTGCAGGAGCTTCTGGAGCTTCAACGTCTGTCGGTGTCTCCCCCACAGCCGGAGCCTCTGGCTCCTCGATCTTAGGTAGATTTACTTCACCGATAATGAGCTTAGGCACTTCATTCTCGATATAATCCAGGAAGAATGCATTGATCATTTCCGATTTCACCGAATTCTTAACGGCTTCAAAATCCTTAACGTTCCGAGCCTCCACAACAACAACATGATAACCGTACTCAGTTTCAACCGGCTTGCCAATCTCATTAAGGGGTTGGTTTATCGCGGCATTCTTGAAGCTCTCTACCCATGTATTTACATTGATATCCTCATAAATTCCACCTGAGGACTTATTATCGTCGTCGGAATATTCGAGCGCGAGCTTGTCCCAATCGCCGGTACTCTTCAGCTTATCATAAGCTTCATTCGCACGTACGAGTGCTTCTTCCTTAGTACGAATGTCCTTACCCTCGCGGTCCTTAAGGGCTACAAGAACATGACGAACGGTAGCATGTGTGTAAGCATTCTTATCCGCTTTTAGATTTTCCTCATATTTAGCATTTACTTCTGCATCTGTGAATTTATCCGATAAAACGGCTTGTAGATTGTACTGTGTGAATACATAATTTTCTAAATCCTGAAAACCTATTCCATTTTCCTTCATAAAGTCATTGATTTGCGTCTTCTGTTCTTCATTCTGATCTAAGCTTTCTTCCATGGTCTTGGATGCTTCCTTAGCAGCTTCTCTTGATTCTTTAGTAACCTCTTCACTAGCTTGCATCGACAGAATACGCTCAGCGATGTGTTGGTTTAATACCATCGCTTGAAAATCAGGCATCATCTCTAGGTATCTATAATTCTGATCGAGCAGCTTCCTTGCGCCGATATAGCTGTTATACTCCTTCTCGGATACCGTACCGCCTTCATACGTTGCAATCGTGTTACCCTCTGCTGCTTTATCCTCATTATTATTGTTATTATTACCTCCGCAAGCGGATAATACAATGACGAGCAGTAAAGCTAGTCCGAACATAACCGATTTGTATAGTGATCTTTGTTTATTTGGCAACATTGTGTAATTCTCCCTTCGGTTTTATGACCCCTTCAAATTCGACCATGAACTTCTCGAGTAGCTCGAGCAGCTGGTCAGAGGTCATCCCTTTTCCTTTAAGTGTAATATGGATGCGTGGTCCATCAGCTAGCTTGAGTCGGCCTCCCAATTTAGGTCCAAGCGCCATTAGCTTCTGTCCATGAATGGTCTCTAGTCGGCTATCCGCTATCTTAATAACCAGATCCTCGCCCTGCTGCTGTATCGACTCAATGCCATATGCGATTCCATACACCTTGAGCTTGGCAACTAATAATAACCGAGTTACCTCGTCTGGCGGATCGCCAAAGCGATCTTCAAGCTCCTCGTACAAATCAATGGCTTCCTGTAACGATGAGACTGATGCCGCTTTCTTATACACTTCAATCTTCTGCATACTATCATAAATGTAGGTTGAAGGTAAATAGGCGTCGATGTTGATATCAATCTGTACATTCCATTCCGCAGGTGGAGGTGTATAATCACCATCAAGTGCAGCTTTACGCTGACGGATCTCCTCTGCTAGCATCTGAGAATAAAGATCGAAGCCAACGGAGGCAATGAATCCATGCTGCTCAGCACCAAGTAGATTACCCGCGCCACGGATGGCTAAATCACGCATGGCTATCTTAAAGCCACTACCTAGCTCCGTAAATTCCTTAATCGCCTGTAGTCTTTTCTCAGACACCTCTGTAAGCACCTTATCCCTCTGATAAGTTAAATACGCATATGCAATTCTATTAGAACGCCCTACACGTCCTCGAAGCTGATAGAGCTGAGAGAGTCCCATCTTATCAGAGTCATGGACAATCAGGGTGTTTACATTCGGGATATCTACACCCGTTTCTATAATCGTTGTGCTAACGAGCACATCAAATTCACCATCAAGAAAATCGAGTATCGTTTTCTCTAGCTCCTGCTCATTCATCTGACCATGCGCTACGGCAACACGGGCGTCTGGCACAAGCGCGGAAATCTGTTCAGCCATCTGATGAATACCCATCACCCGGTTAAATAGAAAATATACCTGACCATTACGAGCTAGCTCTCGCTCAATCGCTTCTCGTATGAGTGACCCGCTATATTCTACGACATAGGTCTGAACCGGGAAACGATTCTCTGGAGGTGTCTCAATGACAGATAGATCCCGAACACCTAGGAGCGACATGTGTAGGGTTCTTGGGATTGGTGTTGCGGTAAGCGTCAGCACGTCTACATTCGCCTTTAGACGCTTAAGCTTCTCCTTGTGCGACACGCCAAAGCGCTGCTCTTCATCTACGATAAGTAATCCCAGATCTTTAAACTTGATATCACTCGATAGTAGTCTATGCGTTCCAATGACGATATCCACCGTTCCATTCTTCAAGCCCTTCATGGTTTCCGTCTGTTCTTTCTTCGAACGAAAACGGCTAAGCACTTGGAGCGTCATCGGAAAGCCTGAAAATCGTTCCCTGAATGTCTCATAATGCTGCTGCGCAAGTATCGTCGTCGGCACTAGAATAGCAACCTGCTTACCTTCGATTGCCGCTTTAAAGGCCGCACGTATCGCTACCTCCGTCTTGCCGTAACCAACATCGCCACAAAGCAGGCGATCCATCGGTTGTTTTTTCTCCATATTGGTCTTAATCTCTGTTATCGCTCTAAGCTGATCTGGCGTTTCCTCATAAGGGAACATCGCTTCGAACTCCGATTGGTAAGCCGAATCCTGTGAGAAAGCGAATCCAGGCGCTTCTTGTCTGTCCGCATACAGCTTAATCAATTCGTCCGCGATATCCTTAACGGAGCTCTGCGCTTTGGACTTGGCTCGCTGCCAATCCGCTCCGCCAAGCTTGTTGACCTTGGGATCACGCTCTTCGGAGCCTACGTACTTCTGCACCATCTCGATCTGGTCTATAGGTACGGAAAGTCGATCACCACTTGCGTATTGTATATGAATATAATCTTTATGAAGCCCGCCGACTACGAGTGTACCGATGCCCGTATATTTGCCAATCCCATGATTGACATGGACAACGTAGTCACCTGGTTTAAGCTCTGTATAGCTTTTTAAACGCTCTGCATTCTCAATTTTCTTATCAACACGCCTGACCTTCCGTTGCTTCTGTGTGAAGATTTCACCCTCAGTAATGACAACCAAATGAATGGAAGGCAGCTCAAAGCCAGCTTGCAGATTTCCATCCACAATCTCTGGTAATGGAATTTGATAATCTAATAGAACACGTTTAATATGCTCCATCCGCTCTGTCCCATTAGCTAGTAATAGAACCCTTGATCCCGTCTTCTCCCAACGCTCCATCTCCGCCTTCAATACATTCATCTGACCATGAAAATTCTGCATGGAACGACAGACGAAATTCAAGATGTTCTGCGGCTGCGTCTGTGGAATTTGTCTGAGAAATAAGCTCAGGTATACAGCTTGGAAAGGCTTAGGATGAAATAATGTATCATAGCTCTTGGAAAGGATGCAAGCCGGGAGAATACGTCCTGCATGCAGCAGATCGGTGACCATCTCCGCTTCATCGCGCTCAAGCTGCTTGGAGGTTTCTATCAAACGAAGAGGCTCGTCTATGAATAATAAGGAGTCCTGTGGCATGTAGTCGAACAGCGTCTGTCTCTCAGGGTATAGGAACGAAATATACTTGAATATATCCTGAAAATACTGATGCTCCCGTAGCTGCTCTACTTCCTGTCCAATTGTTTCCTTCAATCGAATCTTGGCCTGTCGATCTGTCATCTTAGACAGCTGTTCCTCCAGCTTCTCAGAGAGATGCTGCGCTGCGCTGCTAAATCGCTGCTTATCGGCGATAATTTCACGGCATGGTGGTAGGTTCACTTCAATAAGCTTATCCACGGAGCGTTGGTCCTCTGCGGAGAACGTTCGAATCGAATCAATTTCATCATCGAACCATTCTATGCGGTATGCGTGGTTTGAGGTGAGCGGATATACATCGACAATTCCACCACGAACGCTCATCTCACCCTGGCGTTCAACACGTTCAACACGCTCATAGCCAAGCTCCGATAATCGAAGCATCGCACTTTCCATGGGTAGGGTATCTCCAACACGCAGAAGAAGCCGCCCAGAAGCAAATATCTGCTTTGGCGGTATAAGCTTGCGTATGCCTGCATATGGAGCAACTATAATTCCTCGATGCCCCTCAGCGAGTCGCGTAAGCACATCAATGCGTTGAGCTAGAATATCTGGACTAGAAAAGGCAGACTCCGTCACCATCAATTCATTGGCTGGATACAACAGCGCCTTCTCAGCGTCCGGTAAGCACTCATTGAGGTCTTCGACAATACGCTGGGCGGAGAACATATTGTGTGTAATGATCATCATGGGTCTTTGTAATTCAGTATAAAGCGCAGACATTAATATTTGCTTAGATGAACCTGCCAGCCCTGATACAAGCTGTTCCTTCATACCTTGGCGAATACCAGTAAGGATAGAGGTGAAATCTACATCCTCCGAGAATAATCGAAGTAATGAATTCATGTAATTAGTTAATCTCCTCTCGCCATCAGAATTTTGCGATAGCAAGTCTATGGAATACGAGTTATTGTAATGGATTTACTTGTAAAGATAGCTCTGGGTAGCTCTCTAGTGTCTGAGAGCAATAATCGCAGACAACCTTCACCGTTACTTCCCCATTCGAATTATACGCTATTATATCCCTGCGTTCATCAGGGGTCAAGAAATGGAACCCCAGTTGAAATTCATTCACAGATTCATCCAATATTTCACCAACCATTGTATGACAGTGACGACAAATGTATTTTACAGTCATGTGTATGCCTCCCGGAGTTAACCTATGCTTAAGATCCATAGCTTCTCTCTAGTATGACCCACCGCTGTATGATCTAGCCATCATCCACAGACATTAAGCGTTGAATCGAGCCATCGCTTTGTCGAATGGATGCTCCATAGCAAATTCAATGGATTCTATCGTTCGGTCTAGTACGGGTACTAATAGCTCAGATTCGGCCTTAGTGAAATTAGCAAGCACATAATCTGCAATATCAAAGCCTGGGGCTGGTCGTGAAATACCTATACGCACACGATTAAAAATCTGTGTACCAAGATGCTGCACAATCGATTTAATACCATTGTGCCCACCAGGACTACCTTGATATCTCAATCTAAGCTGACCGAATGTCGTGTCCAAATCGTCGTAGACAACAATTCCCTCATCGATCGATGACTTTGTATAATCTAAGAATGCCCTGATGGATTCACCCGATAGGTTCATATAGGTCTGAGGCTTGATGAGAGCTACCTTCTCCCCACCCATCATACCCTCACCCATTATTGCTTTAAATTTATGCTGTGTAAACTTGATGTGATGCTTGTCGGCAATGCGATCCACACACATAAAACCGACATTGTGTCGATTATTCTGATAGTTCCTCCCGGGATTTCCCAGGCCGACAATCCATCTCATGGTATAGCTCCTTATCGAAAAAGATAATATTGTTACTCTTTATGCAACGATTGTTAATGATGAACTGTCTTTATAGTGAGGTGAATCAGAATATGTATGAAAATGGACAGCTTCTAACGGAAGACACACATTTTACAGATCATATCGAACGAGACGTACCTATTCAAGTTTATCGCAATCATTTACATGATGACATTGGCTTTGTACAAGAAATTACTTACTTGTACGTTAAAGTGAATGATACGTTCTATCGCCGCGACCAATTCCGCTTCATCTCTAGACCGGGCTACTAACCGCAGGACGTTGGGCTTTCTTCGGCCCCTCGAACAATTTGCTCACTGACAATTCCTCATGCACTAGAATAATAGCTTCACCCACTAAAGGTGCTACGGATAGCACCTTTATCTTTGTTGATGGATTGGAATGAGTAATCGGGATCGTGTTCAGCACAATAAGCTCGTGAATGGGTGCTTTCTCTATTCTCTCCATTGCAGGACCAGATAACACGGGATGCGTGCAGCAGGCATATACACTCTTCGCTCCATCTGCCATCAACGCATTCGCTGCTAGCACAATGGTTCCAGCTGTATCGATAATATCATCAATTAGAATACAGGTTTTCCCCTTTACCTCGCCAATGATATTCATAACCTCACTAATGTTCGGTGCAGGGCGTCGTTTGTCGATAATCGCGAGTGGAGCTGACAAATCATCAGCTAATCTACGAGCTCTTACCACTCCACCATGATCAGGCGATACAACAACGATGTCCTCTAATTGCTTATTCAGAAAATATTGTGCAAGTATCGGGACACCTAACAGGTGATCTACTGGTATATCGAAGAATCCTTGAATCTGCATGGCATGTAAATCTAAGGAGATCAAACGATCTGCGCCAGCCTTCTCAATAAGGTTCGCTACAAGCTTAGCGGTTATTGGGTCGCGAGGACGAGCTTTACGATCTTGACGGGCATACCCGTAATAAGGAATTACTACATTGATAGTTTTGGCAGAGGCGCGTTTAAGCGCATCAACCATAATAAGCAGTTCCATTAAGTGATCGTTAACGGGTGCACAGGTGGATTGAATCACATAAACATCACAGCCACGTACGCTCTCATCTAATTGAACCTGGATCTCACCATCACTAAACCTTATTACTTCAGAATGACAGAGTGGCAACCCAATCCATTCAGCGATTTCCGCTGCTAATTCTGGATTGGAATTACATGTGATCAATTTCAGCTTGTTATCCCCATAAACCTTCATCTCAATAATCGCTCCATTACTTTTGTTTTTTTATACGTGATTTCATTCTAACCGCATATCCAGGCTTGTTCACTTGTCGACTGCGAGCAATAGCCAAATCACCCTCAGCCACATCGTGTGTAATGGTGGAGCCGGCGACAATATAGGCACCTTTACCAATATGAATAGGAGCAATGAGATTACTATTGCTTCCAATAAAAGCATGGTCATCAATTTGTGTAACATGCTTGTTTACACCGTCATAATTCGCAGTAATCGCACCACAGCCTATATTCACATCCTTACCGACGTGGGCATCTCCCACGTAGCTCAGATGTGGCACCTTGCTACCTTCACCAATTGTAGCGTTCTTAATCTCCACAAAATCCCCAATCTTAACTCTCTCTGCTAATTTGGCGCCTGGTCGCAAGTAAGCAAACGGGCCAATCACTGAGTCCATTCCAACCTCTGCTTGATTAAGCACAGACTGCTTTACCTGGACACCATTATGAAGAAGACTATCCGTGATCTCGGTTTGAGGGCCAATTGTACAATCCGAGCCGACCGACGTGGCTCCCCGTAAGTAGCATTCCGGATGAATAATCGTATCCGCACCTATGCGTACATCAGCATCAATATATGTGCTGTCTGGATTGATAAGGGTCACTCCACTTAGCATATGAAGCTTGTTAATTCGTTTGCGAAGAATTTCCTCTACCTGAGCAAGTGCAACACGGTCATTCACACCTATAGCTTCTGAGGGGTCATTCGTACAATATCCCTCAATATGGTGTCCAGCCTTCTGAAGAATACCAATAACATCTGTCACGTAATATTCACCCTGTGCATTCTCATTCGTAACTTGATGAAGAGCTTCAAAAAGCTGACGGTTATTAAAGCAATAGGTCCCCGTATTACTCTCTGTGATCTTACGCTCTTCGTCTGTACAATCCTTCTCTTCAACAATACGCAATACCTCGCCCTGTGCATCCCGAACAATACGACCATAGCCAGTAGGATTGTCCATCTGTGCCGTAAGCAGCGTGCCTGCCGCTTGTTTCTCATTATGAATCTGAATAAGATTACGTATGGTCTGTTCAGTTAGCAATGGGGTATCCCCATAGAGAATCAGCGTTGTACCTTCTAGGTTTTCTAATAGATCTGCAGCCTGAAGAACAGCATGACCCGTACCGAGCTGCTGCTCCTGTAACGCATATTCCACTTGTTCTCCTAATACATCCCTGACCAAGCTTGCTCCATGACCGACGACTACGACGGTTCGATCCACTTGAATCTTATGGAGTAAGTCTACGATATGTTTAACCATTGGCTTGCCACACACCTTGTGAAGCACCTTGTACAGCTTGGATTTCATTCTAGTGCCCTGTCCTGCCGCTAGTACAATTGCATGGATATGCAACAGCACCGCCTCCTAATCGTAAATCAATATTTGTGACTAGCTCATATAAAGGTTCTGTTTCCTATGAATCATATCTTACTTTACTACAAAAGAAAAGAGAGCCTAATGGCTCTCTCTCCAAATAATCGTCTAAATCATGATACTTCTTCGATAACCGAATCGGACTCGTCCGTCAATGCACGGTCATACTCATCTAGTACTGCTGATTGGATTTTTTCCCGCGTCGCTGAAGATATGGGATGAGCAATATCCCGGAATTCACCATCAGGAGTACGTTTGCTCGGCATAGCTACAAACATTCCATTATTGCCGTCAATCACACGAATATCATGTACGACAAACTCATTATCAATGGTAATGGAAGCGATCGCTTTCATTCTCCCCTCCGAGTTAACTCGGCGAAGTCTTACGTCCGTAATTTCCACTTTATGTCACCGCCCTTTCTTATGAAAAAAACAACTTGGCTATATATTCCACATTTGCATCACAAATCCTTCTTTAATTTGTAAAATTTTTGGTTAACTTTGTAAATCAGCGATTAACTCTATTTCTATCCCAACATCCTTAGGTAGCCTAGCTACCTCGACCGTTGACCGAGCGGGTTTATGCTCGCCCATATAGCTTGCATAAATTTCATTAATTTCGGAAAATTGGTTCATATCTTTAATGAAAACGGTTGCTTTAATGACTTGCTCAAACCCGACTCCAGCAGCTGCTAATACCGCTTTTAGATTATTAAACACTTGATGTGTCTGCTCTTTGATTCCACCTGCAACAACTTGTCCGTCTAAATTCAATGGAATTTGTCCTGATGTGAATAGGAGATTGCCTGCACGAACCGCTTGAGAATAAGGTCCAATTGCTTTAGGAGCAGACGCTGTTGATATCGTTGTTAATGTCATCCTAATTTTCCCCCTCTAAATAAAATAATTCCCAGGCTGTACTGCAATTTTCCGAGTCTTCGCATCCACGTCGGTAAGCTTAGCTAATGAGATATAATCCTCTACTAGATGCTCTTCATTATCTACCTCACCTGACTCAACGAATACACCTACGCCTTTAACGGTAGCTCTAAACTCTTGGAGCAGATCCATCATCCCTTTAATTGTACCACCTGCTCGCATAAAGTCGTCTATGATGAGAACGCGTGATTGCTCCTTCAATGCTCTTCGAGCAAGGGACATGGTCTGAATTCGTTTTGTCGATCCCGATACGTAGTTAATGCTAACAGCCGAGCCCTCTGTCACCCGGTTGTCACGACGAACGATTACAACAGGTAGGTTCAAGTATTGTGCCGTTGCATAAGCGAGCGGTATGCCCTTTGTCTCCACAGTCATGACCACATCTAGGTCACGAGCGGAGAATGCCCCTGCGAACATCTTGCCAATCTCATTCACAACACCAGGTACGCCAAGAATATCCGACATATAGAGGTAGCCCCCTGGCAGAATTCGTTCGGGCTGATCTAATTGGAGACAAATTTTCTCTATGGCTTTAAGTGCATAAGCTTTGGAAATCTTCGGGATATATTTAACCCCACCAGCTGCGCCAGCCATCGTCATTAATTCTCCTAGCCCTTCGCTCTCGAATACTTCCTTAATAATGGCAAGGTCTTCACTAATGGAAGATTTGGCTGAGCTATAACGATCCGCGAATGTAGTTAAAGGGATGAGTGTGTGTGGGCGGAATAATAAGTACTGGGTCATTTCAACTAATCGTGCACTTCTCCGAAGTTTTTTCAAGAGTTTACCCCCTCATAAATGCCTATTTGCAGAAATCCGAATGTTATAAAGAAATATAACATTTTTATACGTCTTTTCGCAATATCTGATGGCAAATCGATGGAAGGAAATCCTCCACGGCTTCAAAACACCTTACCGCGATGTCACACTACCTCCCGCACTAAGGGAACGTACTGCATAAACCTCATTACAAAAACCACGTAAACCATTATAAATACGATGAACCTTCGATTGTTTACTTACTAATCCGAATACTGTAGGTCCGCTACCCGACATTAGAACACCATCAGCGCCTAATTTCATCATAGACTCCTTGATTCTTCTTACCTCTGGATACAGTTCTAAGGTTACTTCCTCAAGCACATTGCCAATAGAAGCACACATCCTATGAAAATCCTGGCTCTCGATAGCTCTTAGCAGACCCTGTGTGTCAGGATGCTTTCTAATAGCCGCTGCTCTAAGTTTTCCGTATACATCAGAGGTAGATACATGAATGGGGGGCTTCGCAAGTATAACCCAGCATTGCGGCGGGGCTTTAATCGGCTCTAACCGTTCTCCTCTACCCCTTGCGATTGCCGTTCCTCCAGACACACAGAATGGAACATCCGAGCCAATCTCTTCACCAAGCTTCTGCAACTCCGATATGGACAAACCTAAATTCCACAATCGATTTAGTCCGCGCAATGTTGCTGCAGCATCACTGCTACCGCCAGCCAAACCAGCTGCAACAGGGATGTGCTTATCCAGATGGATATGCACACCACGACTAATCGCATACCGTTCTTTCAACAATCTAGCCGCTTGCACCGCTAAATTCTTATCATCTAACGGTATGAAGCCAACCTGACTCGTAATGATAATAGAATCCCTTGGCAATTCAGTGAATTCCAAGCGATCTGCTAAATCTACCATCGTCATAATCATCTCTACTTCATGATAGCCATCTTCTCTTTTATGTAATACATCTAATGTTAAATTAATCTTTGCGGGAGCCTTCTCGAATATTCTCATTAGCACCTTCTCCATCATCTATGAGGTAAGTATGGTATCTACTTCCTTCATAGTAACAAACTCGTGTGAGAAATACATCATACAAGTACACGAAGTTGATAATTATGACAATAGGGGGTAAAAAAAGCTAAAGCGACGATCGCTTTAGCCTGCCCCTGCTTCCCTTACCTACGAGCGCTTCATAGACTGTTCAGCCATTTGAATCGCACGCTTTACCATATTGCCCGCATCCTTGGTCGTAATTGATCCCCAGCCATTCTGCTGTACAGTACCGTAGAACCCTAAGTCCTTAGCTAATTCGGTCTTAAATTGCTCAGACATAACACCGCGATTTCTTCGGCTCATACATCATCGCCTCCTCATTGGTTGTCAGGGACCTATGTAGTATTCGATGAATACCGCAAAATCAATCATCGAGCGATGTTTTCAAACAAAAAAACTACGTCAGCAAGGTTAACGGCCTATTAGTATCTAAAGAAAATTAATCGAAATTCCCGCATTCCACTCAACAGCCAGTTTTCTACCCCAAGGTTACTCCCAAATGACCGGAAAGGAGACTGGGGCGAAGGTCTGAATAGAGGTCATTCGAGCACTTATAGCATCCATTCTGCTTTTTGAATTTCAAATAGAGGTCTTTCGGGCACTTACAGTGCCCATTCTGCTCCTTGAATTTCAAATAGAGGTCTTTCGGGCACGTACAGCACCAATTCTGCTCTTTGAACTACTAATAGAGGTCTTTCGAGCACTTACAGCACCCATTCTGCTCTTTGAACTTCAAATAGAGGTCTTTCGAGCACTTATTACTGATTTCCTAATGAAAGCGGTCCGTCTTGAGGGCGGAGTTCTTAAACCTCGCACATGGAAAATGAAATTCTGTACGTTAATTTTACTATCACAGAAAAAATGCTGCCGCAGAAAAAAACTACACCAGCAGGATAAATATACAGGTTTCGATCAGGTACTTCGGAGTAGTATGCTCATGCTTGCTGTAGATTAGAAAATGAGACTGTCGATTAATTCGTAGTTTGGAAAGTGAAGAGTGAAAAGATGGTTTGCCGCGAGTTTTGGCTTCAAGTTCCATTCCTCTAATCCCTTATATAATCAAGGAACTTGAAACAAGCTGTCTGAGCTTGGGCAAAGCATTTTTCACTCGTAACGAGACAAACGAATTAATCGACAGTCTCAAAATCGCCTTTAGAGGATACCTTTGGTGCAGAAATGGCGCTAGACCGGCTGACACCG
>DFZX01000076.1 GCA_002383695.1 Caryophanales bacterium UBA4045
CCCGAAAGTAGCAGGAATCGAGGGGGATAGTCGAAAAAATCGACTAACGGGACCCGAAAGTAGCAAAAATCGAGGGAGATAGTCGGAAAAATCGACTAACGGGACCAGAAAGTAGCAGGAATCGAGGGAGATAGCCGAAAAAACCGACTAACGGGACCAGAAAGTAGCTGGAATCGAGGGAGATAGTCGAAAGAATCGACTAACGGGACCAGAAAGTAGCAGGAATCGAGGGGGATCCAATTTCTGTATAGGTTTTTCTAATAGCATGAAAATTGTGTCTTGTAGTATGATATTAGCAATTCAAGCTGAGCATGAGCATAGGCTGAGGCTGGGAAAGAGAAGAAGTGAGGGTGGCAGCTTATGAGGAAATTGAACAGCAATAATCTTTAATGGCGACGTCCCTTTATCTCAGAAGAATGATGTTTATGATCTTATTATTCGGATTACCTCTAAGCTACATACGGACCTGCAGCAAATGAATGTGGATTTCTATGAGATTCTGAATTGGAATTCTCATCAGCCTGCAGTTCTTTTCCAATCTGAGACCATTCATGATATTCTCTCATGGTTAAGACGAAGGTTTTTCGAATTGTCGGAGCTGCTGTATCTGAAAAATCAAAGACAAAAGCGTAAGCTGATTGAAGAAATTACAAGCTATGTGGAAGGAAAATTAGAGCACAAGATAACACTGAACGAGGTTGCTGCACATTTCGACTTTACACCTAATTATCTGGGGCATCTGTTCAAGGTTGAAACGAATACATTATTTAGTGATTTTCTAAGCGAATTGCGAATGAAGAGGGTGTGTGAGCTACTGTCAGACCCTTCGATGAAAATTTATGAAATTGCCGAACAACTCGGATGCGACCTCGGAAAATCCAGAACGTGCACTGATGTTCATTGATCTGATGCAGAATGATAAAGAGCTTCATAATCTTATGATGTATGGTATTGCGGGCACACATTATGAGCCTGTCGGAGACGATAAGTATACGTCTACGGATAAGAGTGCCAACTATACGGGTTTCTCGAACTGGAGCTTTAACTCTTCGTTAAACCGTCAGGATGCATCCTTCCCACAAGAAGCTAGTGACTTGTTGAATGTATGGGAAAGCACAGTATATCACTACCCACTAGAAACCTTTGTATTCAACAATGCGAGTGTGAAGACGGAGGTTGCTAATGTTAGTAATGTTATGCTTCGATATGCAATTCCACTTGAATACGGCGTGATCAAGGATATTGATCAAGGAATAGCCGAGCTCAATAAACAGATTAAGGCTGCAGGTATTGAGAAGATACAGGCGGAAATGCAACGTCAAATCGATGCTTTCCTTGCCAAATAATACATGCAATAATGGAGGAAAGTGAGGTGACTTCTGTCTCCTCCTTTTCTAATTGTTATGAGATAAGCGACAAATAGGAGAGATGAAACGTGAATATTCATTCGCCAATAAGCAACAAGCTGCCTGTATTCATGCATGGAGCCGATTATAATCCGGATCAATGGCTTCATAACCCAAGCATATTCGAAGAGGATATTCGTCTGATGAAATTAGCGCATTGTAATGTCATGGCCATAGGTATATTCTCGTGGGCATCTCTTGAGGCCACGGAAGGGACATTCACCTTCGAATGGATGGATCATGTGCTCGATACCTTTGCTGCGAATGGGATTTATGCATGGTTAGCCACACCAAGCGGTGCCCGTCCTGCATGGATGTCTCAGCAATATCCGGAAGTATTGCGTGTAGGAGCGAATCGACAGCGTAATCTACATGGCGGTCGTCACAATCATTGCTTCACCTCTCCGGTTTACCGCGAGAAGGTGACGATAATGAACAAGAAGCTAGCCGAGCGTTATGCGTTCCATCCTGCCGTGGTCGGGTGGCATATATCCAACGAGTTTGGCGGAGAATGCCACTGTGACTATTGTCAGGCTGCTTTCCGTCAATGGGTAGAGCGTAAGTATGGAACATTGGAAGCTCTTAATCTAGCATGGTGGACGACGTTCTGGAGCCACACCTACACGGATTGGTCACAGGTTGAGTCCCCTGCCCCACATGGTGAGTCGGGTGTACATGGCCTGAATTTGGATTGGAAGCGGTTTGTTACCGATCAGACGATCGACTTTTACAAGCATGAGATTAAGCCGCTTAAGGCGGCAAATTCGGACCTACCCTGCACAACGAATATGATGGATTTATTCTATGATCTCGATTATCGCAAATTTGCAGAGGTCGTGGACGTCATTTCTTGGGACGCATATCCGACTTGGCATGAAGCCAATTCTGAAGGAAATCAAGCAGCTTGGTTTGCCTTTAACCATGATTTGTTCCGTTCACTTAAGAAAAAACCATTCCTGTTAATGGAAAGTACACCTAGCTTGACGAATTGGCAGCCGGTCAGCAAGCTGAAGAAACCAGGTATGCATCAATTATCTTCCCTACAGGCCGTAGCGCATGGCTCGGATAGTGTGCAATATTTTCAATGGCGTAAGAGTCGGGGTTCGAGTGAGAAGTTTCATGGTGCGGTTATCGATCATGTAGGTCACGAGTTTACGAGGGTGTTTAGCGATGTCGCTTCGCTCGGTAAGACGCTGTCCAATTTAAGCGAAATTATCGGTACACCTGTACCCGCGGAAGCGGCCATTCTGTTCGATTGGGACAATCGCTGGGCGGTGAATGATGCACAAGGACCGCGGAATAAGGGCATTCATTACGAGGGAACCGTGATGCAGCATTACCGCGCACTGTGGGAGCTAGGCGTTCCAACCGATATTATTGGTTCAGGGGATGACCTCTCGACCTATAAGCTACTCTTAGTGCCGATGGCTTATCTACTTCGTGAGGAGATGGGAGAACAAATTGAGCGTTTTGTTGCCAACGGTGGAACGGTAGTCGTAACTTATTGGTCAGGGATCGTGAACGAGAATGATCTCTGCTATCTGAATGGATTCCCGGGTCCTCTGCGAAATCTACTTGGCATATGGGCGGAAGAAATTGAAGGTCTTCATGATCACGACCGGAATGGGATTGTGCTGCAGGAAGGGAACGAGCTAGGACTTCAGGGCTCATTCGAGGTTCATGAAATTTGCGAGTTAATTCACTCAGAAGGTGCAGAGGTACTAGCTGTATACCAGGATGACTTCTACGCTGGTCGGGCGGTGCTTACTGTTCATACCTTCGGCCAAGGCAAGGCTTATTATTTGGCCGCACGCGTAAGCGATCCCGCCTTCTATGAATCTCTATATGGTAGGTTAGTTCAGGATACTGGCGTCAAACGTTCGATGGATGTACAGCTACCTACGGGTGTAACTGCTCAGCTTCGTAGTGACGGACAGTATGATTATGTATTCATCCTTAACTTCTCAGGAGTTGCGACGGAAATCAACTTAGATCACAGCAGTTACGTTGATTTTGAGACGGGGGAAGACATAACGGGAGCACTTCAGCTACCTCAGTATGGGGTACGTATTCTTAGAAGAACGCGTTAGTCCATTCAACGAATCTTAGTCAAACCTATTAGGCAAGAGCAAGAGCAAGAGCGAGAGCAAGAGCAAGAGCAAGAGCAAGAGCAAGAGCAAGAGCAAGAGCAAGAGACACGGCAAGAACCGCCCAGTTAACTATTTTTCGTGTAGTTATTTGGACGGTTTTGCTGTTTCTGAGCAATTAACTGCATGGTGTGGTGTACATCTAAATCAAGTGTATCTCACTAAAACGGCTAAATTTCATTGGAATAGATGTTGGAAGATGAGAAGATCGACCCTTTCTACGGAACAAAGCAGAGTCATTCAAGCACAGACTTCAGATGCATCGCTCATTTCTGTGATCAACTTCATTCCCGCACCAAAGTTACCCTCTTCTTGCTCTAGGCTCACAATTATGCGGGAAAATTCCCGCTTATTGCGCCATTCTTGCTCCAGGCTCACAATTATGCGGGAAAATTCCCGCTTATTGCGCCATTCTTGCTCCAGGCTCACAATTATACGGGAAAATTCCCGCTTATTGCGCCAATCTTGCTCCAGACTCACAATTATGCGGGAAAATTCCCGCTTATTGCGCCATTCTTGCTCCAGGCTCATGATTATGCGGGAAAATTCCCGCTTATTGAATTAAGCCAATATTTCACTCTCCGTCACTACAATGTAGACTTTCTCAATAATCTGATACTAATCATTTAATCCCTTTCCACCTAGAATTTGTTGCATGCTTTTCTCAATCCTGGACTCTCGAGTTTTGGATTGTTTGGGCACAGAAAAATAAAGAATATATGCTCTTTGCCGTCCCGGCGTCAATGCTTCAAAAGCAGCTTTCAGAGCAGGGATGGCATCGAGTTTATTTTGAAATTCTTCAGGAATTATGTACGCTGTCGTCTTCTTATAGATTACTTCCAAGCCGGCTTTTTCAACTTCAATGGCTTCATGAATATAGGCTTTCAAGATGGTTTCCATTTCAACGATTTCTTGAACATTGGTGAACCGAATCTGGCGCGCCCCCTGTACATTCTCCGTTTGTTGAATTAGAATCCGATGGGCATCCTGTAATAAGGCACCTTTGTGAAATAGAAGCGCACAATATTCTTTAAATCCATGTATTAAAACGATGTTTTTATCCTCAAACGTGTAACAAGGGTGCATCCACTTAAATTCTTCGTTCAGCTCACAGTCAAGAACGATATTTCTCAACTTCTCATATTCTTCCCTCCAAGTTTTGGCTTTTCTTAAAAAACCATCAACCTTAGGATTCCTGCTACTATTTGTCATCAAGGAACACTCCTCTTCAAATTATCGATCAGCACATTCCCTTATTCAGCTTTAACGCTTGGCTTACCGGCCTCAATCAAGGCCTTATTACCGAATAAGAAGAAGCTTTGGATAAACATTAGCAGACCCGTAAACATAAGCAGCCATTCGATCTGAATGATATCGGACAGAGGTCCGAATATGACCATGCCTAGTGGCATCATCACACTGGATATCATTCCTAGAACCCCGAATACTCTGCCGAGATAATCCTCGGAAACCTTCTCCTGCAATAAAACCGTTGATGGTGTGTTAAAGAAGGGCATAGCAACACCGACTAAACCCATGAAAATTAAGTAAACCCAGAAGTTAGGGATCAATCCAAGCGCTAGCGTGCAGGATCCCATGATCAGACACGCCAGTGTCATCGTGTGAATTTTGTTCTTAAAGCCACCCCAAGATGCTATAACAATGCCACCCGCCATCATTCCGATAGAGAAGACAATTTCGATAGCCGTTAATCGCCAGACATCCTCACCGAAGGTACGTGTTACCTGTAAAGGTGTTAAGAAAGCCACGGGTGCTGCTAATATGAAGAAGAAGGCGCAGAATATAAAGAAATTCTTAACATAGTTATGATTTTTAATGTACAAGTAACCTTGTCGCATATCATTGAAGTAGCTAGTCGTTTGTTGTTCTAAGGCTTTGGCATGTGACTTTACAGGTAAGAATACTATTAATATCAGAATTGCGATGATCGCTGTAATCACATCTATGAAGAATATGACCTCGAGGCTAGCTACCGTGAGAAGTGCTGCTGCTACCATGGGGGATACTAGCATCACGAATGCTAGAATACTTCCGTTTGTTGCATTCACCTTAGTTAATTTATCCTCTGGTACGAGCTGGGGGACTATGGCCCCGACTGCTGGTGTTTGAATGGCTGTGCCGAGTGCGCGTATGCCGGATATTACAAAGAGCAACCAGAGTCCGTTAAATCCGGCCATAAATAGGATGGCGAGAATAAGTGTAGATATGGCAATCAATGAGTCTGACATAATAATGAGTAGCTTTCGATTGTAGCGGTCAGCCCATACCCCAGCGAATGGAGATAGGAAAAAGGTAGGCAGGAAGCCACAAACGATAGCAATTGTCATCATTACGCCTGATTGTGTAGTTAAAGTGATATGCCACATGATGGCGTATTGTACTAGGGCTGTTCCGAAGAGCGAGATCGTCTGGCTCGTTAGGAACAGTATGATCTTCTTTTTCCAATTGGTATGCATGCCCGTTATGTTCCCCCATTTACTGTATGAACGAATCATATTAAGACCATATTAACACATTCGATCATCTATTGTTTTGGAAAAAATGGTTATAAAAATAACAAATAGCCATGGCTATTTCTTACTCCATTAGCTAATGTGCTTGACCTGTTCATGATTGAAATACTGCTTGAGGTTACCATAATAGAGTGGTTTAAGCTGTGTTGAATGAGCGATATCACCAGGAGTAACTAATTTAGCAGGTTTATTCACGATGGAAATACCTACACTTTGGAATAGAAAAGAGACGAATTGTGAACAGAAGAATGCTTTCTCCGAGCCCACTTCAATGTTAAGCATAACGCCGAATAATCCTAGGAAGTTATAAGTGTATTGATCGCAATTCGCTTCGATTTGTTTAATATGGTTACGAATATCGTTATAGGATTGAATATCTACTTTACAGCAGTAAATGGCGCAGCTGGTTTGTCTGTCGCTGTTCATGAATAAATCGTCGCGGATATTCTCACGAACAAATCCACCTACGAATGGATTCCGTTGATATTTTCTACCGAAGCTATAAACCTCATTCAATTGATCATCGAATGCGATCGATGTATGATTTAAATCGTCTCCCGTATATAGCCTGATCATTCTCGAGAGAAACGATCCGGTATCTGTTAGAATAATATATATGGTTTTCTGTTCTATCATGACTTCCACCCGCTTTTCATTGCTCGACTACAATCATTGTATTCGACATACGTACAATCCCAAACGGTCCAACGGATGGGTTATATCTAGACTTTGGTCGGGTACTTGAAGATAAGTTCTCGATACATTTGGTTGAAGGAGTCGATCTTACATGAATACGATTGAACATGCGCAAGAAGTCCTTGAAGAGATGAGACAAGCTGGAGTACCGGATGAGGATTTACAAGTGGATGACATCTTGGTAGAAGAGAATGGACAATTTCTAATTCGCAAGTCTTCACTAACCTACTTAGCAGGTGATTACTACTTTACTATACAATACGAGGTTTGGCAAAATATTGAAATGTATGAACGGGGAATCTATGGCGAATATCTGGAGAATGGGGAGGAAATACGTTATTGTACTGCCTTAGCTGGTTCGGAGGATGAAGATATGATCAAGCTATTCTGGGATACGGTAAAGGGATAATTCACCAGCTAGTCACCACTTAGTGAATATATTAAATATACATAGCTATTTACGTGATAACACGATAGTCTTACTAAATATGAAGTAACAAAAAGATTCATTCAGATAAAGGGGATTTAAGATGAATATCATTACTGTTGATGATAATAAAATGAATCTACTTGTCATAGAAAAGATATTAAAAAAAGCTGGATATGGTGATGTGACAGGGGTAACCTCGGCCAAAGCATTGTTCGGTTTATTAGAGATGGATTCGACAATAGAAGTACCTGTAAATTTAATACTGATGGATATGATGATGCCTGAGATTGACGGTATTGAGACTACTAAATTGATTCGAAAGGATCGGCGTTATAAGGATGTACCTATTATCTTCGTAACTGCGTTGGGAGATTCCAACAAGCTAGCTGAGGCATTCGATGCTGGGGCCTTTGATTATGTATTAAAGCCTATTAACAAAATCGAATTATTAGCTCGCATTCGATCCGCACTGAGGCTAAAGTTCGAGAAAGACTGGCACAAGGAGAGGGATAAGCGGATTCGATTCGAGCTTGAGCTGGCCAAGCAGATACAGCGTAGTGTACTCAGCAAGCCAATTGATGATGGGAAGGTGAAGATCTCGGCCTTCTATCAGCCCTCGTCCGAGCTTGCCGGTGATTTTTATGCATGGTATCCAATTGGGGATAACCGCTATGGCATTATTCTGTTGGATATGATGGGTCATGGTATCTCATCCTCCTTGGTTTGTATGTATATTTGTTCTGTTCTACAGGAAACCATCACACATATTAGTGACCCAGAGCTGGTTATAAAAGAGCTTAACCGATATATGAATCAGCTGAAGCTTATGGATGAATTGACTAACTTCTACTTCACTGCTATTTATCTGGTATTGGATACAGAGAAGAAGAACATTGAATATGTGAATGCAGGCCATCCACCGGGAATTGTATATGTTGATGATTCGGTTGTTTTACTTACTGCTGGCACTTGTGGGGTAGGTTTCTTTGATCAAATGAAAATAACTAAAGGAACGATTGAATATCAGGATGGTATAAAAATTGTGCTTTATACGGATGGGTTGATAGAAACGAAGGATAGTGGCATGGAAGATAGGTCTGAGGCAGTATTTAACGAAATGCTGGGATATAAGGATTTAGAGCTGCCTGCACTCGTTGATATATGTGTACCTCTAGCGAATAGTGGAAGCCAGTTCGATGACATCTGTTTAGTAATGATTTCTACAAAGTAATGTTCAATGGAGGTAATTCAAGTCATGGAATTTGACCACCCGATTCATATATTAGTCGTCGATAATCAGCTAGAAAACTTTCAGGCTATTGAGGCTGTTCTTGCGGAGGAGAATTATTGCTTAGTTCGGGCTAATACTGGAGAAGAAGCGCTTAAATGTCTCGCTAAGGATGATTTTGCCCTTATCATTCTGGATGTCGAAATGCCGGGGATGTATGGATTTGAAACGGAGATGTTTGTTCATATTCGTGAACAATCCAAGGGGATCCCCATCATATTCATGACAGCAGAGAGCTGGGAGAGAGAGCAGCTGTTAGCGGAGTATTCCTTAAGCACGATCGACTATTTGGCGAAGCCCATCGTGCCACAATTGTTAAAATCGAAAATCAATCGATTTGTCAGCATGTACGTGATTCACAAGAAGCTAGAAATTCAAACAGAGATGCTACAGCATCGAACAATCGAGCTAGAGAAAACCAATAAGGAATTGCTTCATACGACGGACCGTTTAATTAGGGCAGAAGCACAAGCAAGAGTTATTGAAGAAACTTCTATTGATACGATGATTACCTTTAGTAAGAGTGGAAAGATCATTACTGTAAATCCAGCAGCGGAGGGGACGTTTGGATATAAGGAGGCTGAGCTATTAGGTCAACCGATAACCAAGCTGATTCCCACTATTGCTAAGCATAAGAACGCGGTCTCGCTTTCGAAGATTAGAGAAAAGTATAGAGTAGGAAAGCTGAGTGAGGTTACACCGATCCGTAAGGATGGTAGTGAATTCTCTGCTGAAATCCAGATTGGCGAGGCATTCATCGAGAATAATCAGATATTTGCTTGTACAGTGAGTGATATTACAGCCCGCAAAATCGTGGAGAGAGAGCTGCTACAGGCTAAAGAGGTGGCCGAGATTGCTGTTCGCGTCAAGACGGAATTCATTGCTATGATGAGTCACGAGATTCGCACGCCCATGAATGGGATTATTGGGATGACAGATCTACTCATGGATACAGACCTTGATACAGAGCAACGGGAATATGCAGATATCGTACGTAAGAGCAGCGATGCCCTATTATTAGTCATCAACGATATTCTGGATTTCTCGAAGATTGAATCAGGCAAGATGGAGCTTGAGCATGAGCCCATTGATTTGAGAGCATGTATTGAAGAGACCTTTGATTTATTCATGGCCAAGTCACGAGAGCATAATCTGGAGATGGCGTATCATATCGATTCACAGCTACCGGGCATCATTATTGGAGACGTCACACGTTTGCGTCAAGTTCTTAATAATTTAGTAGGGAATGCGGTTAAATTTACGAATAGTGGTGGGATCTTTGTCGTTGTGAATAAGCTTTCTGAGCGGCCCGATAATCTGGAACTCGAATTTATTATTAAGGACACAGGCATCGGAATTGCTCCCCATCAAATCGAAAATTTATTTAAACCTTTTTCACAATTGGATTCATCTACGACGCGCAAATACGGGGGGACGGGACTTGGATTATCCATTTGCAAAACACTTGTTGAGCTTATGGGCGGAAGCATCCGGGCAGAGAAGGGCGTAGAGAAGGGAGCTGCCTTTGTCTTCACGATTCAATCCAAGCCGTTTCAATTCGCTGTCAACATCTCTGAACCTGAAGATACGCGGGAACGAGCCACTTATCAGCCATCCGATCGTGGTGCACTAAGCATTCTTGTTGCTGAAGATCACATTGTCAATCAGAAGCTGCTCATGCGTATCTTATTTAAGCTAGGGCATAATGCTGATCTCGCTGGAAATGGCTTTGAGGTATTGGAGCAATTGAAGAAGAAGTCCTATGATCTTATTCTCATGGACCTTCAAATGCCAGAAATGGATGGCTTCGAAGCGACTGAAACTATAATGGAGCGTATACCAGCTAATAAGAGACCTCTAATTATTGCGATGACTGCAAGTATCTCAGAGGTAGACAAGCAACGTTGTGCTCAGTTAGGAATGGTTGATTACGTCAGTAAACCGATAAAGGTTAAGCAGGTTGAAGAAATGATCAAGCAGCACTTTAACTAATACAATGATGAGGCTGTAAAAGCCGATAGACCTGTAGGTTCAGATGGAGATTATTATCTCTCTGGATCTTACGGGCTTATTGTGTTTAATAAACAAATAATAGGTATGGCAACAGGCTATAGCCAATTATGCAATTAGTAAATGTTGTTAATGAAAGCGCTTTATATTAACCTGAATATACCAAATACAAGTTAAAAGGGGAGCGATCAAATGAAACAACAATACCTAATCAAGAATAGTCTAGGCTTACATGTCATGCCCTCGAAGCGCATTGCGTTAGCGGCAGAAGCCTTCGAATGTGACATGCAGCTATGGCTAGGTGACAAATGCGGAAATCCGAAGAAGATGATCGAGATCGTAAAGTTAGGAGTTAAAGGTGGCGCAACAGTGACACTAGAAACGAAAGGTGTCGACGAGCAAGAGGCCCAGAGGGTGGTTGGTGAATTGTTATCCCAAGGTTAGTTGAGTGTGAAATGCCGTAACATAATTTCGCTCAGTGCATTATACTCCGAGTAGAATGAGTTCATACGCAAAGGATAGTCGTGACTTTAGTCGTGAGTATCCTTTGCGTTTTTTTACCCTTAGGCAGGGGTCCATCTCTAATATCAACTCCTCTTGACAGAATAAGTGGTCACCTTTAGAATATGGGTTAAGCGCTTAATCTATTGCTTACTCATTTAAAAGGAGAGGTCACACATGGAGAAACTCAGGCTTGGTGTCATTGGAACGGGAAGAATAGGTAAGCTGCATGTTGAAAGCCTGAGGCGTCATCCGGCTGTGGAAGTTGCTGCAATCTCTGACCTTTTTATTGATCAGAATTGGGCAGACTCCATGGACATACCGTTGGTTACTACGGACTATCAGGACATTATCAATGATCCAGAGATCGATGCGGTCTTTATCTGTTCATCTACGAATACGCATGTTTCGATTATTAGGGATGCTGCGAAAGCGGGGAAGCATATTTTCTGCGAAAAGCCCATCAGCTTTAACAATAGGCTGACACAAGAAGCACTAGAGGTTGTTGTCCAATCGGGAATCAAATTTCAAACTGGCTTTAATCGACGATTTGACCACAACTTTATACGTGTGCGTGAAGCGGTTGTGACGGGGGAAATCGGTGAGCCTCATATCGTCAAGATTACATCTAGAGACCCAGAAATACCGCCTGCTGACTATATCAAAAATTCAGGTGGTATGTTCATCGATATGTGTATTCATGATTTTGATATGGCGAGGTACCTAATAGGTAGTGATGTGGTAGAGGTGTATGTAAAAGGTTCGGTTATGATTGATCCGGTGTTCGCAGAGCATGGAGATATTGATACAGCTATCATTACATTAACCTTCGAGAACGGTGTGCTTGGTGTCATCGATAATAGCAGGAGGGCTGCTTACGGTTACGACCAAAGAGTGGAGGTATTCGGCTCGGGAGGTAGCGTAACGGCTGAGAATGATCTTCCAAACACGGCAGTAGTGAGTACAGCCAAGGGTGTGTATTCTGACAAACCGAAGTACTTTTTCTTAGATCGTTACCAGGATTCCTATGTAACTGAAGTGAATGCATTTATTGATAGTATTCTGAACCATGTACCTACACTAGTTGATGGAAATGACGGCCTAAAGGCCGAATTGATTGCGCATGCGGCAAAGAAGTCTCTACAGGAGGGAAGAGCAGTTCGAATATCTGAAGTGATATAAAAAGTCCTAGGATGAGGTGATTGACATGGGAACAGTTCGTCTGACAATGGCACAAGCACTGCTACGTTTTTTGGATCAACAATATGTCTCGGTAGATGGTAAGGAAACCAAATTTGTTAAGGGTCTGATGGGGATTTTTGGCCATGGTAATGTGACCGGAATCGGTGAGGCTCTGGAGCGAGACGCGGGGAGTCTGACATTCATCCAAGGTAAGAATGAGCAAGGGATGGTTCATGCAGCTGCGGCATATGCCAAACAGAAAAATCGGCAACAAATTTACGCCTGTACATCGTCGATAGGACCAGGTGCGCTGAACATGATTACAGCGGCTGCCACTGCAACCGTGAACCGGATTCCGGTATTGTTATTGCCCGGGGACAATTTCGCGAGCAGGCAACCCGATCCCGTGCTGCAGCAGCTAGAGGTACCGAGTGATTATACGATTTCGGCCAATGATCCCTTCAAGAGCGTGAGCAAGTATTGGGATAGAATCGTCCGTCCTGAGCAGCTAATGACCGCGGTCATTCAAGCGATGAGAGTATTAACCGACCCTGCAGAGACCGGAGCGGTCACACTTGCCTTGCCCCAGGATGTTCAAGCGGAAGCTTACGATTATCCAACATCTTTTTTTGACAAAAGGGTGCATTATATCGATCGTCGACCGCCTGCTACGGATGCGATTTTGCGGGCTGTAGCGCTCATGCAGAATAAGAAAAAACCGCTTTTGATTGCTGGTGGTGGCGCTATATATGCAGACGCATTGCCTGAGCTGCGGTCGTTCGTGGAAGCCTTCGGTATTCCTGTTGCGGAAACACAAGCGGGCAAGAGCTCGCTTACGTGGGATCACCCGTTGAATGTTGGTGCGATTGGGGTAACAGGATCTCTAAGTGCTAACATTCTAGCTAATGAAGCGGATGTAATCATTGGGATAGGTACTCGCTATTCGGATTTTACTACACAATCGAGGTCGGCATTCGGACATCCGGGTGTGCAATTTGTCAACATTAACATCAGTGGATTTGATTCCACTAAGCTGAATGGTGTGGCCATGACTGCCGACGCGAAGTTAGGCTTGCAAGCGCTTCATCAAGCCTTAGCACAGGAGAATTATCAGAGTGGGTATGAGGATGGGGAGATTGCTCGGTTAAAATTACAATGGGATGCCGAGGTGAATCGTCTATACACGTTGGAGCACGAGCAAGGGCTTGCTCAAACGAGGGCGCTTGGAGTCATTAACGAGACAATTGATGCTTCATCGGTAGTTGTATGTGCTGCGGGTAGCTTGCCGGGGGATTTACATCGCTTATGGAGATCGGTTGAGCCCAAAACCTATCATATGGAATATGGCTTTTCCTGTATGGGCTATGAGGTGTCGGGTGCATTTGGTGTGGCGCTTGCACAACAGGATCGTGAGGTTTATGCGATTGTGGGCGACGGAAGCTATTTAATGCTCCATTCCGAGCTGATTACTAGTATTCAGGAAAGACGGAAATTGACGGTTCTATTGTTTAACAATCATGGTTTTCAATGTATTCATAATTTGCAGAGAGGACATGGCAGCGACGGCTTCGGCAATGAATTTCGTTATCGTTCGGAAGCAACGCGAGCGTTATCAGGGGAGTATCTGTCCATAGATTTTGCCGCCCATGCAAGCAGCTTAGGTATCAAGTCGTTTAAGGCAACAACAGCCGAGCAATTGAAGGCAGCGATCATGCAGGCCAAGGAAGAAACGATCTCAACACTCATCGAGATTTCTGTCTTACCTGGTACAAATACGGACGGTTATGAATCCTGGTGGAATGTTGGCGTGCCTGAAGTATCCTCAAGCGAGAAAGTTCTACATGCACATAGACAGATGAGTGAGAAAATACAATCGATCAAATCGATTTAATGGGGAGGGCGGGAAGTCATGAAACAATGGCCATTTCAGTTTGGCATTCATCCGATCAATTGGGTGGGTGAGGATGTACAGGAGCATGGTGATATGACCACATATGAACAGATTCTTAACGAGATTCAAGCATTGGGATTAACCGGTACGGAGATGGGGCGCAAGTATCCGACGGATGTAAACGTATTGAAGCAGGAGCTGAGCTCACGTGGAATCCAGCTTGTCTCCCAGTGGAAATCCGTCTTATTCTCTGATCCTGCCTATCGGGAAACGGAGCTGGAAGCGTATCGACAGCATGTTATGTTCCTATCGGATATGGGCAGCAAGGTCATCAGCACCTGTGAGGTAGGGGGCTCTCTCCACTTTGACCCTAGACGAACTTCGAATGAGAGTGAAATAGTAGCGCTAGATGAAGCTGGCTGGGTCAGCCTGGCAGAGGGGCTTAATGAGGCAGGAGCCATAGCCAGAGAATACGGTATGAAGCTGACCTATCACCATCATGGTGGAACTGTTGTGGAGTCACCAGAGGAAATTGACCGCCTGATGGAGATGACCGATCCCAATCTGGTGTATTTACTATTCGACACGGGTCATGCTTATTATGGTGGTGCAGATCCATTAACAGTATTGCGTAAGCATTACTGCCGGATAGCTTATGTGCATTTGAAGGATATACGTCAGGAAGTACTAGATCAGGCGCGTGCTAACAAGGATAATTTTGTGAGCTGTATACGGAAGGGTGTCTTCACCGTTCCTGGTGATGGATGTATAGACTTTGCTCCCGTCTTTAATGAGCTATTCCGTAGAGGCTATGACGGCTGGGCTATTCTCGAGGGTGAACAGGATCCCGGATTGCATCCTGCTTATGAATATGCGAAGCGATCTCTTCAATATATCGATTCCTTAAACTTAACTGAAAGTAGGTAGATGGGTATGAATAATATTTCTTTCCCCGCGGATAAACCGCTTGATTTTGTTGCTATCGGTCGATTATGTATCGATCTCAATGCCAATGAGATCAATCGTCCCATGGAAGAGACGATGACCTTCACGAAGTATGTCGGAGGATCACCAGCTAATATTACGATAGGGATGTCTCGGTTAGGTAAGAGCACAGCATTCATCGGGAAAGTATCCGATGACCAGATGGGGCGCTTCATTACTGATTATCTCCATCGTAACCACATCGATACGTCTAATGTAGTAACAGACCATACGGGAGCCGTTACTGGGCTTGCCTTTACCGAGATTAAGAGCCCAACAGAATGCAGTATTCTGATGTACCGAGATAACGTAGCTGATCTTAAGCTCACGCCGGGTGAGGTGGACGAACAGCTAATTGCGAAGGCGAAGGTGCTATTGATTTCTGGCACTGCGCTTGCACAAAGTCCATCTCGTGAAGCCGTATTCCAAGCACTTTCTTACGCGAGTAAGCACGGTACAACCATCGTATTCGATTTGGATTATCGGGCTTATACGTGGGCGTCTGATGAAGAAACGGCCGTGTATTACAATTTGGCCGCAGAGAAATGTGATATTCTGCTAGGAACCCGTGAGGAGTTCGACATGATGGAGATGTTCGAACAGAATGCCGATCATAACGATCAAGTGACGGCTGGCAAGTGGTTTGATTACGCGGCTAAGCTCGTTATTATCAAGCATGGCAAGGAGGGCTCCATCGCCTATACGAAGGATGGGTTTGCCCATCGTGCCAAAAGCTTCCCAGCTAAGGTCATCAAGACGTTCGGTGCCGGAGACTCTTATGCTGCGGGCTTTCTATATGGCCTAATGCAGGGATGGACGATTGAGTCCAGCATGGAATACGGCAGTGCGGCGGCTTGTATTGTTATATCTAGTCACAGCTGCTCAGATGCTATGCCTTCAGCAGAACAGGTTCACGATTATATCGAACGCTGCAATCGTGGTGAAATAACGGCTACACTGTAAACGGCTTACAATTGCTGATTCTGAAAAAAATCGGAACATATCGATGTTTTAGCGATTAATTCGTTTTTCAGAATATTAAATGGTAGCCGTTTGCAGAATTAATTAAATGTGGAGTGAAAGGGGTTTTTGAAGATGGCTCAGCTATTAAAAAATTGGATCGGTGGTGCGTGGGTTGCCTCGCAGAGCACCACTTCGGATCATGTATATAATCCTGCAACAGAAGAAATTTTGGCGCTTGTACCGTTATCTACGAAGGATGATGTGAACCTTGCCGTTGAAACGGCTAAGACAGCCTTCAAAGCTTGGAGCGCAACTCCTGTACCACGTCGTGCACGTGTCTTATTCAAGTATCAGCAGCTGCTCGTTGAGCATTGGGAGGAGCTGGCACGGTTAATTACGACAGAGAACGGTAAAAGCTACGCCGAAGCTTACGGTGAGGTGCTACGCGGGATTGAATGCGTCGAATTCGCGGCAGGGGCTCCGTCACTTATGATGGGCAAGCAGCTACCAGATATTGCAACTAACCTAGAATCGGGTATGTACCGATATCCGATTGGTGTAGTTGGTGGGATTACACCATTCAATTTCCCGATGATGGTGCCTTGCTGGATGTTCCCGCTTGCCATTGCCTGTGGGAATACCTTCGTCTTGAAGCCATCGGAGCGCACGCCATTATTAGCAAATCGTTTGGCTGAGCTGTTCAAGGCAGCAGGCTTACCTGATGGTGTGCTTAATATTGTTCATGGTGCCCACGATGTTGTGAACGGTATGTTGGAGCACGAGGATGTAAAGGCGATATCCTTTGTTGGTTCCCAGCCAGTTGCTGAATATGTATATAAAACCGCCTCGGCTCACGGCAAGCGTGTGCAAGCTTTGGCAGGTGCTAAGAATCATTCCATCGTGATGCCGGATGCCGATCTGGATTTAACGGTCAAGGAAATTGTTAGTGCAGCCTTTGGTTCGGCTGGAGAGCGTTGCATGTCCTGTTCTGTTGCTGTAGCTGTAGGCGAGGTCGGAGATCCCTTCGTTAGCAAATTGATGGAAGCGGTCGAACGAATAACGATGGGCAACGGTTTAGATGAAGGAACCTTCCTAGGACCTGTTATCCGCGGTCCACATAAGGAGCGTACGCTTAAGTATATCGATATCGGAGTAGAAGAGGGTGCCTTACTTATTCGAGATGGTCGCAACGATCAAGCTGCGACTGACGGTAAGGGTTACTTTGTTGGACCGACCGTCTTCGATCAAGTGCAATGTGATATGAAAATATGGGAGGACGAAATTTTCGCGCCTGTATTATCGATAGTAAGGGTACGAACATTGGAGGAAGCCATCGAATTAACGAACCGTTCGGAATTCGCCAATGGTGCGTGCCTCTTTACGAAGAGTGGAAGTAACGTTAGACAATTCCGCGAAACGATCGATGCTGGCATGCTAGGCATCAATTTAGGTGTTCCAGCTCCCATGGCCTTCTTTCCGTTCTCAGGATGGAAAAAATCGTTCTATGGCGACCTACATGCCAATGGCTCCGATGGTGTAGAATTCTACACGCGTAAGAAGGTAGTAACCGCACGCTGGTAGTCCATTGTCGTTTTTTTCTATGACAGCAAGATTAACTTACTACGTACAGGATTTCAGTTGAGTAACTTTGGGGCAATATGCTTGCTCCAGAGTAGAAAATCGACCTTGGAGAGTAGCTTTGGTGAGGGACTGGAGCTGTAGAGTAGAAAATCGACCTTGGAGAGTGAATTAGAAACTGGTGATGAGTTGTACGTCTACCTTAGGTAGTAATATGTATGTTAATCTTGCTGTCGTTTTTTGAGGAATGGGGGAAGGTACATGACATCGTTAGTATCCATGAAGGAAATGCTACAGCATGCTCTAACGAACAATTATGCTGTCGCTCAATTTAACTTGAATAATCTGGAGTTTACGCAGGCGATCTTACTTACAGCGCAGGAGGAGCAATCACCTGTTATCCTAGGTGTAAGTGAAGCCTACATTCCTTATATGGGGGGATTACCCTGTATATCGGGAATGGTACGGGAATTGAGCAAGCATCACAATATTACGGTGCCTGTTGCCTTACATTTGGATCACGGATCGACGTATGAGGTATGTATCCGTGCCCTGCATGCAGGGTTCACCTCTGTTATGATCGATGCTTCACACCATTCATTGGCGGATAATATCGAGATCACTAGTAGGGTGACAGAAGCGGCGCATGTGCTGGGGGCAACCGTTGAGGCGGAGCTCGGTCGAATTACCGGTAGGGAGGACGATCTTGTTGTGGATGAGGCAGAAGGGATGTATGCCATCCCTGAACAGTGCGCCAAACTTGTTACGCAAACCGGAATTGATTGCCTCGCACCCGCACTAGGCTCTGTTCATGGACCTTACCGTGGTCAGCCCAAATTGGGCTTTCAGCAGATGGCAGAAATCCAGAGATTAACCGGATTGCCTCTTGTACTTCATGGTGGAAGTGGTATTCCCGATGAGGAAATACGTCAAGCGATATCATTAGGAACATGTAAAATTAATGTTAACACCGATAACCAGATTGCCTTTACAGCATGTATTCGGCAATATCTAGCCGACCACCCAGAGGCCTATGACCCTAGAAATTATCTCATTCCTGCTATGCAAGCGATTAAAGAAACGGTAAGGACGAAAATTCGTTTGTTCGGAAGTGTGGGTAAGGCGATTAACCAATTGGAGTCATAATAGTTATTTTACATTCTAATTCATTAGCGCAGCAGTTGGCGCAATAGTGCAGTGTGCATGTAGTAAGTATCGTTTGAAAATAACGTTTACGCTGAATAGCGCTAGTATCAGCGCTACAGCTCCGTCTAGACTGCGCTATAGCGCAGAAACTAGCGTTGTTGGCCCATTTGAGCGGTTATGAGGGTGATCTAGCGAATACTCACTGTATAATAGCGCTAAGTATAGCGTTAATCGAGTCTTACACCACAAAAGTATGAGTTCGAGCATTAAAGGAGCATCGCACTAAGTGATTTACTTGTTTTTCTTATTATTCTTAAAGGAGGGACTTCCTTGTCAAAGCTAATTGTAAAATCGACGAAACCAGATCACGAGGGTGTTATTCTGGATGTCACTCCCGCATATGCACAATGGGAGTATGTTGGGTTTCAAGTAGTGGAGCTGGCTATGGGCCAGAGCTTGAGCCGTAACACGGGGGACAGTGAGGTATGCATGGTGCTACTTAGCGGCATAGCCAATGTAATCACCAGTGAGGAGAAGTATCTTGAAATTGGTGAACGGATGAGTGTGTTCGAGAGAATACCGCCATATTCGGTTTATGTATCCAATGATGATCGGTTTGAAGTCCAAGCCATTACACCGTTGGAGATCGCCATATGCACGGCACCAGGTAAAGGTAATTACCAAACGCGATTAATTAGCCCACATCAGGTTGGCGTAGAGAAGCGTGGGTATGGGAATATCGAACGACAAATTCATAATATCTTACCTGAGCAAGAGCCGGCAGACAGCTTACTGGTGGTTGAAGTCTTTACCCCTAATGGACATTGGTCTAGTTATCCGCCACATAAGCATGACCGAGATGCGCTACCAGATGAGTCACTACTGGAGGAAACGTATTATTATCGAATTCAACCGGAACATGGATTTGCCATTCAACGTGTTTATACAGATGACAGGTCTTTGGATGAGACAGTTGTCGTTAAGGACCAACAGGCTGTAATGGTGCCAGAGGGATATCATCCAGTATCAGCACCGCCAGGATATGACGTGTACTACTTGAATGTGATGGCGGGACCCAATCGGGTTTGGAAATTCCACAATGATCCGGAGCATGCCTGGATCATGAAGAAGCCTGAGGAATAACCTTTAGCTTTATAACTAAACTAACTATATAATAAATGTAGTAAATAGTCGTGAATGCAATGGAGAGATAATGATGAAGGTTACGATATATGATGTGGCAAGAGAAGCGGGTGTATCGATTGCTGCTGTCTCTCAGGTGATCAATGGTAAGGGGAAAATCAGCGAGAAAAAAGCCAAAGAAATTTTACTTGTCATGCAGAGGATGAATTATAGGCCCAGTGTAATCGCATCAGCTTTAGCAGGGAAGAAGACGTATACGATTGGACTTTTGGTCCCTGATATATCAAACCCGTTCTTCGCTGAGATGGCTAGAGCCGTGGAAGATCAGGGCAGCACACTGGGTTATAGTCTAGTCATATGTAGCACTGATAATAAAGATGAGCGAGTTGAGAAGTATCTTGAACTGCTGCAGCAGAAAAGTGTGGATGGCATTATTATTGGGACAGGGATAAAAGACAAGAAGATACTGAAGGCTTTAATGGAGAAATCGATACCCGTATCGATGATTGCCAGAGATATTCCTGATGTCCAGGTACAGATCGTTGTGGTCGACGACTTTCAAGGGGGAAGACTAGCAGCTCGACATTTCCTTGATCTGGGGCACAAGCGAATGGCTGTGTTATCAGAGTCTATCGAAGTTAGTAGCAGCCGAGAAAGAATTCGTGGCTTTCAGCAGGAGCTGAATGAAGCGAATCTCGAGCTGCCTGCAAGCATGGTGAAGATGAGCGGGCACCATTTGGTGGAGGATGGTAAACGGCTAGCTACACAGCTGCTTCAAGAAATACCAAGACCGACAGGAATATTCTGCTGTAACGATATGCTAGCCATTGGTGCTCTGCAATCCGCCAAGGAATTGGGATTGAAGGTCCCCGCTGATCTATCGATTATTGGCTTTGATAATACCATATTGGCATCCGTAACCGATCCTCCACTCACAACCGTTGCCCAGCCTATTGAGCTAATGGGCAAGACCGCAGTAAATTTCTTGCTCAAGCAACTAGATAAAGAGTCTCTCGCAGAACAGAATAGGACCGTCCTCGTTCCACAAATGATGATAAGACAGTCAACGGCTGCGCCATTAACTCCTTAACATATATGCCTTTCTGTATTGTCTGGGATTCATGTCATAATAAATTTTAAACTGATTAGCAAAATGGTTATAGTTTTGGAAGCCTACATCCAAAGCAATTTCGGTGGCGTTACGGGTGCTGTGCTGTAAGAGTAGTGCCGCTTGGCGAAGGCGCATTCGGATTAAGGTTTCTATAATCGACTGTCCCGTCTCTGACTTGAATACATGGGAAAGTCTTGATGAGGATATGCCAATCAAGCTAGCCAGAGCTTCAATTTGTATGGGCTCTGTCATCCGTTCAGTAAGGATATGCAACACCTCAGCTACCCGTGCATCCACGGGTTTTTTGATGTCCTTGGAGATTAATAGAAGTAGCTCATTCAGTGCGTTCAAGCATAGCTCATTAGAATGAGGGCTTTCTTGACGGTTATCATAGATGATTCGTTTAAAGATACGATATATCCTTCTTTGTAAATATGTGTTGTCGATAGCGTGGAAGATGAAGCCCGTTGGGGACTCAGGAAGCTGCATCCAGCTGATCTTCTGTGCACTCGGAATGAAGTGTACCCATACAAAATTCCAGGTTTGGCCTTGTCGTGTACCATACTGATGGGGAGTGCCTCCTTTAATAATAGCAATATCCCCCGCTAGAATTCGTCGTTCCTTTCCTTGAATCATCATATACCCTTCACCGGACAACGTATAAGTAATGAGCCAATCCTTCATTCCATTCGTTCGTTTGATGGTATAAGTATCATCCTCATTAAAATGGTCACATATGATCGTACCCGTTCCATCTGTTGATGCACGGCTCGGATCGATAATGGAATGATTCATTTCGACTCTCTTCCTCTCGGATGCTTTTGTACAATTGTAGCATGGAATAGCAGAATAGTGTTACTTTATAGTGGAATGCTTACTTCTAAATGACTGTGATAAATCTTACACTTATACGTAGAAACAACAGTAATGATCTCAAGGAGTTGAGTATTCATGATTGGACAATTACAAGCGCTGACAGAAGAACAGGTAAACCAGTTCAAGGAAGAGGGGTATCTAATTCTAAAGGGGTTATATAGCCATGAGGACCTTTCAGAAATCGGAGAAACGTTCCAACGGATCAGTAACACTAGTGTGCCGGGTTTGTTCGAGCCTGTATTGAATCAAGAGATAGACGATCCCTTGAAAAGGTATCCCCGCGTCATGCATCCGCATCGGTTTAATGAGACAGCGAAGAAATATATGCTTCATCAGCCCGTTATGGATGTTCTAGCCGATCTATATGGGGAAGAAGCTTATGCAGCCCAGAGCATGTTCTACTACAAGCCGCCAGGCTCGCGTGGTCAAGCTTTACATCAGGATAATTTCTACCTCAAGGTGGAGCCTGGCAATTGTATTGCAGCATGGACCGCCGTAGATGCAGCTGATGAAGATAATGGAGGACTCTTAGTCGTTCCCAAGACGAATGGGTTCGATCTTGTTTGTCCGGATACAGCGGATGAGAAAGAATCGTTCACCACACATTATGTCAAGCCACCAAAGGATATGAAGGCGATTCCAGTCGTTATGGACAAGGGAGATGTATTATTCTTTAACGGTAATTTGATCCATGGCTCTTATCGGAATAAGACCAAGGACCGATATCGCAGAGCTTTTATATGTCATTACGCGAATGCATCTGCTACACACATAGCCAAGCATTACCATCCATTATTCAGGAATGATGGCACGATCGTCGAATTGGAGGATAATCCAGATGGAGGTCCGTGCGGCTTCGAATTTGAAGTGCAATACCCACATTAAGATATTTGTTGGTGTGTGACTTCTGAGCGTGGCTCAGGAGCATGATGTTTCTGAATACGATTGTGTATATATGATTCGATTAACGCAACGAGAATAGACTAAATTTCTATTGATAGAAATCAAAGTTGAATTAGAGCAATGGAAAGTGGTTAAATGCGGAAAAATTGCCTTCGAGTAGCTCAATCAGGGTATTAATGACTTCCCGTTTCGTTAATGTGGATCTTGGGAGTAATTGCGGAGGTTTAGTCTATTCTCGCTTTGTTAAATGGGGTGATCGAGGTCGGCGGAAGGATGTTGAAACGGTGGAAAACATGGCTTAGCAAGGAAGAGCACCGTTAGCAAAGAAGAGAACCGTTAGCAAGGAAGAGCACCGTTAGCAAGGAAGAGTACCGTTCGGAATTTGAACGGTACTCTTCTTAACTAAAATCAGCTGATAGGTTTATTCGGAATATACTGGTTTGCCCGTCTGGACTGATTCGAGTGCATCACTGTGAGGTAGGCGATTCATCCAATCCAACAATCTGTTTATTTCTACACCTGCAAGCATGACAATACCAATTCCGTGATTATCATTCGTGACGGTTCGTAAATCCTCTTTGTAATAGTCAGCACTGAATGAATAACGTGAGCCGCTACAAACACCATATACATTACCGTGTCGATCAATAGAGTTTCTAGTTAATCCATGCCAGCCTTTTAGAGCAGCGTGAATATATTTATCTGGATCAGTTAACCAACCTTGGTAGACGCCGCGTGAGAAGGCATAGGTGAACATGGCCGTACAGGAGGTCTCCTCATATGCTTCAGGATCATTCAGCACTTGACGCCATAATCCACGATCACCCTGAAGGGCGAGATAACCTTGACATAATTCATTGAAGAAGGTAACAAGCTCTTGCCTTCTTGGATGCATAGAGGGCAGAACCTCTAGCATTTCGGATAAGGAGAATACACTCCAGCCATTCCCTCTACCCCATGGAATGTGAGTGGCAGTATTGTACTTGAAATCATACACATGAGACATGATTTGCTGCTCCGGCATATACAGATACTTCTTATATAAGACAAACTGTTCAGCGGCATCATTTAGAAAAGCTTCATCACCTGTAATTAGGGCATATCTTCTCATGAATGGCGTACTCATATACAAATCGTCAGCCCACATGGAATGCTCCGAATACTCACCAGCACATATACGATAGAAAGCGCCGTCTTCCCTTCGTTCCAAACGGTTGCGAATAAAATCAGCAATCACTTCAGCGACCTGAAGGAATTTAGGATCAGGCTCCTCCTTATAAGCCTCAAGCATAGCTGAGCCAAAGGAGCCACAGTTGTCTAGCATCTTCATAAGCACTAGCTGCTGATTTATCGCTGGAAATCCATACTGCTCACGATCCCACAATGCATAATCGTAATCACGGGTGCAAGCCTGAATATGTCGCAGTGCATAATCTATAAGATCCTTTCGACCGAGCGTTCGCCCTGTCTGTAGTAATCCATACATCGTAACGCCCAATGGATAGTCCCATCTAGCAAAGTTGGTCATCCCACTCGTTGTCCATTTATTGCTCAATAAGGCATTCTCATAGTAGGGACGAATCCACGTTTGTGGCTGGTCTAATTGCCAATACGTATTATCTACGAATACGCGGTGGAGCGTCTGAAGCTCAGAGGGCTTGTAATGGACATGAGTATCTATGACACCAAGGTAAAACCAAGCCCCATGACTACCTTGAACCGAATGAGGCTGCTCGAATACATAGGGTTTGCCGTCCATAGTGACTTCACAATTCCATTTCCAGCTTCCATCACCACAAGCTGTCTCGACTAATACATCATAGGAGCCCATAGCTAGAGAGATTTCTACGTTATAATTACCTGCTTCCTCCTTCGAAGCAAGCTCCTGACCATTCATCCATATTCGGATTGGTCCCGATATAGATCCGTTCAGCATAGCTTTATTACCCTGACTGTTAATAACATGAAGCTTAGACCAGGCATAAGCCTTCTTCCCAGGCTGAATGCCGAACAATCGTTCACAAGCACAATTCTCACTAAGATTGTCTGACCATTGAACCTCTGGAAGCCAGCGAAGACCGCATTGCCCTTCACGACCTAATAAATCAGGGAGTTGTCCTTCTTCCATACCATCATGCTCAACCGGATGCGAGTATACCCACCCAGCTTGACCGCTACGCTCTTGAAATGGAGAGAGGACATTAAGGATTCTGACCTTGGCCTCATCTGCTCCAATTCTGCAGCCGAATCCAGCGCTCGTATTCTTAGCTTTAATGAGTAAGGAATTCCAGCCCTTATTAAACTGTACCTCGATCAATACCTTATGCTCTAGCTTCACTTCATCGATCGCTGTGGAACGGTATAGGAGCTTTTCATTAAAATACAAGCGAGTGGGACCATAGCAATTTAGGGATAGGTCAATACTTCGCTCTGAATCGCTCCATACTAATCCGCATGCGTAGGCATAATACCCAAGAGGGGCTTCTGGAAATCTCAGCTTTAAATTAATATCATATTGACCAGCTTCATTCTGCAGAATACCAGCTCTATTGAAGGCTCTGAATGTAAAAGGAGTCTCTGGATTCTGGCCTACATAGTGCTCAGCAAGAACCTTGAGAACAGCCTTATGATCGTTAGGCAGACGGTAATGTACACTTTCTAACTCGTTGATATAGCTTGTCATGATCATAGCTCCTTCCTATTCATATCAGAGAAGCTACCCGTAGTCGATCGTATATGCTCAACAATACGACGAATTCTTAGCGGAACTTCTTGGTGTAGGATTTCCCATGTTATATACAGGTCATCGGGAATGATGTACCTCTGAAATTCCATAGATGGTTTGAAGCGATAATTTTGCAAATACGCATAGACGAGTTGATTGATCTCATCGTTCGTTTCATAGGTTCCCGTAAAAGGACTTGTAAGGATGAGCCCATCTCTACCTGCGTCTTCATCTGTGCAGGTATCAAAATTAGGTAAGAGCTCGAATAATGCTAAGATCGGAGAAAATGCATGCTTTCCTGGCTGGCATAATAATTTGACGTGGGTTTCTTCTAAATTGGAGCGGTCCTTTAATAACCCATTAAAAAATTTGCCGTGAAAGCTAGCCTCGCAATTTAATACGCTTCCATCCTTAGCTACATAGATCCATACATGCTCCAGATCATATAAATGCTGAATATCGAAGTCCCAGTAGATGGCATACTCGATCATGTAATCTAACCGAGCATCGTGAAAGCGAAATTCTCTATGAACGGACGGAGACACTGCTGGTTGGCTAAGTATAGTTACACCGACATGGACAGGATAGAAGGGCTCCTTGTGATCGAAGTAAATGATAGGTGCATACTTTCTAATGATATCCAAATCCCACATGCTAGTTTCCTCTCATCTCCATGAGCTTTTGATTCATTACACGGAAGCTAGCCTCAATTTGCTCCTCTGTACAAGGCGCTCTGAGCTCATATACTTTAATGGGAGCTGCATCAATAATCTCCAAAAAGTCATCAAAGGTCTGGTCATCCTCACTATGAATATAGGGGCACCAATGATCGACCATATCCACAGTTTCATGAATATGTACACCTAGTACCTTGTGCTTCATTTGCTTAATTTCCTTCACATTATTGTACAAGCCCATACCATCCATCAGCATGCCATGGCCAATGTCATACCACAGGTACACGGGAGAGCCCTGTAGGTTATCGATGATCTGATTGGCTTCCTGCAGGGTTGGAATTTGATTACATCTGGAGCGGGTTTCAATGCCAATTTTAACATCAAGGTTTTTGCGAGTAATGTATTCAGATACAGTCTCCAGACTTTCCTGAATACGTTTGACATGAATAGGGGCCAGCTCGTTCCGTCGTTCTATCATTTCAGTCCACAACGTTCGGTATTCACTGGACTCCTTACCATGTTCACGCATGAGTCTTTTTAATTCATTATCAATATTGTAAGAGAAGGGAACCTCACCAGGGTGGACAACGACACCCTTCGCTCCATATCGGTGTGCATAATCCACACTGCTGATTAAGAGCGCTACCGAACGTTTTCGTTTCTCTAGGTCGTCAAAGCCTAACATCATAGAGTCTGTGTCATAGTCCTTATCAGCAATGAAAGGGAACACATTGTGTACACTCGACACCTTAATCTGTTGCTTCTCGATCATTGGTGTAATGGTATTCATCAATTCTGTAGTTACGTTGTAATTGAGCTCTACCTGCTCGAAGCCTAAGCTTAAGATTTCCTCAATCATGCCACTTCCGCTAGTATGCCTGCGAATATTCCACATGGTTGAGAAGGAATACCCCTCTTTCTTTACCATAGGTAGTCTCCTCCAGCATTCATTATGAGAGTTTAATATTGAATTTTTTATTGAATGGACTTAATAAGTTGACGACAGCCGTCTGAACCTCATGCTGAACTGGGGCGCTTCGAACATGGCGTAATTGATGATCAAGCTGACCGTCGGTAATCTCGATCCAGTCCTCACCAGATGTGCATCGAAGGGAGTCCTTGGTCCATAACATCATCTGTTGATTCTGAGGCTCCAAACCGTTTCCGGCAAGCTGACACTCTGGGCTGAATATGAACGAAACCTGAGTCAATACATCTTTAATATCATCCGACTTTATCTGGATACACCATTCCTTACCGTGTTGCGTGATATGAACTTCGATTTGGTGCTTCTGTACATGTGTTAAAGGTCTTAGGTGATGGGGGAGGAGATACCACGGACTAATGTCCATCCGTGATGTCTCTGGTAGAGCTTCTTTAGGTATGGGTCCATTGTAGCCCTTCTCCATAACACTAAGCATATAATAACCGGATTCTGTTATGGAAAACTGCTCCATCTCTACAATGCCAGGTGTGAACATGGTCGATATTCGGATGCCCAATAATTTCACGCGCCCATGCCGTAGTGAGAATATAGCTGGAGTCCGGGTCATGGCTGTAACACTTGTTGCCTCATTACGATATCGCACAACGGGTGCTCCAAACGCTGTATGCATGCTGCTATGAAGGATCTTGGAGTGGTGACCGACCTTAGCCATGGATTTCAAATCGTCTGCAATAGGATGATTACTATTAAAGACCTTCGTATAAGAAACCGGAAGTGGTAAGCGTTCAATGCTGTCGATATCACATGGGAATAGAAGTGAACCGAGCAGAGAATGATTATTGACTGATCCAAGGTTAGTCATATTGGCTAAGGACAAATCAGCCATCGATGCAAATAGAGGATCACGATCTAGGTCAGCCATGATCCGATAGACTAAATAATAGCCAGATAAATCATGCTCTCCGCCATAATCCTGGCGTCCTGAATATTCGGTGACAATATCACCATTAGGATGAATCATATAGAGCATCATCTTCAGATTCCTACGAACATGGTCTAATAATTCAGGGCGATTTAAATACTTGGCCGTGTAATACAGCATAATGTCAGTAACGGCATTGTATATACCGTTACTTCGTTCAGTCCACTCTCCATCCTCAGTACAGTCCATGCCCTCGGCTAACCATTCATCAGCTCTATTCACCAAATCCTCTAGCTTGAATATTTCATATAAGGATCCTAGCGCCGCCGTAATCACCCAACGATGATTTGGTGTATGACAGCCGCCCGTCAAGAAGGCAGGTATGGTTCTTTCTAAGAAAAGCTTAACCTTTACAGCGATGGGCTTTAGCAATTCCCATGAATCGCGATTCAATAGCTGATAGATTTGTGCAACGCCAGCAACAACAAAGCCGGTGTCTGGAGGTGAGTTGAAGTTTGTACCCCCTAAGGATATCGTACCGTCATCGTGCTGGGTAACTAGTATATAATCAGCACATTTATTCAGAGCATTCAATACGCGCTCATCACGATAGTAGCGGGATTGCTTCGTTGTTAAAGCAGCTGTCATCGCTGCCATATAAGTAGGTGTGCCGCCATGGCTTGCGCTTGGGATACCCGTATCGTCGTTGCGAATTCCACCGTCATATCTGCTCCCAGGAGACTGGATTTGCTTCTCTAAAGCTCGTGTTACCTGTTCGTCATTCATCTGCAATATTTTTTCGTTCAATTTCTACCACCATTTTCTGTAAGGTTATATAAATGATATATGACTACGTGTGCTGAATGCATAGTAAAAATATGTGAGTTACTGACCGTTCATATTCTTACGATAATCACTTGGTGTTACTCCGACGATCTTCTTAAAGGTCCGGCTAAATGAAATTTGTATCTCGTAGCCAACGAGTAGAGCAATGTCATTAATTGGACTATTGGTCTCCAATAGTAATCTCTTCGCATGCTCCATTCTGAGATTGACAAGAAATTCACCAAAATTAACTCCCAATTGTTCCTTGAATAGCTGACTTAAATATTTGCTGTTAATATTAAATTTCTCATTGATATGATTTAAGGAAAGATCTTGATTGGCATAATTGTCTTCCATGTATTGTCGGATTTGATGAATAAGCTGATTATTATTCTTGGAGTTCATAATATCTAAGTAAAGAAGATAAGTATGCTTTAATAAATTAGTAAGGATGGGGACGATATCATCAAGAGACTCCTTCTGCTCAGTGGTCTCCCATTGAGGAAGAGCGGTTTCAACCCAATGTGATTGGATTTCATTCGGAAGATCATTACATAATTTAGTGAATAAGCTTCTAAAATAATTGAGCAGATGAAGGACTTCGTCATTCGTTAGTAAATCGTCCTGCATCAAGGTGAATAATGCATGAACATGCTTAAGCCAATCCTGCTTAGCCATACGAAATTCCTGAACGATAGTGTTAATTTTTTGGTAAAATATATGTGTTCCTTTATCCTTTGTAAAGTGAATGGAACCAAATTGCAGAATTCGATTATTACCGAGCGTAATCTTGTATTGTAGAGCTTTGGCAGCCGTGTTATGGGAGGAACCGATTTTATTCCACGTATTGACTTCAGTACCTAAACCAATCGTAATGGAGAAATGCAGATTGGCAACTACCCAAGTACGGAGTCTTTCTAACGTATCAATCAATAACTGATGATCCTTCTCACCTGTATTCAGGTGAATAACCGTCATCCGGTTCATTCGATTCCACTCTGTCCAGATGGGATAGTCCTTGTGCTCGAAAAAGTCCTGAATCACATTGGTTAGAGCAAATTTTAGCAGAGTTTGGTCAAATACATTATATTTGTTCTCGAAGTCAGGGTATTGATCAATCTCGATAATGGATACGACAGCTGTGTTAAATTCGGCAGTAATACCTAATTGAACAACAACCTCCTCCCATTCCTTACCGGTTGAGGTTTCTTTACTCTCCATTAATTCCATGAAAGCTTGTTTGCGCCTAATACTGTGATCTTCTTGAACTTGCTTCTCATAGACAACATTCTGATCCATTAATTTCTCTAGTACGGTCTGAATGTATGAGAATTCATCAACCTTGAGTGAGCTTCGGTTGTTCTGGTATACCTGAATTTGTTTCATGATTCGCTCAATAGGTCGATAATTACGTTTGGTAATGAATAGGGTATAAACCAGGCTTAATATAACCGTCAGTACACCAATTACAATCCATATCCTTGAAATGACCTTCAACCAATCGAAGAATAAACCAGCTTGAATCCCACTGATAAATTCCCAACTCATGTAATCCGAACGCAGCCGATTCATTTCTGTATGCTGCTCCGTCTCCCCTGCTCCCGTGGCATAAATATGAGAACCATTGGCTTCTTCTATATAAAGAAAGGATTTAGTAGGATCAATCGTTTCGTTCGTAAAGCTGACCAGTTTATCAACGGATACATTAACAACAACAATACCTTCTCTGCCCATGGGTATTTGTGCTTTTTGACTTATAGAGATGACACGTTCAGTTGTTGAACCGACCAAGGGGTCGGGGTTATATGTCACGTAAGGACGAGCAACTGACCATCGATTGCGGGTTGTTGAATTATTGAATGCTTTGTCGAGAAATTCTTTATCTTTGAATAGCTCTAAGTACTTGAATTTACCCATGGATGACAATACCATTTGATCTTTATCTCGATAAAGGTAAATGGAATTAATTTCCGGGTTTTCGTTTATCATCAGGCGCATAACCTTAGAAGCCTCATAATTCACTAACCTTAAATCTGTCGTTTGGTTGCTTTTGAAAAATTCATAAAAGGGACCGCTGGTCCTTAGCTCCTCGATCATAGTGCGATCTATACTCTCGAGCGTGCTCTCCATCATATTCATGATATATTCTGTTGAATAGCGGTTCACCTTCTCCGCTTCTTTCATCGAGACTTCACTAATCATAAAGATGGAAATAAACACGATAATGGCTATCGTCAAATATAGAGTGGGGATATAAGAGAGAACTATTTTTTTATACCATGTTTTTTTCATAGCTATAGTCTCTTTCCTCTATTGACGTAGTTTTATGATCAACTTACCCCTTAACAGAGCCGAGAGTCAATCCACTTACAAAATAACGCTGTAACCAAGGATAAGCAATCAGTATAGGCACAGTTGCAAACATAATACTAGCAGCCTTCAAACTTTCCGGTAATAATTGAACACCCAAATTCATACCCTCTGCAAGTAATGCCTCATTGACCATATTATTCATGACCAATTGGTACAGCTTTAATTGAAGTGGATATAAGCTCTGATCACTGATGTAGAATAATGCATCTCTGAATCCATTCCAACGAGCTACTGCATAGAATAAGCTCAAGGTTGCTAGGACTGGTGTGGAAAGAGGAAGAACAATACGGAATAGAATGCCAAAGTAACTACAACCATCAATTTCTGCGGCTTCGTTCAAGCTGCTTGGAATCGTAGCCTTGAAGAAGGTAATCATGATGATCATATAGAAGGGACTAATAAGTCCGGGCAGTATAAGAACCGATGTTGTATCTAGAATTCCTAGTGATTTCATCAGCAGATATTCGGGAATAAGTCCTCCGCTGAAGAACATGGTAAATATGATCACATACATAAAAGTTTGTCTACCCTTGAGCTTGGTATTCGTAAGCGGATATGCGACCATGGTAGTCATAATCATCGAGAATATCGTAAAACCGACGGTGAGGGCAATCGTAAAGATCAGAGAACGAATCATAGAGATATCTGAGAGAACGCGTGTGTAAGCATCGAAGCTTAATTCTTGCGGATAGATGGTAACCTTACCAGATATGATTGGTGCGTTGGAGCTTAATGAGATAGCGATAATATGAAGGAAAGGCACTAAACACAATATGACGAAGAACGAGATGATGACAACATTAACCAAATCGAATAATGAGAATTGCTTCTTTGTTCCTATGATCATGCACTCCTTTCTTAAACGATACCATCGCCCGTTGTTTTTTTGGCTATATAATTGGCACTTAGTATAAATATGAGACCGACTATGGCTTGGAAGAGTCCTACTGCCGTAGCATTGGAAAATTGACCAGTTTGTAAACCAATTCTATATATGAATGTGCTAAGCACATCCGAGAAATCTCTGACAATGACATTCCCAATGATAAAAGGGCGATCGAAGCCAATATCTACCATATCTCCGATTTTTAAGATGAGGAGCACGATGATTGTTGTGCTAATACCCGGAATGGTAATGTGCCAAATTCTTCTGAAGCGACTAGCGCCATCAACATCTGCGGCATCATAAAGCTCTTTATTAATTCCGGTCATCGCGGCCAAGTAGATAATGCTTCCCCAGCCTATACTTTGCCAGATCCCTATGCTCACATAAGTAAAGAGCCAATAGTATTTATCTGTGAGGAAAGGGAAGGGGCCTAGACCGATTTTGGCAAGTACCAGATTAACAATTCCGGCTTTTGTTGCGAACACCTGGTATACCAGTCCACCGATAATCACCCATGAGATGAAATGTGGAAGGTAAAGAACTGTTTGAGAAAGCTTCTTGAATTTAGCTGAACGAAGTTCGTTGAGTAGAACCGCAAGGATGATTGGTGCTGGAAAAGCAAAGACCAGATCTAATCCATTCAATAAGAATGTGTTTCGTAAGGCGATATAGAAGCCTTTCATTCCAAAAACATCACGAAATACATCTAAGCCAACCCATGCACTAGCATTAATTCCACGGAATAGATTATAGTCTTTAAAAGCTATGATCACACCATAAATGGGGCCATATTTGAAAATGAAGAAGTAGGCAAGCGGTATAATGAGCATGAGATATAATTGCCAGTAACGGTACAAATAAGAATTTTTATACATCATTCCACATCCCTTGTACTATTGATTCAGTATGTGTTTCTTGAATATTCATAAAGGGGGGAAGCGAGTTTCCCCCCCCTTTATGACAGATCACTTATTATTTTTTCATTGTATTGTATAAAGCTGTTCGCTCATTAATGACCTCTGTACCCGCTGTGTCCATAAAGTCCTTAAGCGCAGCTTCATACGTTTTATCAAAGTCTGCAGGTTTGGCCAATGTGGATTTAACAAGAAGCTCATGATACTTATCTAACATAATGACAGAATGCTTCGCTTCTGATTCAAGCGGTTTGTCATATTGGATCGGCTGTTGAACGGAATCCTTCATTGCATTTACACGTGCTTGTTTGGCAAGCTCTCGATGCTTCTCAATAACGGGAAGCACGGTGGATGCGATATTCTTCTCCATGGAACCGAAATCGATACCATTGGTTACAATAAGCATATCTCCGGAATTGAACAATAATTTTTTGGCTTCATCACTTCCATTATTAACAGGGAAACCATCAACAATCGTGTGGTGTACACCTTCATCTCCAAAGGCCATATATTGAATAACCTCATCCTGCGCCATCCAGTTTACATATTTGACGGCCTCTACAGCACGTTCGCTGAATACCGGAACTGCGATATGCATACCGCTTGGTGTATAAGAGGGCTGTCTATTCTTTCCTTCGAAATCCGTCCAAGGAAGCAATGGTGTCAGGTTAGCTCCAGGGACATTCGTCTCCAGCGTCATCGCAATCGATGTATCATTCCCGTAGGAGAGCACCGCATCTTCACTGTACATACCTACACGACCATTTACGACCTGCTCTTGTTTTCTCTTCTTATCGACATCTAGTGCAAAGTCGGGATCCATTAAGCCTTCGTTATAAAGCTTGTTAAGGAACTGAATGCCTTCCTTGTGACCATCCATCAATATTGGATACTCACGTGAGCCGATTGTGACAGAGCGCAAGTAGCGAGCTTCATCGGATTGCTCCTTGATAAAGGACCAGATAATGGGCTCATACGAATCTGGTGCGAGTGCAAACCCTAGCGGGATCGTCTGATCTCCACCTAATTTATTGTCCTTGAAAGCAACTAATGTATCATAGGTTTCCTGCGTTGTTTTCGGTACAGGAAGCTTTAGCTTGTCAAGCCAATCTTGGCGTATCAAGCTGGAATACTTCTGTAAATGTACTCTTCGAGCAACCATCGAATATTGGGTCCCGTCAAATACGCCATACTGCAGGGAGTCTGCTAAATAGCTTTGCAGGTTAGGTCCATGCTCCTTAATAATATCGGTTAGATCAGTTAGTCCGCCTTGTGAAGCAAAATTATAAATAGCACCTGCATTGTAAGTGAATATAATATCTGGTGCTGAGCCTGCAGCCATCAGGACATTTAATTGATTTATTTCTTCGCTGCGGGGAACAGGAACGAATTCCACATCGATGTTATTCGGGTCACCAAAGTTTTCTTGAATGTATTTGGTCATCTGGTTGTCAGTGACCGTCATACCATCAGGCGCATTGCCACGGTCAAACACTTCAATCTTTAGAGTAACACGCTCTTTAGGTGCATCTGGTTTCTTATCTGCTCCTGTAGCTGGTTCGCTTGGTGCTGGAGTGTTGGCTGTGTTGTTGGAGCAACCGATCACCAAAGTAAATAACATGATAAGACTAATAAGCAGCATTGCCGTTTTTTGAAGCGCTTTCTTTTTTGATTGAATCTGATTCAAAATAACCCTCTCCTCTACATTCATGATTTCCTGATCAGTAGGTCAGGTGAACGCCTTAAATATAGTAGCCAAGAGAATGAATGGTCAATATACATGTTTCTTGTTACCATACATAACTCAGTTTCGATTCGTAGGTTACCTTATTCTATAAGGGCTTAGCGTGTTGTAAGATGATTATTGGAATGGGATTATGGGGGAAAGTATACTTGTTCAACTTAGCACATTAGACAAGGAAATTCATTATAAAGCAGATGCCATTTATTATCAATCTCCATTCATAACGAATGTCATGCCGGTTTTGGATACAGATAATTATTGCAATTTGTGTACGTTAATATACATACTAAGAAGACACTCCACATGCTCAAATCATAGAAAAGAAGAGGTGCAAGCACATGATTATGCAGAAGAACTGGGCGCAGGAAGCCTGGAAGATGACGGTAGAGAAAGTGACTCGAACGAGCACACGTATAAGAGATAGGTTTCCCCATGCGAGTGTTGACGGTGTCTATCAGCTAGAGAAGGCATCATGGTGGACGGCTGGCTTCTGGCCGGGATTATTATGGTTAGTTTACCGGGAGACGAAGGATATAACGTTGAAGGAATTCGCGGATTCGTGCGAAATGCAGCTGGATCAGGTGATCGTGGATTATTATAAGCTGGATCACGATATTGGCTTTATGTGGACGTTGACGAGTCTTGCTCAATTCAAGCTGCTAGGCTCAGAGGCTTCTAAGCGTCGAGCCTTATTAGCAGCAAATCTGCTGGCAGCTCGATTTAATGTACAAGGAAGCTATATCCGCGCTTGGAACCCATGGAGCGAAGGGGAGAATAACGCGGGCTGGGCAATTATTGACTGTATGATGAACCTTCCATTACTCCATTGGGCTTCGGACATTACGGGGGATGCGAGGTTTAAGCATATCGCCATTAGTCATGCGGACATGGTGCTAACTCATTTCATCCGACCTGATGGTTCAGTAAATCATATTGTGATATTCGATCCGGAAACCGGTGAGAAGCTTGAAGTGAATGGGGGTCAGGGTTACGCGCCTGATTCTGCTTGGTCTAGAGGAGCTGCGTGGGCTATATATGGGATGAGCTTAAGCTATCAATATACGGGAAAAGACGAATATTTACAGGCGGCTAAGCGGGTAGCTCATTATTACTTGGCCAATATGCCAGAGGATCTTGTTCCTTATTGGGATTTCAGATTGCCTGAGGGTGTGCCCGCTTATCGGGATTCCTCGGCGGGAGCTTGTGCAGCTTGTGGGCTGCTGTTAATTGCCGATCAAGTGGGAACGCAGGAAGCATCGCTATACAGGAATGCAGGAGAGAGAATCCTACACGCATTGTATACGAATTATGGTGCATGGGATTCACCGACAGAGGAGGGGCTGATTCTTCATGGTACTAGCCATTTCCCTGAGAATAAGAATGTTGATGTGCCATTGATTTATGGTGATTACTTCTTTGCCGAGGGCATCTCTCGATTGAATGGTAATCGTGAGCTTTTCTGGTAAGGCCTCTCTTGCTACCAGAAAGCTCTCTGTAGAACGTCGAGAGCGTCTTAGAGAGTAACTTGCTAGTAGAAAACTCACTGTAGAACGTCGAAAGCGTTTTAGAGAGTAACCTGTTAGCAGAATACTCTCTATAGAACGTCGAGAGCGTCTTAGAGAGTAACTTGGTAGTAGAAAACTCACTGTAGAACGTCGAAAGCGTCTTAGAGAGTTATGATGAACGTAATAAGGGCTCCGTGTGCTTGTTAAGGCGGGATCGAGCTACTGTGTTTCTACAAGCACATTTATTGTGCTTGTTACAGCGGGATCGAGCTACTGTATTTCAACAAGCACATTTATTGTGCTTGTTACAGCGGGATCGAGCTACTGTGGCTCA
>DFZX01000050.1 GCA_002383695.1 Caryophanales bacterium UBA4045
CGCTAGTTAATCTTGCTGTCGTAGAAAAAAAACATATGGAGGGGTACAATGCGCAAATCAAAAATTCTATGTACCATGGGACCATCAAGTAATTCAGTAGCTACTATAAAAGAAATGATTCATGCTGGTATGAATATTGCAAGATTAAATATGGCTCATGGTGAATTGGAAGATCATCAGCAGATTATAAGTCATATTCGACAAGCAGCTAGTGAGTGTAATGCTATCATTCCAATTCTATTAGATATTAAGGGACCCGAGGTACGGATTGGAAAACTTAAGGATCCGTCCTGTGAATTGATCGAGGGTGAACAAATTGTTGTTACAACCGAGCAGATCCTTGGTGATTCTAAACGTATATCCATATCCTATATTGACCTGCCCAAAGTAATTCATCCCGGGTCAAGAATACTAATTAACGACGGGCTGCTCGAATTAAGGGTAATTTCAATGAAAGATACAGAAATATACTGTACCATTATTAGTGGAGGAACTCTAAAACCTAGAAAAGGTGTGAATCTACCAGGTATTACAACAACTTTGCCAGGGGTAACTGAGAAGGATCTACGTCACATTCAGTTTGGTATAGATAATCATATTGACATCATAGCTGTTTCATTCGTAAGAAAGGGTGAAGACATTGTAGAGGTCAGAAGAATATTAGAGGAGAATTTTGCTGCGCATGTGCAGATTATATCCAAGATTGAGAATGAAGAAGGTGTATCTAAATTAGATGAAATCATTCAAGTTTCGGATGGCATTATGGTGGCACGGGGAGATTTAGGCGTTGAAATTCCAGTTGAGGATGTTCCAATCGTTCAAATAGATATCATTAATAAGTGCAATCTTGCAGGAAAACCAGTCATTGTAGCGACTCATATGCTTGAATCTATGCAAATAAATCCACGTCCTACAAGAGCAGAGGTAAGCGACGTTGCAAATGCTGTATTACAAGGTGCAGACGTATTGATGCTTTCAGGAGAAACAGCAGCCGGCAAGTACCCTGTTCAATCAATAGCTACCATGGCCACTGTTGCTCTGAAGGCAGAGAATATGTTCGACTATCATGAATGCTTTACAAGGATAAGTACACTTCAAACAACGAGTATAACTGAAATCATCAGCCAAGCCGTTGTAAGCTCATCATTAGATTTAAACGCTAAAGCGATTATTACTCCAACAGAAAGTGGCTTCACTGCTCGAATGGTTGCCAAATATCGTCCCAAGTCTCAAATCATTGCGATCACGCCGCATGACCATATATTAATGAAATTGTGTTTGCTTCGAGGTGTAGTTCCTATTAAGGGTATCAAAGCTACCTCTACGGATGAAATGTTCGAATCCAGTATACATAGTGCAATCACAGCAGATTTAATTCAAGATGGAGACTATGTTGTGATTTCAGCTGGTGTACCTATTGGTAAATCAGGAGCTACGAATCTAATGAAAATACACCAATTGTAAGCTTTCAACTCCATCGTATTATCTTATGAGTATAGGCTCTACAGCTCGAATGACCTTCATTAGCTCCTTCGAGCATTGCTCGTACATTTTTTTGGCAATAGGCTCCTTCGTTGATAGGCTAAATAGCTCCAGATCTGCTTCGATTTTTTTTAATGTCGCATACAAGGTCGCCTTTTTCTGTGGTTCGGGTACCTGGATCTTGTCATCGAATAGATCTACGTATAATTGACCATAAGAATCGACCTGTCCAAGAAATACATTTTCAATGGCAACTCCTTGCTTCTCCAGTTCCATGTTCAGCCATTCTCGATTAAAGCCTAAGATGGAAAGTGATTCATCCATGGGTATTCCATCCATAATTACCGCTTGCGGCTCATGCTCTCCGACCACTTTAATTCCCAAATTCTTGGCTGTTAATGGCTGATTTTCCTTCTTCAGCATAATATCAACTTCACCGCTCGGCTCCAAAATAGCAAACTCTACGTCGGCCACTATGAATACATTTTTCTTGCGTAGCTGCTCCATTAGCTCGTCAGTGGATATCCGTTCCTTCTTTAAATTATCCTCTAAGATTTTACCATCTTTAATCATAACCCTCGCCTTACCATCCGTCATATCCCTTACCGTCTTACTCTTCAGCTGTAGAAATTCTATACCGAATGAGACGAAGACCCAAACTCCGATTGCAACTATGCCCAGGTACCAATTCGCGTCTAAATCTAATGAAATATAAGCCGCCAAGCTCCCAATTGTGATCCCTGTTATGTACTCGAACATAGAGAGCTGTGACACTTGCCTCTTCCCTAATAGCTTAGTCATCACAAATAGAACAACAACAGCCAATAATGTTCGCAATGCAATTTGCAACCAATCCTGCACAATGACCCCTCTTTTCTAAATTAGCATTTATAACTATAAAAGATACCCTATTCAACGGTCCATTATGTACTTAGCTATTCGTGTACAAGTGACGTGTATGTTGTAAGAGAAACAGGGGAAATTAAGTTGATCGGAGGAGGTGATATCACAATGACAGTTGCTTCTCAAGTGAAAACATGCGTAGCCTCTCTGAAGGGCGCCCAAGCAAGCCTTGAGCAATTTGCACTAGAGACACAAAATCAAGAAGCTAAGGAACTCTTCACGAATGCCGCGATGCAAACCAACCAAGTTCTACAACAGGTTGAAAGTCGTGTACAACAATTAGAGAATGAAGAACCTCAATATAAAGGCTTCTAACAAACTATTATTCAGGAATCAGATTATTGAAAAATAAAAAAAGATCAAACCCCAACCTATGGTGAGGTTTGATCTTCTAGATATTATCATTCATAATAATTCCCGCTGTTTCTTCAATAGCCTTATTAGTAACATTGATGACTCTACTACCCAATTGTTTCATTAGTGCTTCCGCATAATCTAATTCTTCAACAATTCGTTGCAGGCTTGCATATTTGGAGTTCGAGGGAAGTCCCATGGTCTTTAACCGCTCTAATCGGATATTCAGAATGTGTTCGGCATCCATTGTTAAACCGATAATTCGCTTAGCTGGCATATTGAATAACTCAGTAGGCAGCTTAATCTCGGGAACGAGTGGCAGGTTAGCAACCTTAATCCCTTTATGTGCTAGGAACATACTAAGTGGAGTTTTAGAAGTGCGAGAAACACCAATCAATACAAGATCAGCTTGAGTCAAACCCCTGGCATCCTTGCCATCATCGAAGTTTACTGCAAATTCTATAGCCTCAACCCGACGGAAGTAAGCTTCATCCATTCGGTGAAGCAACCCTACCCGACGGCTTGGCTTTTCATGAAATGTATCCATAAACACCTGCATCATTGGTCCCATAATATCTACAGCTCCAACACCAAGTCGAACTGCTTCTTCCTTCATCTTCTCCCGTAATGCAGGCTGAACTAAGGTATAAGCTACCATTCCTCCATTAATCGCCACTTCCTCCATAAGGAGATGAATACCCGCTTCGTCCTGGATCGAACCAATTCGTCTAATGACAACATGTGCAGCATCGAACTGCCGAATCGTAGCCTGAACTACTGCTTCTGCCGTCTCTCCTACGGAATCAGAGCATACATAAATATACTTTTGCTGTTCATCTATCAATTTTAAGAACCCCCTAAAGTTTAATCTGAAAGCTTCTAACGAAACTCTGGTGGAACACGACGAGCCACGCCAGTTCGAATTGCCGTCTCTATTATGGCATGGCGCACATGATCGACTACTTTATCGTTAAATATACTAGGAATAATATAATGCTCATTCACTTCATCATCTAAGACAACTGCTGCAATCGCTTTAGCCGCTGCTAGCTTCATGTCCTCATTGATTACGGATGCCTGACAATCCAATACACCACGGAATAATCCGGGAAAACAGAGTACATTATTAATTTGATTTGGATAATCACTACGTCCAGTCGCTAATATGCGCGTATATGGTTCTGCATCCTCTGGGTTGATTTCTGGTTCCGGGTTTGCCATCGCGAATACAATCGGATCTGCTGCCATGCTGATAATATCCTCAGCCTTCAGAACGCCTGGACCCGAAACACCAATAAACACATCCGCACCTTTAATTACTTCTGATAGCTTTCCACTCAGACCCTGTGGGTTTGTTCGATCAGCCAACCAATTCCACATGGGATTATCATAAGTTCGGTCTGATCTGATAGCCCCCTCACGATCTACAGCAACCAAATCCTTCACTCCCGCTGCTAGAAGCATCTTACAGCAGGATACTCCTGCTGCACCGATTCCTGCTACCACTATACGTATTTGATCCATGGGCTTGGATACAATCTTCAGTGCATTAATTAAACCTGCCATAATGACAACTGCCGTACCGTGCTGATCATCATGAAACACAGGAATATTAAGCTCCCTCGTTAGCTGTTCTTCAATTTGAAAGCAACGTGGAGAGCTGATATCCTCTAAATTAATACCACCAAATCCTGGTGATATCGCTTTGATAATTTGAATAATCTCATTCGTGTCTTTCGTATCTAGACAAATTGGGTAAGCATCTACATCGGCCAATTGCTTAAACAGCATTGCTTTACCTTCCATTACTGGCATCGCTGCATGTGGACCAATATCCCCAAGTCCCAGCACCGCGGTGCCATCTGTTATGATTGCAACGGAATTCCGTTTTATCGTAAGTGAATATGCCTTTTGTGGTTGTTCGTGAATCGCCATACAAACTCTGGCAACACCAGGCGTGTAAACCCGAGACAGATCATCACGATTTTTAATCGGCATCTTTCCCTGAATTTCAATCTTCCCACCTAGGTGCATGAGGAAGGTGCGATCAGACACGTGGATAAGCTTAATTCCCTGTAGCATCTCCACTGCTGTAACGACCTGTTCATATTGTGCCTCTGCTACATCAACAGTTATATCACGAGTCGTCGACTCCTGACCGGCTCGAATAACATCGATTGCAATAATATCTCCACCAGCACCAGAGATCACCGAGGCTACGTCTCCAAAGCTTACTACTGCTTTATCCATGTCAATTCTCAAGATGATACTTGTTTGCATGGCCATAATTCAAGTCACTCCCCCTCATCGATAAGTATAAATTTAATCGTACCACGCAAGGGCTCTTGTTATCAAATTTCCGAATAGGTGGGTTTTCTTATAAAACTGGCGAGAAAAGCCTCGTTAAGGATTCCACAAACCGCTGAAGCAGTGAACGATTGTTGTACAGCTCAAGAGTTAATTCTTCACTATCATATATATCACTTTCGAAGATTTCCTTAAGCAGGGTTGCTGTGTTGGTGTTGTATACCAACGCATTAACTTCAAAATTTAATTTGAAGCTTCTGATATCGATATTCGTTGTTCCAACCGAGCAGATCGTTCCATCGACAACGATAGTCTTAGCGTGGAGGAAGCCTTTTTTGTACAAATAAATCTTCACCCCAACATTCAATAATTCGCCTAAGTAGGAGAATGTTGCCCAATACATAATACGCTTATCTGGATTTCCAGGAAGCATAAGTCTAACGTCAACGCCCGACAACGCAGCAATTTCAAGTGCATTTAACAAGCTTTCATCTGGTACAAAATAAGGGGTTTGTACATAAATACTGTGCTTAGCACTATTGATCATCTTGATCAATGCATTCCTAATTTGCTCTGTATTATCATTCGGACCACTTGAAACAATCTGTACTGCCACATTACCCTCTATAGAGTTTACTGGGAAATACATAGGGTCATACGGTATTTCAATCTCTGAAACCAAGTACCAATCTAGTAGGAATAAGGCTTGCATCTGAAAAACAGAGTCGCCTTTAATCTTAATATGAGTGTCACGCCAGTAGCCATATTGCGGGTCTAGACCCAGATATTCATCACCTATATTAAATCCACCTATATAACCACACTTGCCATCAATAATAGCAAGCTTCCGGTGATTACGAAAATTAAGCCTAAAGTTCATGTAGGGAATTCTCGATGGGAAGAAAGCTACTGCGTGTCCACCAGCATCTATCAATGGTTTGAAAAATCGTCTATTCAGTCTAACGTTACCGATATCATCGTATAAAAAGCGTACCTTAACACCCTCCTGGGCTTTCTTCGTTAGTAAGCTTAATAGTCGGTTGCCCAATCGATCATTTCTAATAATATAATACATGAGGTGAATATGATGCTCCGCGTGTTCTATATCCCTAAGTAAGGAATCAAACTTATTGTCACCAATCGTGAATACCTCAATTTCGTTTTCTTGGGATAAATAAGCGTGGTCACTAATTAGGTTCATATAGATCAAATCTTGGTAATTAGATATTTCAGTATGCTTATATTCGAGCAGATTGTGCTGAATATCATATTTTTGTGATTCGATCATCTCGACGATTTGCTTCAGCTGTCTGCCTTTAACTTTATATCTCTTACGCTTACTCAAATTTTGTCCGAAGAACAAATAGATAATAAAGCCTAAGCCAGGTAGAAAGAATAGAATAACTAACCAAGCCCAAGTTGAGCCTATATTACGACGTTCCACGAATACAACACCAACTGCAAATAAAATATTAAGTATGGAGATTAGAAAGTATGTTGTCGTGTACGCTGTATTAAACATTCCCAAATCCACCGAATTCATCGCCCCTCAATCCATGGGATAGCCTTTTTATATACCAAACTCACTTGGAAGATAATCGATGCGAGCTTCAGCATGAATGGTCAATTGCTGAAGCTGTTCATCGTAAGTCACCGGACCATCCTTGACATAAAACCATATCTTTAGCGTAGGCTGATCCTCGAATTCCTGGAATAGGAATACATTCAGCTCCTCTTTCCATTGAAGGATCTCCTTTATATCCACCATTGGTGTAATCTGAACAGTTATTGTCCAAGCTTCACCATCAGCAGTCACTGAGTAGATTGCAGGGGTTTGTTCACTATGTATGAATGTTCGTCCACCTACCGCGTGCTTCACTAATAGTATTTCCTTCATCCTTAGAACCTCCTGTTCGTAAATCAGATGGTATATTTTATATAAAAACTCTCTTAGGGAAGATCAATCAGCATGAAGAATGAATGCTGGGTAGCAGCAATCGTCAATCGTGACAAAGATTCAATTCGGGCCGTGTCCCGCTTCCCTAACGGTATTTCATTCACAAGGATACTTCCTTCAATCGCAAACAGGAATATTCGCCGTCCTTCTGCCTGCTCGAATTCAAGCTTTTTGCCCGCTTCGAGCTTACTCAAGTAAATAGTGAGGTCTTGGTGTATTTTCGCCGTTTCAAGAGAACCATGAGGGTCCACAATCGGTAAGAATGCATTAATTAGTTTATCCTGATCGTATCGACTTGTCTCATAAGATGGCGTTATTCCACGCTCATTGGGCATGAACCACAATTGAAGAATTTGCATTGGCTCAGTATCAGATGCATTATATTCAGCATGCACGGTTCCAGAGCCCGCACTCATTCGCTGTATTTCCCCAACCTTAGCCACCTCAGAGTTTCCAATATTATCCTCGTGGCGAATTGCCCCCTCTAGAACTACGGTAACAACCTCCATATCACTATGAGGATGGGCTCCAAACCCCTTACCAGGACCCACCTCATCATCATTACATACGCGCATAACGCCAAACGAAGTATTATTCGCATCATAGTAACTACCGAACGAGAAGCTTAACCGACTTTTTAACCAACCTTGCTCAACCTTATACCTCGAATCTGCTGGAAACACCTGTATCATTGTCATCCTCCTCTTCAACATTTTTAGTTATCTTGTTCACTTTGGTTGTTAGGGGCAATGGATATCATGGCTGGCTCCTTTTAACTAGTATACCATTTCAAGTTCTTAAAGTTACAATATCTACGCTGCCATCACTTCGTTAATATATGTACAAAGCTTCGCCATAACGTTTGTGATTGTTGGATATTAATGGGAGTAATACAGAAAGGATGGGGTGATTGAATTGAAAATAAAATATCCCGAGGATCAGCCTTCTTATCGATAACACGAAAGAAAGCTGATTTTATTATGTATATAATTGTAGCGAGTGTCATGATAATTTCATTTGGCCGACGAATTTTCTTCAAATCCTACTTTAAGGGAGAGTTAACTTCTGCTGAGGTGCTTACGGGAAACCAACCATCGAACAACAGCACCTTATTAATTTTCATTACAGCCTTCTTGATCTTCGTACCTCCTGTTGAGCTACAGACTGGACGATGTAGATCAGAGGGGAATAAGATAACGAACATGCCGGGAATAAGTGATACCGCGATCTCATGCTCAACATGCTGATAGAAAGCGATATCCTTATTCTCGATATATTCCTCTGAAGCCACTAGCCCTTCCGTTTTTCGGGAAACATAGATGATCTCTTCTTCACCTTCTATTAGAAACTGAACATCAATGTACTTTTCATGCCCCTCTATCTTCTGCTCGGATTGTGTTACTGTAGTTGGGTTTTGGATCATTACGAATATATCGTCACCCTGTATCTCATATTTGCCAGTCTCAATACTCGTGAAATTTGTAGTACGGAAGTAATTGATTGCCTGTCTTATGACTGGAACGAAGGCTTCCTCTTCCTCTTGTGTCATCCGAATATCTCCAATTATCATGAATAATCCCTCCATAGTTTAGTTAGATAGGTTAAATTCTAGTTGTGCCCTTCTTGATGACAAGCTTATAACCAATACCCCGTATCGATTCGATCTGTACTGTTTCTTGATTCATCTCTAGCTTCTTACGCAGGGAGCTCACATGAACGTCTACAGTGCGCTGTCCTCCGAAATAATCAAATCCCCATACGACATTCATCAGATCATCACGCGTAATCACCATACCTGGTCGCTGCGCAAGGTATAGCAGGACCTCAAACTCCTTCGGACGTAAGGGAATCGATTCTCCACTTAGTAATGCTTCATATTTCTCTGGGAAGATCGCGAGCTCACCAATTGTAATCATCTTATCTGTACGCGGTGTGACATCTGACATTTCCCCTTCACCTGCTGCTCGCCTTAGAACAGCTGAAACTCGAGCTAGCATCTCTGCTACACCAAAAGGTTTGGTTATATAGTCGTCCGCACCAAAACGCAAGCCTTGTACAATCTCATCCTCCGCATTACGAGCCGTAAGTATAATGATCGGTGTCTTGTTGCCTCTCTGGCGAAGCTTTGATAAAACCTCAAAACCATTCAATCCAGGTAGCATAATATCGAGCATAATTAGATCATATTTGTTGTCTAATGCATGCTGTAAGCCTTCCCCACCATGGTCTATTAGCTTCGTCTCGTAGCCTTCTTGTGTTAGGTTATAAGACAGAAGGCGAGAGAGTGTAGGTTCATCTTCGATAATGAGTATTCTATGCGACAGCGGGAACACCCCATAATGATAGATTTAATCAGTGTAATCATAGCACGGATATATAAACATATTGTAAATCTTTTGTTAACGGATTGTAAATTATTAAAATCTCACTTTTGAATCATAGGTAGCTCAATAATAAAACTCGTTCCTACTCCAACTGTGCTCTCTACTCTCACGGATCCGTGATGCAATTCAACAAGATGCTTCACGATAGATAATCCCAGCCCAGTTCCACCAGAGCTTCGACTACGGGCCTTGTCTACCCGATAGAAGCGCTCGAATATACGTGGTATATCCTTCTTGGGAATACCCATTCCCGTATCTTGCACGATCATTCGGACTTTCTCTTGCTCAATAGATAAATCGTTCCCGACCAATACTGGCTGTACGATGACCTTTATGTGCCCACCCTCAGGCGAATACGTAATCGCATTAGATAATAAATTAATCATGATTTGTCGTAATCGATCTTCGTCTCCTTCGATGAAGATGTGACCTTCAATGGATTGCTCTACTTCAATCTTGCGCTTATCTGCTTCATGGCGAACCATCTCCACTGTTCTCCCAATGAAGCTCCCCATCTCAATAGGAGTAAATTGCATAGGCACTCGCTTAGACTCTATCTTCGATAGCGCCAAGGTATCCTCAATTAATCGATTCAGACGATTACTCTCATCATGAATGATCTGTAGAAAGGACATGGCTATCTCTTTATCCTCCATTGCTCCATTTAGTAAGGTTTCGGCAAATCCCTTAATTGCTGTAATTGGAGTTCTTAATTCGTGTGAGACGTTAGCTACAAACTCGCTGCGCATTCCTTCTAGTCTTCGAATTGCAGAGATATCATGAAGAACGATTACGATACCTGAATGGCCTTCACTCACTGTCATTGGTAGTAAATTAGCTTCTAGCACACGTTCCTCAGGATAGTAAAAGATTAGATCATCACGTATATGCTCATTACTGTTCATACATTCACGAATTAATCGTATAAGCTCATTCTGCTGATGCGTCTCATCATACTGTCGACCGATTAGCTCTTGTGCTGAGAAGCCAAGGATTTCCTCAGCGGTTCGATTTAACAGTACAATGGTACCCGACTTATCTATGAGCATCACCCCACTGATCATATGATCAAGCACACTCTTCAGCCGACCTTCCCCATCACGAATCCGATCCATTTGCAGCTGTAGACTATCTGCCATCATATTAATGGCCTCAGATAGCTGACCTACTTCATCACGACCGCTCACTGCAACTCTTGCTTTATAGTTCATATTCGAGATTTGCTTGGCAACCTCCGTTGCTTTCTCCAACGGCTTTGTAAGTCCATGTGCAATCCGATAACTGATCAGAGCAGCAATTATATAATAAGCGAACAAGCCTGCAATTAATAGCAGCCACATCCAACTAGTAATCGCTTCAATAGCTTCTAAACTCATGGCAATTCGGAGAAACCCAAGCTGGGTATCCCCATTCTCATATATAGGAATAGCGGCATACAGCATATCCCGCTTGACCGTTTCACTGTATCGGATGGAGTACCCCACTTTTCCTTTGGCTGCTTGAGTAATCTCATCTCTATTCAGGTGATTGTTCATCTCGTTAGGATCATGCTCGGAATCACCAAGCACAATTCCATCTGCATCAATAAAGGTTACCCGTGTTTCATTCAGCTTCATGAGCTGCAGTGCTTTCTGCTGTAGGTCCGTCCATTCTGTCGTTGTCTCGATGATTCTAAGCTCACGAAGCATACTCATTCGCAGTGCCTCAAGATGAGTTTCTTTCACCATCTGCACCATGAATGTACCAGTAGACAATACGGAGAAACCAATCAGTAATATAAAAATTACAGTTAAGCGTGTACTGAATTTCCTCATCATTCATCCTCCAGTATTCCATTTCGCAAGCAAGTAACCATCTCCTTATTATATCCTGTCCATCTCATACAATCGAGTTAAGATTCTATGAAGTTGATTGATCCTTACTCTGTTTCTTGAGTACTTGAAATATGAGGGTAGCCATCGGCTGCTGAATCAGAATCGTTAACACAATTGGAACAACAGCCTTCGGCTCGAAGTAAGTAACACCAATGACTACACCAAGTGAAATATTCTTAATACCCGCTGAGTACATCATCGTTCGAAGAATGACTGTATCCCTAAACCAGCGGGCACCAAACCAGCCTAAAGCATATCCAATCAAGATGACGATGACTGATGCGGTAATGAGTAAGATTAAATCTGATTTGAACGTATGTACTAGTGGTGCTATAACCGCCGCATTAATAAGGACCACGAGAGAGAAGGAAATCTTCGATATTGGTCCTACCACAAATCCAGTCCATTGTAGGGCCCTCCCTCGTGTCCATTCATTCACCGCAACACCAATAATCGTAGGAATGACAATAATCTTCATCAAGTCTAGCATGACCTTCATCGTATCGAATTGTATAAGCTCCCCGAAGTAAAGATGAATGAGCCAAGGCACAACAAACGGGCTGAGCATCGAGTCGATAACAATGAGCGATAACGTTAAAGGTACATTGCCTCCTATCATTCGCACCCATATAACTGAGGATACCCCAAGCGGGATAATAGTAAATAATACGAGCCCGATTATATAGGGAGAGCCTTCGCCGAACATTGAGCTCCCCAATAGATAAGCTAGATAAGGAGCGACACCATGAACCAATAGCAATGTGAGGAGGATGGGGATTGGGAATTTCAAGGTTTGAACGAGCTGACCCACATTACAATCAAGCGCCATGACAAAGGTAATGTACGCGAACAAATAAGGGATAGCAACGGACCAAGAGTCAAACCATGGAAAAAAAAGAAACCCAAGCACCAAGGATGCTGGGATAAAAAATATCATATTACGTTCATAGTATCTATTCATAGCTAAGCCTGCTAGTTTCCATCTAAGTTCCATTATATGAATACAGGCTCCTTGAACATTGCCAGCTTTTCTAACGAGGTTTTCTCAACATCAGCATGCAAGCTGTTACCATGAGCATCCATTGTGACAATTGCTGCAAACCCTTCAACCTCGAGATGCCACATCGCTTCAGGAATTCCGAATTCCATAAAGTCAACACCACTGACCTTCTTGACTGACTCCGCATAATATTGTGCTGCTCCACCAATCGCATTCAAGTAGACAGCACCATGCTCTCCAAGCGCAGCTAATGTCTTCGGTCCCATACCACCCTTACCAATAACTGCGCGAATACCGAATTTCTTGATGATATCACCCTGATAAGGCTCTTCGCGAATACTCGTTGTTGGCCCAGCAGCCTTCACATGCCATTCCCCTTGCTCGTCCTTCATCATCACAGGACCACAATGATAGATGACCGAACCCTGCAGGTCAATCGGTGCATCATGAGTCATGAGGTGCTTATGCAAGGCGTCTCGCCCTGTATGCATACTGCCATTAATGACAACCACATCACCAACTCGCAGCTTACGAATCGCTTCATCACTAATGGGTGGTGTGAGAATAACCTCACGCCGTTCTTCTGTTGGTGCTGGCTTGGTTGCCTCAGCGAGCATAGGCTCATCCCTACCATCCTGATATAACCAGCTATTGATATCGCCGGTCTGAGCATCGAGCAAGACGCCTAATCTTCGATAAGCCCAGCAATTGTAGGCTACAGATACGAAGAAGCTTGCAGGTAGTCGATTCATAACACCAACCTTACAGCCTAGTAAGGTAACCTGTCCACCGAAGCCCATCGTCCCAATGCCTAGCTCATTCACATGATCCATCACATATTCTTCAAGCTTACGAAGCTCTAAATTTGGATTCGTATCGTCCGTCGAACGGAATAATTGATGCTTAGCTAGCTCGTAGCCTGTCGTGCGGTCGCCACCAATTCCCACACCTATGAACCCAGCGCTACAGCCCTGTCCTTGAGCTTGATACACGGCGTGCATGATACATTTTCGAATACCATCTAAATCCCGTCCGGCTTTCCCTACACCTGCAAGCTCAGCAGGCAGACTATATTGGATATTCTTATTCTCACAGCCACCACCCTTGAGGATGAGCCTCACGTCAATCTCATCTTGCTCCCATTGCTCGAAGTGGATAACCGGTGTTCCAGGTCCTAGATTATCCCCACTGTTCTCACCCGTAAGCGAATCAACTGAGTTCGGTCGAAGCTTGCTTGCTTTCGTCGCTTTCGCAACAGCTTCGTATATCGATTTCTTCATCACAATCTGATTAGCCCCAACTGGGCAATGAATAATGAAGGTTAGCATTCCTGTATCCTGACAGATGGGTGAGACATTAGCCTCCGCCATTCCAATATTCTCAGCGATCGTTGTAAGGGATAAAGCTGCTCGTGTTCCTGCATCCTCTGTTGCGTGTGCCTTCTTAATGGCTTTCCTCACATCAGCTGGCAAGTTAGTTGAGGTCTCTACAATTAGCTTATATATGCTTTCTTGAAATTGATCCATGCGTAGTATGCTCCTTAAGATTTATTTATAATATGAGTTAATTGTATAAGTTTTAGCTCATTTTATCAAATTTGCATAGGTCAAATCGTGCAGAATATAAGCCAAGAAGAAGATTACACTCGGATTCTCATACTTATGCTGAATCATGGTAAGCTGCGAATAATAGGTTTGTGCATAATGTGGATTATTCCTCATTTCTAGGTTGCTCTTAATGAGGGCATCGATTTTATCGGCAACATCTAATAACTCACCCTCATACGAATCGTCCTTCGCATTCACCATAAAATCGATCAGCTCAGCATGGAAGAACGCTGGGAGCTTATGAACCATGAATAAGGCGACCTCTTGCTCATATTGCTTAAAGGCAGCATGTATCTCAGGACTCTTCCCCTTCAACAGGCTATTCGGGTCACCACCTAGAAACTCACTCATATCATGAAGCGCTGCCTTACCTACCAAACGATATACATCAATATCTGTTCTCCCAAACCGCTCTCGCTCTAATAATCCATTGAACAGCGCTAATGCAGATACCCGGAAGGAATGTGTTGCATCATTGTCAGGAACTAGATTATGATTACCGCTCCAACGTTCTATGACATCAAGGTTCGTAATATAATGAAGGAATTCATAAACACCCTCACGTTTATCGAATTCCTGTAGTAACCAGCTTATGGAGGCTAGCTTTGAAGTGGATAGCCGTTCATGGAACTGCTCATATTGATCACGGAAGAATGGATTAGAGTCCGTCACATCCTCACGATGGCAGAACAACATAGAGCTGAGGACATCAATTTCTTTTACAAGACTTCCGACATGACTGTCATCCTCTGCATCAACAATATAATCGTGGAAGTAGGGTCTGAGTGAATTGGATAAATAGGAGACAATCTCCAGATTCGCTTGTCTTTCTAATTCAGTAATATGATCCACGACCAGATTGTGCTTCTTCGTCACATACTTCAGAGAGCCCACACTGGTTACATTCAGATTGTGCAGGAGCGATCTACCGAATAAACTTAATTTGTTTATGTGGTTATTACAAATCTTGTCCTCGATGATACCAATTAAGATAGCAATCGAAGCACAACGAAAGCTATGGCTTGCTGCATTATCCTTAAATCGAGGTGCATATTCACCCCAACGCGGCAAATATTGCATTCGAATAATTGCATTAGTAAATTTTCCATTCTTCATTAAAAAACCCACTTCTCTTTTTTTCTATTATAGAACATAGACCGTGAAAATTATAGGTATGCTATAGAAATAACACCCCACAAAGCAACACGGGTTGTGTCATTGCTTGGTGAGGTGTCCCCTCAGCTGTTCTTATTTAATTAAGATCGATTCCATCTTAAGGTTTAGTAAGCTCAATCGTCTTTATCATGGCTTGGAAGCTAGGAGCAGCTCCCTCTTGGGCTTCACTATTGGGCATATTAACGATGATCTTGAAGTACTTCCCATCAACTTCACGAACTATAATGTATTTACTTAATGTCGCATCGGATGAATGGAGATAGAATGTAGAGTCTCGTAGAGCAACCTCACCGATCTCTTCACCTTTCATCTCAACAACATCACCTAGCATAGCTAGCTCAATCTCCGCATTCGCTCGAACCTCAGTTAGATCAGGTTCAGACCCAAGAGTTAGAATCCGCATATAGAAATCTTCGAAATTATCCATATACACTTGATCTGCATTAGGCTCTTCTGGTGTGAATTTAAATTGAGGGAGTGTGTATAGGAAATACCCATTATCACTAATTGCAAGGTTACCTGTACGTTTCTCAACATTCCCTTCCACCACTAGCTCGATCTCTCTAGTTGCTGCAAGCTTTCCGTTCGTTTCTGGCTTTGTTGGCTCTGTAACTGACGGCTCTTCAGCAGCGGGTACATCACCTGAAGATTCCCCAGCAGGTGTTTCGTTCATTGTGTTATCGGGCATGACTGGACTCTCATTCTCTGATTCCACATACTTATTGTTGGAATTTGCTCCTCCGCATGCAGCTAGAGCGATTGCCATTACACTAATAAATAGTAAGCTTCTTATTGCTCTCATATTGTTCACCTCAGCCACTAAGACGAGATTGTGCTAGCATTTGTTGCACAGCTTTATGTACTAACTTGCTAACCATACATCGGGTACATCATAAAATAGATGACAATCAGCATCGATATACTGACAATGATGCTGAATAATCGGATTGAGCTCAATTGAGCTACGCCACTATTACCTGCTTGAATATCCTTAATCGTTGTCTTGATGCTTTTATTCATAATACCTGAGATTGCTGCTGCTACCAAGAAGAATCCAATCGAAGAGATCATCCATGCAACGGTATAATCATTCAAGGACATTAAGTATCCACCAGTCAGAAGCTGAACGACCAACAAATACTGAGCAACCCTACTTGTCCCTAACAAACCCGAAAGGTAGCTCTCTAAAGCTTGCCCAGATAGCTTGGTAATATTCTTCATAAGTAAAGGTAATATCAAATAGTATCCTAAACCGATTGCTCCAAGAACGTGTAAGAAAATAAATAAATCGTACATTTGTTAGCCTCCTGAAATTCTTTTTTAAGTCTTTACAATAGTATACATAAAATACAGCACTCCCTCAATCGGAAGTGCTGTAATCGTATAATGATCACATGAATAATTAGTTAACCTGCAACGATCTTAATTACATTACGTACAGATTCAGCAGATTTCTCAAGCGCTGCTTTCTCAGACGCTGAAAGCTCAAGCTCGAATATCTTCTCGATACCGTCGCCACCGATTGTAGTTAGCACTCCCATAAATAGGTTATCGTACCCATATTCGCCCTCTAACAGCGCTATGGTAGGTAAGATACGCTTCTTATCCTTTAGAATCGCTTCGCTCATCTGAACGAGTGACGCTGCAGGAGCATAATAAGCACTTCCATTACCGAGCAGATTAACGATTTCTCCGCCACCTGTACGAGTACGTTGAACAATCGCTTCGATACGCTCTTGCGAGATTAAAGTCTCAATTGGTATTCCACCAACGCTTGAGTAGCGAACTAGTGGAACCATATCATCACCATGACCACCCATAACGACGCCACGAACATCCTCTATAGATACATTAAGCTCTTGAGCAATGAAGGTATTGTATCTAGCAGTATCCAAGACTCCAGATTGACCAATTACACGGTTCTTAGGGAATCCTAGTGTATTGTATGCAACATAGGTCATAGCATCAACAGGGTTGCTTAGAATGATTACATAAGAATTCGGACAATATTTCTTAACATTCTCACAAACAGCTCTAACAATTCCTGCATTCGTGTTAACAAGATCATCGCGACTCATACCTGGTTTACGAGCAATCCCCGCTGTGATAATCACGATATCCGAATCAGCTGCATCTTCATAATTAGCTGTTCCTGTAATCTGTGCATCAAACCCTTGTACAGGGCTTGCCTCTAGCATATCAAGCGCTTTACCCTTTGTTGGATTCTCCATTTGTGGAATATCTAACAGTACTACGTCGCCAAGCTCTTTCTGTGCTAACATAAGCGCAGTTGTCGCACCTGTAAAGCCACCGCCAACAACGGTGATTTTCTTTCTTTTTATTCTCATGAATTGTACCCCCTTCAAACTTAATTTGTTTTAGGAGCTTACATATGTTTGATGATCTCGTTAGCGAATGCGGAGCACTTCAGTTCAGTAGCACCGTCCATTAGACGTGCGAAGTCATAAGTTACCGTCTTACTCTTGATCGATGCTTCCATGCCTTTGTAGATAAGATCAGCAGCTTCCTGCCAGCCCATGTGCTCAAGCATCATAACACCAGATAGAATAACTGAACCTGGGTTTACGACATCGAGACCCGCATATTTCGGTGCAGTACCGTGAGTCGCTTCGAAGATAGCATGTCCCGTTAAGTAATTGATGTTAGCTCCTGGAGCAATACCAATTCCGCCGATTTGGGCAGCTAGAGCATCAGATAGATAATCACCGTTTAAGTTCAATGTAGCAATGACATCAAAATCAGTTGGACGTGTTAATACCTGCTGAAGAGCGATGTCAGCGATAGCATCCTTAATGATGATCTTACCAGCTGCTTCTGCAGCCTTCTGAGCTTGATTGGCTGCATCTGCACCCTGCTCAGCTTTGATACGATCAAATTGATCCCAAGTGAAGGTATGATCAGCGAATTCACGCTCAGCTAGCTCATAGCCCCAATTCTTGAACGCGCCTTCTGTATATTTCATGATATTGCCTTTGTGTACTAGGGTTACACTCTTACGTTTGTTAAGAATTGCATATTCAATAGCAGCGCGAATCAATCGCTCTGAGCCCTCTTGTGATACTGGCTTAATACCTATTCCTGACGTAAGCGGGAAGCGAATATTCTTCACGCCCATTTCATCTTGGAGGAATGCGATAAGCTTCTTAGCGTCTGCAGATTCAGCTTGGTATTCAATACCTGCATAGATATCCTCTGTGTTCTCACGGAATATAACCATCTCAACCTGCTCAGGACGTTTAACCGGAGATGGTACGCCTGTAAAGTAACGTACTGGACGTAAACATACATAAAGATCTAACTCTTGACGTAATGCAACGTTCAATGAACGAATCCCTCCACCGATCGGTGTAGTAAGTGGCCCTTTGATAGCAACCATGTATTCACGAATGGCTACAAGTGTATCATTCGGCAACCAGCTATTAAACTTATCAAAAGCTTTCTGTCCAGCATAAACCTCGTACCATGCAATGCTTTTATTGCCGTTATAAGCCTTCTCTACAGCTGCATCTAGAACACGCTTGGAAGCGGCCCAGATATCAGGTCCTGTTCCATCACCCTCAATGAAAGGAATAATCGGGTTGTTCGGAACGTTAAGTTTACCATCTGTAATCGTAATTTTCTCGCCTGCTGTTGGTGCGGTTAAGTGTTCGAATTGTGACATTTGAATTGTACCCCCTGATTTTTTTGAGTGACCAATAATGGTCGAGATTACGTTGCTTATACATATAAGTGATAATGAATCCTAAGATCTCTTCTCTATGGCTACATAGTGCTGGTTTGTAGGCCCAACATACTCTGCACGAGGACGAATTAGGCGGTTGTCTGTGAATTGTTCGAGAATGTGCGCAGTCCATCCAGATAAACGACTAATCGCGAATATAGGTGTGAACAAATCTCTTGGAATTTCGAGGGACGTATAGACGGATGCAGAATAGAAATCAACATTCGGCTTCAAGCCTTTAGAACTCGTAACGATCTCGTCAATTTGAATGGACATGTTATACCACTTCATATTGCCTGTGATCTTTCCTAATTCCTTGGACATTCTCATTAGATGTTTAGCACGTGGGTCACCATTCTTGTATACTCGGTGTCCAAAGCCCATAATCTTCTTCTTATTGTCCAATTGATTCTTAATGTAGCTCTCTACGTTATCCTCAGAACCGATATCCTCTAGCATAGCCATAACTGCTTCATTCGCACCACCATGGAGAGGTCCCTTAAGTGCCCCAATAGCGGAAGTCACGCCAGAGTAGATGTCAGATAAAGTGGCAACAGTTACACGTGCAGCAAAAGTGGATGCATTCAGTTCATGATCTGCATGGAGAACCAATGCCTTGTCTAGTGCCTCTACTGCAATAACTTCTGGTTCTTTGCCAGTTAACATATATAGGAAATTATGCGCAACAGAAACGTTCTTCTTCGGCGCCACTGGCTCTTTGCCTGCACGAATTCGAGCAAAGGCTGCAATAATCGTCGGCAGCTGAGCTTGTAAACGAATCGCCTTACGGATGTTAGCTTCTACATTCATATCGTTCGCTTCTGGATCCGAGAGTGCTAAGCTTGATACTGCTGTGCGGAGAACGGCCATAGAGTTTGCATCCTTAGGCGTTAATCGGAGTAGTTCAACGACGAATTCCGGAATTGGAGCGTAGTCAGATAGCTGTTGGTTCAAGTTCGCTAATTCTGTCGTATTCGGAAGTTTACCAAACCATAATAAGTAAGCCACTTCCTCATAAGAAGCATGATCTGCCAGATTATCGATATCATACCCACGATAAGTAAGTACACCATCAATAATGGAGCTGATGGAAGAAGTTGCCGCGACAATCCCTTCAAGGCCTTTAGTAACAGACATCTTAATTCTCTCCTTTTATTAGAGCATAGTTCAACGATATGACAGTTTTGTACTTTTCCTAAATTCAATCATATAGGATTTTGTCTAAGAAGTGAACAAAAGCCAACATAAAACTTCATTATCAGTACCATAGACTTTAGTTTTCATCAATGACAATCATCATAACTACGTTCTTCACACACGATTTTGTGATAATATAAATGAACTGGCTTAAGTTATAAAAACCGCATAGAAATCAGTAACGCAGTTGAAGTGCGTATAAATCGTGCAATCAGGAGGATCCCATGAGCGAAACTGTCCGAACAGGCATCATAGATATAGGCTCCAACTCCATAAGATTAGTTATATTTGAGAATAACTCTCAAGGCTCCTATCGCGTAATTGATGAAGCGAAGGAATCCGCTAGATTAAGTGAGCGCGTGAATGAGAATGGGGAGCTTCCAGAGGATGTTATTACATTGGTATCTCATACACTGCTGCACTTCCGAATGTTATGTGAAGCTGCCGGCACTCAGAGGATTCGTGCCATTGCAACAGCTGCGATACGTAATGCTAAGCACTCCGAGCATATCATCAATCAACTCCAGACTAGCACTGGGCTTACTATAGAGATCCTGAGTGGAGAGCAAGAAGCATTCTATGGTTTCCTAGGGATGATTAACACCCTTGATCTACAGGATGGATTTCTTATCGACATTGGTGGAGGAAGCACAGAGTTAACCTTATTCTTGAATAGAGCTATAGTCCATTCGTTCTCATTCCCATTCGGAGCCGTTCAGCTCACTAAGAAATTTGGACGAGATGGCGTTATTACGGCAGAGAAACAGAAGGACATTCAAAGAATGATTGAGCAGGCAGCTACTAAATTCAACTGGATTCGTCAGCACCCAGATCTACCACTAGTCGGTCTTGGTGGAACTGTTCGTAGTCTGTGTAATATTGATCAGAAGATCAACCAATATTCACTTCCACTTACACATAATTATCAGATGGAAGCATCCGCTATTGATCATATTCTGGCCAAAATTCAATCTACTCCGCTTGAGGAACGTAAAACGATTGAAGGTCTGGCCAAGCATCGTGTTGATATTATTGCTCCAGGCGCGATTATTCTACAAACACTCTTCCGATGCTGTAATGCTTCACATTATGTGATTAGTGGTTCCGGTATTCGTGATGGTCTATATCACAGTGAATTAGCAAGAACACAGCTCTCCTCTGTTGACGTGTTGAATATTAGCGTGTTAAATCTTCTCCATCAGCATCCTATCGTACCCGTTTCACATGTCAATCAAGTGAATCGCTTTGCATTACAATTGTACGATGTCCTACGACAGCACCAAGAACAAGCGGATCGTTCAAAACTAATCCTTCATGCTGCATCGATGTTATATAGAATTGGCATCTCTATTATGTTCTATGATTTTCATAAGCATACGTTCTATCTCATAGCCCATTCACCACTTCATGGGCTCACCCATAGGGAAATTATATTATGTGCGACTATCGCTTCTTATAAGAATAAGAAGAAAGCAAAGTCCATCCTGAACCTCTATCCAGATATCATGAATAAAGAGGATCTTTCGCTTGTATGTTCGCTGGGCACTCTCTTACAGCTTGCTATCGCGTTGGATCGAAGTGAAACTCAACCTATCCAGACATTAAATGCTAGCATTACACACAAAGAGCTTCAGCTAATCGCTAAAGCCCACAGAAGCTCGATGATAGAAGCTCGTCAGGTGTTACAAATTACAGAAGATTTCCAGAAGGAATGGAATCTACAGCCCAAACTAATGTTTCCATGATTGAATATCGTTAAAAGCAAATTGAGAGCGATGAGGTATCTCGGTATCTATCGCCCTTCGCTCATACACACCCTTCTCCGTCAATCTTCGCGCTTTCACATTATCTCTTAGACTACTTTTTAGAATATCGATGATGTATCCCTTTAATTTGGGGTTGAGTACTGGACACATAAGCTCGATTCTACGCGTAAGATTACGAGACATCCAATCCGCACTAGAGAGCCAAACATCCGCTTCCCCTCCATTCTCAAAGTAGAATAAGCGAGTATGCTCCAGGTAACGATCAACAATGCTAATCACTCTAATATTCTCACTTAAGCCCTGCACACCCGGGCGAAGACAACAAATCCCTCTGATAATGAGATCAATCTTCACACCTGCCTGTGATGCCAGATATAACTCATCAACTAGTACTTGGCTGGAAAGTGAATTAATCTTGGCAATAATACGAGCAGGCTTCCCCTTCGAAGCCCACGCTATCTCTCTGTGGATTAATTCACGTAGCTTGTCCTGTAAGCCTGATGGCGCAACCGCAACTTGACGCCACTCACGTGGAGAGGAATATCCAGTAATCTCATTGAATAACACAGAAGCATCATCGCCAATTTCCGAATTTGACGTGAACAATCCGATATCCGTATATAACCGTGCCGTGTTCTCATTATAATTCCCTGTTCCTACATGTACATATCTCTCCAGTTTACCCTGCTCCTGGCGAACAACGAGCGTGATCTTAGCATGAGTTTTCAAGCCCGCTAAGCCGTATACGACGTGACAGCCCGCCTTCTCAAGCTCCTTAGCCCAAGCAATATTCCTCTCCTCATCAAATCTAGCCTTAAGTTCCAATACAACGGTAACCTGCTTGCCTGCTTCTGCTGCCTGCATTAACGAACGAATGAGTGAAGAATCTCCACTAACACGATATAAGGTCATCTTAATAGCAAGCACATTAGGATCATGGGCAGCTTGATCAATAAAGTCGAGGATCGCTTCAAAGGATTCATAAGGATGGAACACCAGCACATCTTGCTGTCTCAAAACCTCGAAGAAATCTGACTGGTTTGTAAGTGGTTCAGGGTAAACCGGCTCTATTCGTGAATAACGAAGATGATCGACCTTCATTAATCCTTCTGTAAATTTCATCAGATAGCTCAGATCAAGAGGTCCTTCAATCTCGAATATTCGATCATCGACTTCGAATTCCTCAACTAACATTTCTAATGCATACGGATGAATACCTCGCTCAACCTCTAAACGTATGGGCATACCCCACCGTCTGCGACGAAGCTCCTTCTCAATTTGTTCAAGTAGATCCTCTGCTTCCTCTTCATTAAGAGGGAGATCAGCGTTACGAGTAACACGAAATTGATGAACAGCAAGGGGTGAATAACCGCTATATAAGGTATGTATGTGCTGACTTATTACCTGCTCAAGAAGTATATATTCTTGCTTTTTACTGTTATTCCGCCTAGGAAGCTTAATGAATCTTGGAAGAATGGATGGCACTTGTACAATCGAGAAGAAAGGCTCCTCTGCCTCTGCTTCCTCCTCCTTACGTAGCACAATAGATAAGTAGAGTCCCAGATTATGAACAAGTGGGAATGGTCGACTCTGATCAACTGCCATTGGAGTAAGCACAGGGAAAATAATCTCATGATAATATTGGTCAACAATTCTCTGCTGTGTCACGTTCAAATCCCCATATTCCAGAAAATGTATACCTTCCTTGGCTGATTGTCTAATCAGCTCGCGATATGTGCGGTATTGATCTGCAACCAGCTTCGTTGTTCGCCTAACGATTCGTTTCAATAAACCTGAGGGTGTATACCCGCTAAAATCCTTCTTGTCATAGCCAACCTTCCATTGTACTTGGATACCCGCCACACGCACACCCATATATTCATCTAAGTTTGTAGATACAATAGATAAAAATTTGAGTCTTTCGATTAAAGGAGTAGTGATATCCTGTGCTTCCTCTAGTACGCGACGGTTAAAATCCAACCAACTCAAATCACGATTAATATATGGGCTTTGCATAGTTTGACTATTCCCGTATTTATGTGGCATTCCTATACCTACTTTCGTCATAATTAGACTTCACTGTGCCATAAGTATGCATGATAATCATTAGGAGAAAGTCTGCCAATTGTTAACGCAATGTAAACTCAAAGATACATGTCCAGGAAATTTGTACTATTGCTAATTCATGATACAATAACTTAAAGGGAAAAATTGGGGAGGGAACCTACAAGTATGGACAGACCATTAGTTGGAAAGCTAATAAGGGGATTATGGGTTTCCATCATTATTATGATCTCATTAATAACCATTTATTTCGTCGTCCCTCTCATATATCCTTTTCTCATAGGCTGGGTTCTTGCTTATTTATTAAACCCACTTGTGAATTGGCTTGAGCGGAAAGGTAATATGCATCGTTGGTTAGCCGTATCACTTGGAATCTTGATCTTCATCAGTGCGTTAGCTGGATTAATAACACTTGTTGTATTCCGAATCATCAATGAAATTCAGAGGTTAGCCATATTCATTAATAACAATTATGATCAATGGCTGTCAGATATAACATCATTGGTTAGCTCCGATATGATGCATCGGTGGGTGGAGCAGATTAGTACCTTCTATGAACAATTCGGTGATGAGGGAACAGTCGATACAGGAATCACCTCAGCAGGCAGCAAGCTCGCAGAAGCCGTTACGAATATTCTTCAACAAATAGCTACCTATATGGTCACCTTCATAACTGCATTACCTAACGTTGCGGTTGGCTTAATTATTGCATTCATCGCAACCTTCTTCATCAGCAAGGATTGGTTTAAAATTCGACGCTGGAGTGCTAATCTCTTGCCCGATCAAGTCAAGGTATCAATTGGAGCGATCTGGATTGATTTACGCAAAGCACTGTTCGGTTTTCTCAAAGCTCAATTTATTCTGATATCCATCACAGCATGCTTCGTAATCATTGGATTATTCCTACTCCGAGTAGACTATGCTGTATCTATCGGTTTACTAATTGGACTCGTTGATCTTATGCCTTACTTAGGGACAGGCGCTGTCTTCATACCCTGGATTATTGTTATATTGATTAAAGGAAATTATGGATTTGCAATAGGTCTAAGTGTGCTATATGGCGTTATTCTGATTGCTAGACAGCTCGCTGAGCCCAAGGTATTATCAAGCAGTATTGGATTAAATCCGCTAGTTACCTTAATTGGTGTCTTTGTTGGATTGAAGCTATTCGGAGTTCTTGGGTTAATTATTGGACCCATTGCACTAGTACTCGGATTTGCCTTCCATCGTGCAGATGTATTCCGTGATATTAGAAGATATATTGCCCATGGGCATTATTTCCAGAAGCTAGATGATCATTAATTACCCTTGAATATACGTGTACCACCTCTTAGGAACTTCTTCTGGATCAATACAATTAACCACAATCTGAATATCGCACGACTTGGAGGAATAACCAACAAGATGCCGACCAGGTCAGTCAAGAATCCAGGTGTCAGTAGCAGTAATCCTCCCGCAAGAATACATATACCATCAAGAATCGATTGGGTCGGAACCTGCCGTTGACTCATCTGTAATTTTGCTAACGCCCAAACTCGCTTACCTTCCCTTCTGGCAAGATAAGCTCCGATAAATCCTGTCAATAACAGTACCCCGAATGTCTGCCAAGCACCGATCACCCTACCAACCGTGATTAGACCCCATATCTCTAGAGCAGGAATAACAATCATAATAAAGATAAGGATTCGATACATGGTCGATTCACTCCTAATTCGTAATATCACATTTGCTTATTAATAATTATATTATACAGCTTTGGCATCACCCGATCTAGCCTAACCGGCTTCCAATTACTATTGACCCAAACATGTCGAGTCGTTCCAGTTATTAATAACAAACCGTCAATTACTCGATATACCTCATATTCAAAATCCAACCGAAGATAACTACTATTAACAATCTGCAGGTGTACCTCAATCCTATCATCATAACGTGCCGGATACATATACTTTAGCTTAACCTCTGTTACCGGTAATAGTAGCCCTTCCTTCTCTAATTGCGAATAGGGTATGCCTAACTCACGTATCCATTCCGTACGGGTGATTTCAAGCCAATTCAGATAATTTGCATGGTAGACAACACCCATCTGATCGGTTTCTTGATATCTCACGCGAAGCTGATGTATAAATCGTTCTCCTTCCATCCTATCCACTCTTCCTCTCTATCCATAGGGTAATACACAGAAAGAGACCATTTACGTAATGGTCTCTTCCATAATTCGCTAGGCATTGATCTTATAGATACTTCACTCTGCCTGAATAAATAACGCCTAATTCTGCATACATCGATATTTCCTTTACATTCTTGAGCATCTCACGTGCATTCTCAACGCCAACTATGACTGGAATACCGAGCTCAAGACCTACTATAGCTGCGTGGGAGGTTATACCACCTGATTCAACAATGAGCCCTGCAGCAAGCTTTATTGCTGGCATATATTCAATATCTGTGGAATAAAGGACGAGGATGCTATCTTGTGTTGCTTTCTCAATAGCTTCCTTAGGAGAGTTGGCTACAAGCACATGGCCCGTTGCCTTCTGACTTCCAATGCCCTGCCCTTTAGCAATGAGCTCACCAACATGGTGAACCTTTATCAAGTTGGTTGTGCCTGATCTACCAACAGGTACGCCTGCAGTAATAACAACCAGGTCACCTTGATGAATATGACCTGTATTCACACAAGCTTCTACCGCCATCTCAAACATCTCATCCGTGCTTTTTGCTACCTCACCTTGGACAGTTATGACACCCCATATTAGGGCTAACCGACGCATAACCTGCGGATTTGGAGTCACAGCCACGATAGGAGCCTTAGGACGATACTTCGAAATCATTCTTGCTGTATATCCACTCTCAGTTGCGGTTATAATCGCCTTTGCATCAAGATCTAGTGCAGAATTTGCAACAGCTTGGCTGATTGCTTCAGTCACCGTTGTCTGTTGAGCAAGGCTCTGTTTAACTAGAATTTCACGATATTCTAGAGCGGATTCAGCTCTCTCTGCAATACGCGACATCGTTTGTACAGATTCAACTGGATATTTGCCCGCTGCCGTTTCCCCTGAAAGCATAATGGCATCCGTACCATCGAAGATCGCATTAGCTACGTCGCTTGCTTCTGCTCTTGTTGGACGAGGATTACGTTGCATGGAATCGAGCATCTGAGTTGCTGTAATAACTGGCTTTCCTGCGAAATTAGATTTCTTGATCATGATTTTCTGTACAAGTGGCACCTCTTCAGCAGGGATTTCTACCCCGAGGTCACCACGAGCTACCATTAATCCATCCGAAACCTCAAGAATTTCGTCTAGGTTATCAACACCCTCTTGATTCTCAATCTTAGATATAATCTGAATGTGCTTAGCATCGTACTGCTCTAAAAGCTCCCTTATTTCCAATACATCTACCGCTTTACGAACAAATGAAGCAGCAATGAAATCCACACCTTGTCCAATTCCGAATATAATATCAGCTCTGTCCTTCTCCGTAATTCCGGGGAGAGAAATGCTTACGCCAGGTACGTTAACACCCTTCTTACTCTTAAGCGTACCTCCATTAACGATCTGACACTTGATTTCAGTACCTTCGACAGAGACTACTCTTAAGCCAATTAGTCCATCATCAACTAGAATAGTCGAACCAATATGTACATCTTTTGGAAGATCAGCATATGTGATAGAGATACGCTTAGCATCACCTAATATCTCTTCAGTCGTAAGAACAATCAACTCGTCCTGAACAAGTTCAATTGGCTCTTCCTTCAGCTTGCCCGTACGAATCTCTGGACCCTTGGTATCCAATAAGATTGCAGTATTCGTACCCAGCTCTTTAGATACAGCGCGGATATTGTTGATTCTTGAACCATGCTCTTCAAAATCACCGTGTGAGAAGTTTAGACGAGCGACGTTCATACCCGCTGCGATCAGCTTCTTCAACACCTCTGGGGCCTCACTGGATGGTCCGATTGTACATACAATTTTCGTTTTACGCATGAATTAGTTCCTCCTGTTCGTAAATCACATCATTGTGACTAACGAGAATGTTGATTTGCAGCTCAGAAAGATCTGGCGCAAATAAATGTGTGAAGCTTTGTATATCGAAGATAATTCGATCGTAACAAAACTACATGGTTAGCATATGCTCAGGTCGAAGATCACCTTTACATTTTAGAAGCGTCCGTTACACAACGATATGAATAAAGTCACACAATCGTTATTATTGACCGTCTAGCTCCGATATTTTCTCAAGAAATGTAAATTTCCCGATCGCACGGAATTTCTGATAACGATCTTCACTAAGCTCAGACTGTTCCATACTAGATAGTTGGTCCATATGTCTGCAAATCGCCTGCTTCACAGTTGCAGCTTGCGAGGTAAGATCCTTATGAGCTCCACCCTTTGGTTCAGGAATAACTTCCTCTACAATCTCCATCTCGAGCATATTCTGTGCAGTAATCTTCATAGCTTCGGCTGCTTGATCGGCTTTGGAAGCATCCTTCCACAGGATTGATGCTGCTCCATTCGGTGTAATCACAGAGTAAATCGAGTTTTCCAGCATAAGCACACGATTACCTACACCAAGCGCCAAAGCACCTCCACTACCACCCTCACCAATAATCACACAGATGATTGGAACTCTGAAGCCCGCCATCTCTAGTAAATTGCGAGCAATAGCTTCAGATTGACCTCTCTCCTCTGCTGCATTACCAGGATAAGCCCCTGGAGTGTCAATAAAGGTAATAATCGGTCTGGAGAATTTATTCGCTTGCTTCATCAGACGCAGTGCCTTACGGAAGCCCTCTGGATGTGCCATCCCGAAATTACGAGCAATGTTATCCTTCGTATCCTTACCCTTCTGATGACCAATTACCGTTACCGGTAATCCATTCAGCTTAGCAATACCACCTACAATAGCAAGGTCGTCTCCGAATAAGCGATCCCCATGAAGCTCACAGAAATCAGTGAAAATATGTAGTATATAATCAAGGGTTGTTGGTCTCCCTGGATGTCTTGCAATCTGCATCTTCTGTGCAGCCGTTAGATCAGTGTAGAGCTCTATCTCCAGGGCAGCAAAACGCTCCTCTAAGCGAGCTATCTCATCAGTGAAATCTATATTCTTCTCAGAGCCGAATTTACGTAGCTCATCAATCTTCCCACGAAGCTCAAGAAGTGGAAGCTCAAAAGGCAATTCTCCTGCCATTAGACATCACTCCTATTCGGTGCTGTATGCAAATCTAAAAACTTGGTCAGTGTAGCTTTCATATCCTTACGATGAACAACCTGATCAAGCTGACCATGCTTCAAATTAAATTCAGACGTTTGAAAATTATCCGGTAGCTTCTGTCGAATGGTCTGTTCAATAACAATCCGTCCAGCAAATCCAAACGCCGCGCCAGGTTCTGCAATAATAATATCACCTAACATGGCAAAGCTTGCCGAAACCCCTCCATAGGTAGGGTCCGTAATCACAGAGATGAACAAGCCGCCTTGGTCATCTAGCTTCTTCAAAGCCGCACTAGTCTTGGCCATCTGCATTAAGCTTAGAATACTCTCCTGCATCCGAGCTCCCCCGGAGGTCGAGAAGATTATAAGCGGGTATTGCTTCTGTATGGCTAATTCAATTGCTCTTGTTATCTTCTCCCCAACTACAGATCCTAATGTGCCTTGGAAGAAATCAAAGCTAATAATGCCGACCACCGCACTGAATCCCCCAATAGTACCTTCACCAGTAATGATCGCATCATTCATACCGGAAATCTCTGTACTCTTAACAAGCTTCTCTTTGTATCCCGGAAAATCAAGTGGGTCTAACGAGATCATGTCTCCATCATATTCCTGTATCTGACCTTCATCGAGGACACATTGAATTCGCTCAGCTGCACTAAGACGAAAATGATAGTTACATCCCATACATACCTTGTTATTCTTCTCTAGCTCTTTGGTAACCAGAATAGCACCACATTTAGGACATTTCGTCATTAACCCCTCCGGGATATCACGTTTAGCCTTATCTGAAGTTATCGTAGCATATTTTCTTTTTTTCTGAAAAAAGTCTTTTAACACACCTACACCTCTTCAAGCTCGTCATCATTCGTTTATTTATGTAAAATGGCATTCAAAACTTCCTGAACATCTTCCAATTCGCCCTCAGGAACTACAATTTCATACTGTTGTTTGGATAAACTGATGGGTCTAATCTGAACGAGGAATCCTTCTTCTGTGAGCTTATCTTTAATTCGCTCCGCAATCTTCGCGGTAGGAGCGATATAGATCACTTTCCACATAGATTTCCTACCTCCCTAGCACATTTAACACCTGTACAAATGTTAATGATATCATATCTCGACTTTTTCTCGCAACAAAGCCTTACTCATTTAATTTTCACAGTACCTGAACCGAACAAACGCTCGATATCTTGAATTAGATCTGGCGTGGGTTTAACCATATATCGTTCACTCAAAGCCTTGGCTACTTGATTACGCTCATAGAATAATACGACGGGCATAGCCCCCGAATGAGTTTGCAGAATGGCTTGTAGCTTCATTAACCGTTCTCTTTGTTCAAATTGCTCATTGATTTTAACATATAATTTTTGCTTTGGTGCAATTGTCGAATGTATATGCTTCTCACGATACTTGTTATCGGATCGCACCGAGGGAGACCGTGGCGCTCTCTCCTTACGTATTCGTTCTATTAGACCCAGCTCATCAGGCTGATAAATCTGATCGACGATCAGCTTGAAATCCTCGTCCTGCTGCTGAATTTTCCCGCGAACAATGATGACCTTTCCTTTCTCCGCTAATCTACTATATAGGCGCCATACCTCGGGAAAGAGCACCAGCTCCACCTTAATAATTCGATCCTCGAATTCTGCGAACGCCATAGGTTGACCTTTCTTGGTGACAATGGTCCTAGTAGAGAGTACCATACCTGCAGCATATACAACACTCTCATCTGGATATTCGTGTAATAAATGCATGGGATCAGCACCGAGCTGTCGCAGTAGCTCTTCATAATTATCTAGTGGGTGACCGGAGATATACATACCGAGTAGCTCACGCTCGAGATCTAATTGCTGCATCACCGTATAAGGTCTGATCTCCGGATAAGTGATGATCCAATTCACTTCTTCTACTAATCCGAATAAATGAATTTGTAAATCCTCCTTTTCCTTACGCCACTTTAATGCAGCCTCAACGGTCTCATCGAGCATTGCCACAAGCTGGGCTCTATGGCCAGGTAATGTATCTAGCGCACCTGCCTGAATAAGTGCCTCAAGCACTCGTTTATTGCATACTCTAAGATCAATCCGTCTACACAGGTCCGCCATATCCTCGAAGGGGCTGCTCTGTCTCTCTAAGATAATAGAATCCATAGCCTGTGTACCTACATTCTTAATTGCAGCCATCCCGAAGCGTATACCTCGAACAAGCGTACCTTCTAAGTCCGTGCTTCCGAATGGGGTGAAGGTCACACCACTCTCATTCACATCTGGAGGCAGCACCTCAATACCCATACGTCTACATTCATCAACATATTCAGCGACCTTGCGTTGATTTCCCATTACTGCAGTCAGCATAGATGCCATAAACTCGACAGGGTAATGCGCTTTAAGATAGGCCGTCTGGAAGGCAAGAACCCCATACGCAGTAGCATGCGCTCGAGGGAAACCATAATCCGCGAACCGGACGATCATATCATATACCCGATTGGCGTCATCCGCTGAGAAACCTTGAGTAATACTTCCTACCACAAAGTGTGTCCGCTCGTGGTCCAGCACCTCACGTTTTTTCTTCGACACCGCACGTCGCAGGAGGTCCGACTCTCCTAAACTGAAGCCAGCCATCTTGGAAGCTATCTGCATAATCTGCTCTTGGTATACGATAATTCCATACGTGTCTGCAAGGATGGGCTCTAACGATGAATGTGGATATTCAACATCAATCAGCCCATGCTTACCCTGAATATATTTCGGGATGAATTCCATCGGCCCCGGTCGATATAAGGCGAGTACCGATATGATATCTTCAAATTCAGTTGGTTTGAGATCCCTGAGCACTCGCCGCATACCCGCTGATTCCAATTGAAAGATCCCTGTTGTGTCTCCTTTACCCAGCATAATATAAGTATCCGGATCATCGTCCTGTAATTGATCAAGGTTCAGCTTATTCCCATACCTTATCTTTATCCAAGACAATGTGCGTTCGATAATAGATAAAGTTCTCAAACCTAGAAAATCCATCTTTAATAATCCGATTTGCTCCAGATATTCCATCGAATATTGTGTCAACGCTGTTTGTTCTGTACCCTCCTGGAGTGGTACGTAGTGCGTTAACGGTTCACGAGAGATCACGACGCCTGCTGCATGGGTCGAAGCGTGTCTGGGCATACCCTCGACTCGACGGGCCATATCGATCAGCTCGGCCACTTTAGGCTGACGATCGTATAGCTGCTTCAGCTCGGGACTATGACGCATCGCAGCATCAATGGTGATTCCCGGTAAGTTCGGAATCATCTTCGCAGCCTTATCCACCTCATTGTAAGGCACATTCATAACTCGACCCACATCACGTACCGCCCCACGAGCAGCCAAAGTTCCGAAGGTAATGATCTGCGCTACATGCTGTGAGCCATACTTCTTCACGACATAATCGATAACCTCATCTCGCCGCTCATCGTTAAAGTCGATATCGATATCTGGCATGCTAATCCGCTCTGGATTCAAGAATCGCTCGAAGAGCAGGCGATATCGTATGGGATCAACACTCGTAATGTTGAGCACATAAGCAACTAGACTACCTGCTGATGATCCACGACCTGGGCCTGTCATGATTCCATGAAGATGGGCATAACGAATGAAATCCCAAACAATGAGAAAATAATCGGAGAATCCCATCTTCTCTATAACACCAAGCTCATAATCCAGCCTCTTCTGAATATCTCGTTTCTCTAGCTTCTGTTGCCAAGCTGCAGTTGAGCCATAACGATGTTCTAAGCCCTCCACACACAATTGTCGAAGATATTGTGCTGCATCCATCTTAGCAGGAATGGGCTCGAATCGCGGCAGTATTGCCTGCCCGAATTGAAGCTCTACCTGACACTTCTCAGCTATGCGTATAGTGTTACTAATAGCGTCGGGAGCTTGTGCGAACAGCTGAGCCATCTCAGATGGGGTTTTCATATACAGCTGATCGGAATGAAATTTCAATCGATCTGGATCATCGAGTGTCTTACCTGTTCCTATGCAGAGTAGGACATCCTGCACCGCTTGATCCGCTTGATGGATATAGTGGATATCGTTCGTAGCAACCAGCGGAATATCAAGCTCTCGAGCTACTTGAATGAGCTCGGGCAGCATTCGGCGCTGATCGAGCAGGCCATGATCTTGAAGCTCTATGTAGTAATCCTCACCGAAGAGTAGTTTATATTTCGCAGCTGTAGCACGCGCAGCATCCGGTTTGCCTTTTAGCAGAAGCTGAGGAAGCTCTCCTCCCAAGCAGGAGCTTAGACAGATTAAGCCTTCAGAATGCTGAGATAATAGCTGGAAGTCGATTCTCGGCTTATAGTGAAAGCCGTGGAGCTGAGCCATAGAGGTAAGCTCCATCAGATTCCGATAACCCGCTTCATTCTTGGCAAGTAGGATCAGATGATAATTGGGTTGCTCTGTTCTAGCTAGCTTGTCCTTCATCGAGCCTGAAGTGATATATACCTCACAGCCAATAATCGGCTTGATTCCTTGTTCCTTACACGCCTTATAGAAGGCAACAACTCCATACATGACACCGTGATCAGTCAGAGCTAAGGCAGACATGCCCAGCTCCTTGGCCTGAAGAGCGAGCTCTTCGATACGAGCAGCGCCATCCAACAAACTATATTCACTATGAACGTGCAGATGCACGAATCCGCTCATGACCACTCGACCTTCCTAAACAAACTGTGAATGAATTGAAATCGTTATTTAATGAGCTATTGATGGGGTTCAGTGAATGATTTCCGAAGTTTCTCTTATTTTATCATAATGATTGTCCATAATCCCATATATATAAGTAATGAATGTAAGTAAGAGAGGACGATCGCTTATGGCTCAATTATTATCGAAGATGTCACAGGATTTCCTTGTTGCCTTTGGCGTTGTTCTAGGCGCGGCAATGATGATAGGAATCCATTCCATATTAACCTTCAAGTCGCCATCAGCAAGCATGCTGAATATGGTTGCAACGGTCAAAATCTGGGCTGTCGTTGTGGCAATTGGTGGGACCATTGATCCATTCCGAGTCATAGAAAGCAACTTTATGTATGGCCAGATATCTCCAGCTGTAAAGCAAATTGCTCAGATACTAAGCGCATTCCTCGGAGCACATCTAGGCACAGAGCTCATTCGTTGGATCTGTGGCGGAGGTGCACAGGGGTGAAGGTTCCATCACGAGCATGGTTTAACCCCTATATGCGTGCAATCGGATTAATTGCAGCAGGCATGATCATTGGCAGCGCTCTGTTTATGTCCATTTATCAGCACAATTTCGGGATTCTCTATGAGGATAACCAACGATTAAGGCGTGAGAATGAGGAGATTCATAAGGAATTAGAGCCTCTTGTTCGTAAGCAGAACAACAAAATTACCATTCGTCAGATCAGAATCCATGTGCAATCTGTCTCGGGTTTGGCCCCCATTGAGGATGCAGTTGCGACTGAGCTACAGCTAGGGTTGCAGCGAGACCTTGAATTATTGAGAGGGATACCCATTGATTCCATTACAAACTCCTTAACGGTTGCTAAAGGGATTATTAAGCGAAAGGTTTACCGTCTTTCTGGGGATCAAGAGTATACAATAGATATTCCTACAGTCATCATTAAGAATAGTGAGCTAACAATATGGTCGGAAGCGCGTCCCTATATTCGTAATGATTAGCTGTATAGAACTTCAAACACACTTTTTCCCCATATATTTGGTATACTACTATTTGGTATACTACATGGTAAGATGATTGTCGCTCACTAACGAAGAAAAGGGGAAATACCATGCTGGAAATTTTACAATACATTCACAACTTTTTATTCCTTATAACTATAGGCTTTTCCATCTTCTATAGTGTGAAGTATCGCAGAGAGCGAAACCCCAATTACAAAGGTTTCATGCAGGCTAAGCTGAATATCAGTATGGGCATTATGCTAACGCTGCTGTCATTATATCCATTACTTATCATAGCTGGTTCATCCGTAGGAATCGTCATCGGTGCTATGTTCCTATTAATTGGATTATTTAATTTGTTCGCTGGTATTCGCAATTGGACGATCTACAAAGCACGTTTAGGATCGGCTAACAAATAACCTCCACTAATTTACTGGCAAAAATCCTTACAGCAAAAGCGGAAGTAATATTATAGCCGATCTTTTCTAAGACTGATCGATAAGCTGGGCGGTCAGCATCGCCTTGGCAATGAGATGGTCCAAATGGATGATCGAAACCTCTACCTTGCCAAATTTACGACTTATCTCTATTGTCTTCGGCTTAATGTCGATTTCCGTCTCGATCTGAAGCGGACGCATGAAGTAGATCGACATGTTCTCTAACACCAAATCCCCCTTCTTGTGCTCCTGAATAGCTCGGAATGCAGCCTTGGTCATTAAAGTCGTTAACACACCCTCAGATACTGTGCCGAGCGGACTTGTCATCTGTGGAGTAACCATTCCTCGGAATGTTATCTCCCCCCGATCATCCTTCACTTCCTCGAAGCCGTTCCAGATCAATTCTTCAATTGTTTCGCCTCTTTGGGGCTGCTTCTGGACGAGCTGCATAGCCTTCAGTACATCCTGACGCCCTATGACCCCGATCAGCTTACGATTCACATCGATAACCGGCAACAGCTCAATACCTTCCCAAACCATCGTATGAGCGGCTGAAGCAATGGAGGTTCTAGCTGTTACTTTTAACGGATTTCTCGTCATTAGCTTATCAATCGTCTGTCCACGTTCTGCCCCTACAACATCCTTAGATGTAATCATACCGACCAATCGATTCCACTCATCCACAATCGGATATCTTGTATGTCCTGTCTCCTCTAGAAGGTATTGCCATTCCTCGACGGTATTCGTCGTCTTCAATACAACAGGCTTCTGCTTCGTTAGTAGAATGTCCTCTACAAGCATAATTTTCTTCTTGATCATACTGTCATAAATGGCCCGATTGATCATCGAAGCTACTGTAAATGTATCATAACCACAGGAGATGATAGGTAAATTTAATTCGTCCGCCATCCGTATAATCTGTGCTGATGTATCGAAGCCACCGGTTATCAGCACACCTGCGCCTTGCTCCATTGCTGCAGTATGTGCCTCATAACGATTTCCGACGATTAATAAGCTGCCTGGCTCGATATATCTCTTCATGGCATCCTGTTCCATAGCACCTATGACAAATTTATTCAATGGCATATCAAGTCCTAGTGAGCCTCCAAGAACAACACCATCGACAATATGAACAATCTCACCGAATGTAAGCTTATGTATATTAACTCTTAGCTTTTTCTCCACCCTTACCGTACCTATACGTTCTCTAGTACTAACAAGACCTTGATTCTCAGCCTCTTTAATCGCTCTATACGCCGTTCCTTCACTAACCTCTACCTCTCTAGCTATCTTACGAACTGAAATTTTAGTTCCTACCTTTAATTGATCAATATGTTGAATAATCTGCTCGTGCTTCGTTCTGCTTTCTTGTAGCCAGCCGCTTCCCTCATCCTTGACCACTCTGTTACACCTCTTATCATCTCAACTGTATTCATCTGTTATATGTATTATAAATCGAGAATTCACTTGAAACAACCTCTAACCTCAGTCATTAAACCTTTTCAATTCGTATAAATCCGTGTAAAGTATGAACATATAGCACATCTTTTACTTCGAAGGAGCTTTTATATGTCACTTGTATTATTTGTACTCTTCTCGGTTATTGAGTTCTTAGCACTGTTCTATCTTTGCTGTTCCATATTTCGTTTCAAGGCCAATACCTATTTACTTAAATTTATTATTGTACAAATTCTCATTATTATAGGTAACTACTATATTAGGCAAGAAGAGGCCTTCTCTAATTTTGCTCCACCGTTCTCGATGATTATGTTCATCCTATGTATAAGAATTTTTCTTGAAGAGGTTTCCTTATTCTGGGCAGCCGTAATGGGAATGATTAGTACGATGATCCTGGGCATTACACAGGGTCTAATCATCTTACTCCTTCTAAATACGACTAGCTTTACAACTTATGCTGACATTCAGAATAACACGATAGGTTCTTATGTCGTTCAATCATTAACCGCACTCATCATTATTCTACCCGCACAATATCTATATAAAAGAGGGGTAGGGTTTACTTTTAATGTGGATAGATTCAAGCTTGTAGGTGAGAGTATTGTAATATTATTCATTTTATTCGCTTCCCTTATAACCGTTGGCATCATTTTCTTTACCAATAATCTAATCTTGATCACTATCATATTGCTCATACCTTTAATCTATTTAATTTACTTCTCCATCAAAAAACAGAAAGAAGATGTTGCTAACACATCTTTCCTGGAGTGACAAGCATGCAAATTCCTGTTACTAGAGACAAGGACAATCAAAGCGATATTATTATGCTAGATATGAGTGATGTTGTGTATATGCATATGGAGGACCGTACGGTCGTATATCATACCATTGATGAAGAATTCTATCACTTGCTACCCTCTTTGTCTGTCCTAGCCCGACATGCTCAGAGCCTAGGATTTGAAAAATTAGATCGTATTAACGTAGTGAATTTACGAAAAATCAAACATTTTGATGAGAAATTAAGCATTGTATATTTTCAACAGGAGCCAGAACTCACAAAAAAAAGCAAGTCAGCAACAGTCGCCATCTCGCATAAAGAAAAATTAAAAATTCACTTAATGAAACAGTTAGAACGTGAATGAGGTGCAATTCACTCTTCACCACTCCAATTTTGCCTTTCTCATCAGTCTTAAAATCACATCTGCTTATAGGGCCTCTGCTCACTGTCGACTCTTAATACGATTCTGAGATGAGCTGCGATGATTAATAAGGCTATGGAAATCCAAATCACACCAAAGATTGTCGGCAGGGATAAACCTTCCCCAACCTCTAGCCTAGGTATTGCATACAACAGCATTCCAAGAGCACAGATTAAGTAAAACATACTGTTCCTCATATTCATTCCACTCCTCAACTTTTCTTGATTATTCAAGTATATGAGGCTTTAGGCTTGATTATGTGGGTGTGTTATCCAATCCATCTGAGGAGCAACGCCTGGAATAATCCAATAAAGCCTCCTAGTAGCACCCCGAGCCATGTAATCGCCCGAAACTCACGTCCAGATACACTAAGAATAATCGTCTCGAGACGCTCGATCGGGAATAATCTCACCTGAGCTTCTACAAGCTGCTCTAGCTGGATGATGCGGAATATACGCTCAACATTAAATTCAAGCATATTCATCGTTGTCCTCACGATAATAGGCAATTGGGCATCTATCCAAGTCATATGTCTATTCAGCAATTCATCAATTCGAACAGATAATAGCTGATCTGTCCATTCCTCCCACTTCAACAGCCCTGAAACCCAGCTCACCACATCCGAATTATTCAGCACATTCGTTACTTCCTGTAAGGACATATTCTCTGCAAGCTTCATCTGGCGGGTTACAAACTCTGTCAGTGACCCGCGAATCGTCTCCGAGTCCAACGCCTCTATGAGTGAATGACGGACCTTAGCAGTGATTTTCTCCTCGTCTAAGAACATACCGGCTAACGCACCGAGGAACCCCCCAGCTTGTTCGATCAATTGTTTCGTCATACTGCGAATTAATCGGTCTCCACGCTCGGTAGATAGCTCCTGACGAATAGCTTCGACCATATAATGGACACCTTTACGAGCGAATACATCTCTTCGTTGCTCTGTCCAATCGGGCAATAATGAACCCACTCGAATCTGAGACCAGCCTTTGTCTAACCATAGCCAGTTCACACCTCGTATTGATATCAAATTCAGCTGTGAAATCAGATTATTCTTTAACACAGCCCAGCGTTCTTCAGACCATATCCTTTCGAGCAAAGCTTCGATGGTCTCCTCTCGCTCCGCTAAGCTATGCACCCCAGCAGATAATTTAACCCTGATTGATTCACGAAAGTCATCCCTGCGTAAAAGTTCCGATATCCCATCTGAGGTAACTAAGTATTCGGATACGACTCGACCGAGTGAACCTGCAATCTCTTCTCTACGCTTAGGAATCAACCCTGGTGTAAAGGGTACTTTCCAACCGAATAGGTGCCATGCAGCTCGTGGATGGAACAGCATCTTGATTGCCAAGTGATTAGTTAAACCGCCTATAAACGCAGCTACCACAACACTGATTAAAATTAACAAATATATATTCATTTACATGATCTCCTGTCCTTTTTGTTATGTATCGCTCACCAAGGGAAATATGTCCTCATATGATGTCATTAGCTAGCCTTACATCCCATGCAGAAGGGAAGGATTACCAACTCATGTCCAAAACCAAAGTGGTTGTTCGAACGCATCCCGGCATTCATGCGTCCAACGAACAAACCATCCTATTGAGTGAGTCCATCGTCAGGCGTTGGAGGATTCCTACCGATCGATTCGTTCAGCTGCGTTGTGGATCAGTAAAATTGAAGGTTAAGGTTATGACGACCCCAGCTCGAGGTGAGCTTCGACTGTCCCATCACCTAGCCTATCAATGTGGATTCGGTACACAGCCTATAACCCTACGACTGGCCTTCCAAGCTGCTTCCCAAACTATTCGTATTGGTCCTGTAATCGGCGTCATGCTTAACCGAATCACAAATTCACCGGGAAGACGATTCGGAATCATTACTACGTTTTGTCGCGAATTGACAGATGCTTGTAGGAATGAAGGAGCCCTTGTCTATTTTTTCACACCTGATGACATTCGGTCAAGCCAAAGCACGATAGATGGTTGGACCATGGGACCACCAGAATACCACGGAAGCTTTCCGATTCCCGATGTTATTTACAATCGCCTTCCTTCCCGTAAGCTAGACAATGAACCACGACTGCAGCAGTTTCTCAAATCGGCAAAGTCAGAGTGGAACACGAGTATCTTCAATGAGAAGTACTTGGACAAAACGGAGGTATTCGAAGCACTCCGACATCATACAGGGTCCACACGGTATTTACCAGAATCGCATGCATGCCATAGTCCAGCTCAACTGAAATCGATGTGCACGAAGTATCGAGTTGTATTCTTAAAGCCGATAACAGGTAGCTTAGGTAAAGGTATCCAGCGTATATCTCGCACACGCTCCGGCTATCAGGTAGCTTCTTCATCTGTTGTGGGTGTATCCAAGCAAGAATATGCTAGCTTGGGAGCATTAGTCACAGCGATCTCAGGTAAGATAAGGGCTGGCAAATTCCAGATCCAACAAGGGCTGAACCTCATCCAAGTCAATGGTAGACCTGTTGATTTCCGTGCACTGGTTCAGAAGAACATATCTAATCGATGGAAGGTTACTTCTATTGTTGCCCGCACCGCTGGAAACAACCGTTTTGTATCGAATGTCGCTCAAGGGGGTACTGTCAGTACTGTTGGAGTAACGGTGAACAAGTCTAATATGAACGGAAACAAGAAAGGTGTCTCCACTCGGCTTAAGCAAGCTGCGTTAACGATTGCTGGTGGAATTGACACGAAAATTCCATTCCACTTCGGCGAGCTAGGCATTGATCTTGCCTTGGACCAAGATGGGCGAATATGGCTATTAGAGGTCAACTCGAAACCGTCCAAGAATGATAGTAGTCTTCTAAGCGAGAGCGCCATCCGTCCTTCCGTCAGGCAGGTTGTTCAATATGCAAGATACTTGGCAAAGCTTTAGCACGAGATTTCCATGATATATGCCAGATCTCGAAGAGGGCGGTTAGGTATTCTGGTGACGGAGAAGAGACGAACCCCCCCTTTCACAGAACAGAAATTCTATCAATATTTGTGCGCATTTGGTGACAAGTGTGGTCTTCAGGTTTACGTGTTCTCACCTGGTCATATTCATTGGGCATCGGGAAATGTAACTGGATATGCCTATAGCCACCTTACGAAGAGATGGAATAAATCACTTTTTCCACTACCTGATCTGATTTATGACCGCTGTTTCTTCAGTAATAAAAAAGATTATCTCACTTATCGTCTGCAGTTCCATATGTTAAGACGACGAAGGTCGATTCGTTTCCTAGGCCATGGATTAAAGGGCAAATGGCAGGTCAATGAGTTATTATCCCAGGATCCTCAGATTACTCCCTACTTACCACATACCGAGAAATTAATAAACAGTGCTACGATCAAGGACTGGTTCGAGAAGTATGGCGAATTATTCCTTAAGCCTCTTGGTGGAAGTCAGGGACGTAATGTAGTTTACATCCGTAAACAACTCGATAATCCCATTCGTTATTATGTAAAGGGCAGGGATGCTAACAATCAATTGTTCGAACGAAATTTCACCCATTTCCAAAGCCTCAACAAATGGCTAAGAGCTTTCATGAATGAACGTGCCTATGTCATTCAACAATATTTGGAATTGACAACAGACAGCGGTGAGCCGTTCGATATCCGCTCCTTCATCCAGAAGGACCGCAAAGGCTGTTGGCAGCTTATTGGGTATGCCGTAAGAAAAGGCCAGCCTGGAAGCTTAACCTCTAATTTACATGGAGGTGGCATTGCTGAACCATTAGAGACCTTCTTATATCTGCACTTCAGCGAGAAAGCCACCCTTATTCTCAACATAATCCAGAGTATCTCGATGCAAATTGCGAAGACCCTGGAGCAATACCATGGACCATTAGTTGAGCTTGGCATCGATCTGGGTATCGACCAAGACGGTCAGCTATGGTTGCTAGAAGTAAACTCAAAGCCGGGAAGAACAGTATTCCAACAAATTGGTAATCAATCAGCAAGGCGATTAGCCGTTAGAAATCCGATTTACTATGCGCGTTATCTATGGGATCGGCAATTAGGAGGGTAACTTGATGAGTTTAACTTCTTGTAATATCCGCTTCACGAATAAACCAGAGAAAGTCATATATGCTTCCACCACCTTGCTGAAACTGTTAAAGCTTAAGAACAAGAAGAAAGTTATCATTCGACTTGGACAGATGAGTGTCTCCACCTCTATACGTACAATAAAGGGTAAGGGTAAAAGCTTAATCTTACCCACAAGTGTGCGAGCACTCTTAAAGCCTCCTCGCGACGGTATATGCTATATCCAGAGTGATGAAGTCAATGAGCTACGAATTGGACCCTTGATGGGAGTGCTCTCATCTGCTAATCCTGGCTCATCGAAGCCATTCGGTGGTCGTACAGGATTAATTCGCCAGCTTCTTCAACAAGGTAAGAATAAAGCCTTCTACTTCGCCTTTGGACCTAGAGATATTAACTGGCAGAAAGAAACGGTGCTTGGATACTTTCTTGGGGCAAGCGGTGGTTGGGTTCGTAAGACGGTCCCGCTTCCTGATGTGGTGTATAATCGCTCGCCTAGTCGTAAGGTGGAGAAAACAGCTGCAATGGAACAATTTAAAGAAAGATTCGTGCGTCGTCAGATCCCTCTATTCAATTGGAGCTTCTTCGACAAATGGGATGTATATCGATTGCTTGAAGATGATCCAGTTTCCAAATTCGTTCCAGAATCCGCTTATAATCCTAGTGGGGTACGAATAAAGGAGCTATTGGAGAAGCACCAATTTGTCTATCTCAAGCCAACTGCCGGCAGCTTAGGAAATGGGATATACCGACTAACCTATCATCCGAAAAAGGGCTACTTCTGCCGTTATCGCTCTAATGGTCGTAATGTGCTGCTGCGATTTAGCCGTTATTCCCAGTTACTGAAGCGTCTGAATCATGGTGGTCGAATGAAAAATTATGTCGTTCAGCAAGGCATTCGTCTCGTTGAATTGGAGCGATGTCCCATTGATTTCCGCTTTCATATGAATAAGAACGGCAATAATGAATGGGTTGTCGCAGGTATCGGTGCGAAGAAATCAGGCCGCGGCAGTGTAACAACCCACATCAAGAATGGGGGTAAATTAATGACCCCTGAGGTGGCACTTAATCGCATCTATGGTTCTTCAACAAAGGCTGATGATATTCTAGCTAAAGCCAAACAAGCATCTATACAGTTGGCTGAAGCAATTGAACGTAACCATCCACATCAGATTGGCGAGCTTGGATTTGATATCGGTATCGATCAGAAGGATCATATCTGGATGTTCGAAGCTAATTCTAAGCCGGGGCGGTCCATCTTTCACCATCCCTCTCTGAAGTCAGAAGGTGTAGCAACACTCCAGCATATATTCGACTATTCCATGTATCTGAGTCGCTTCCGTCCAAGGAGGGAGGAATCATGATCCCTGCGATATCGGACAATGATCAGAGCTCCGTCGTTATGGCGATATTGACTATGGATGATACTGACAGGGGCTTTCGGGGAAACCGCAGCAATTTTATCGATATTATTGAAGCTGGCAAACAGTCAAAAGTTATCGTGTATGTCACAACCTCATCTCATTTGAAGCTTCAGGCCAAGAAAATTATTGGATACACATACAACTCCGACAATAAGATGTGGGACCGTCGATACTTCAGACTACCTGATGTAGTTTACAATCGTATTCCCTTCCGAGAGGACGAATGGATTCCCGAGGTTCAAGGCAAGATCGAGGAGTGTATGAACCACCCACACATTCGATTGTTCAACAGCAGTTTTTTTAATAAATGGTCATTATTCAAATGGTTATCTAAGAGTAAACGCACAAGACGGTTTGTACCGATCACTCGCAAATACAAGAATGAAATCTACTTGACCACATTACTCAGACAATTTCCGTTTCTCTACCTGAAGCCAGAAAAAGGTAAAGCGGGAATGGGAATTATGAGAATACGTCGCACACCCAATCGGAAATTGCGATATTCCATTGAGGTTCAAGAAAAGACAGGAAATCATGTATATCGTTATGCCACTTTGGCTCAGTTAAAAGGGAAGATCAGAGAATATACGGAGCAAGAGGATTACATCGTTCAACAGGGCATTCAGCTAGCACATTTGTATAAACGTCCTTTCGATCTAAGAGTGCTCGTTCAGAAAAATAATAAGGGGAAGTGGTCGATCTCTGGAATAGGTGCTCGTCTTGCTGGAGAGATGAGTATTACTACACATGTTCCAAGAGGTGGCTCGATTGAGGATCCTCGAAGACTGCTTGTTGCAAGCTTCAATCCGACAAAGGCTAGACGTATTATGGGAGGCGTGAAACGAACTGCGATTGTCATTGCCAAACAAATTGAACGCGGGTCCGAAACTGAGCTCGGAGAGCTTTCTCTAGATCTGGGTGTAGACAAATTTGAAAAGCTGTGGTTTTTCGAAGCGAATTCTAAGCCAATGAAATTTGACGAACCGCACATTCGCAAGAAGTCACTAGAACAGCTTATGCAATACTGTAGCTTCCTAGTGAAAAAACGGGCGGGAGGAAAAGCGAAATCTTAATCAGAAGCAGGTGAACCTTCATTGCCTTTATTTAGCCTGGGTGTGCTCGCCGTGTATAGGAGCAGGAAACAAGGTTTAGAGGAGCTTTCTTTCTTTAAACAGCTGATCATCGCCGGAAAAAGCCTAGATGTCGATGTGTATATCTTCACACCTGATCATGTGGACGAACGAAATCATAGAATTTATGCACATTCCTTTGATCCTAATCAACAACAATGGACGCGCAAATGGATCGCGTATCCCGATTTGTTCTATGACCGAGCTAGATATCAATCCACGACGCATTATCGACAGGTATCACAATTTAAGAAACAAAATCCATCTATACCTTTTATCAGCTCCCCATTATCGAATAAATGGAATCTACATCAGGTATTGGTTCGCAAACCAAGCTTGAAAGCATTCCTACCTTCCACCTTGTTATATAGTCGATTTAATGATCTTCGACAAGAGCTATTGCAGCGTGGTTTGATATTTCTAAAGCCAATTAATGGTACCGGCGGCCGAGGTATATTGCGAATTCAGCGATTGCTGAATGGTAGCTATTCCATTCGTGGAAGAACACAGAGCAGACATATGATACGCGAGAAACGGGTGAATATGCCTAAGCTCCGCACGTTGATCATGCAGATGCAGCCAAGCAAGCGATTCATTATCCAGGAAGGGATAGATTTACGTCTCGGCTCGGGAAGTGTGCATGATTATCGTCTATTAATCCAGAAGAATGGCAGTGGGAAGTGGGAGGTGACCGGATGTGTCGGACGGATTGGTGCATCAGGCAGCGTCACTTCTAATCTACATGGGGGGGGAACAGCCATCCCTATGCTGAAGCTACTGAAAATCTGGTTTAAGAATGAGAAGAAGGTCACTACGATCGCTGATGATATGCACAGATTTAGTCATCAGCTTGTTGAAGCGCTTGAGAGTAGCTATGGTCGTCTATGTGAGCTGGCTTTAGATATTGCAGTGGATCACTCTGGGAAGATTTGGCTCCTTGAAGTAAATACGAAGCCAGCTCGAGAAGTGTTCGCACGGATTGGTGATCAATCTACCTATCGCAAGGCTGTCCGCCGACCCATTGAATACGCGAAGTGGATTTATCAATCTAAATCAGGAATATCGTAATAGAAAAACCAACCCTCTGGTAATTCCTTAGCGGGGGTTGGTCACATACATAGTCTAATTATTGATTTTATTCATATTTATAGTCTAAACCTGTATAAACTTGATGATCCATAGCGAAAGCCTCTGGAGTTGGATCATAATAATCATGGCTTAACGCTCTAATAAATTGATCGTTGTCCCCAATATATCCCGCATCCCATGTTGGGTCCTGTGTCATCCATCGTCCATCCACATATATTTCATTCCAAGCATGATTCGGATTTTCAAGATCCATACTTGCCCATGTTTCGCCGGAATCATCATCAATCACGGTTCCAACAATGACTCTTGCTTTAATACCTACAGCTCGATGAAGTGCAACATTCAGTCGAGCATATCCATCACAGTCAGTTAAACGACCTCGTAACGTCTCTAAAGCTGTATCCATTCTATCACCACCCGACAAGAAGGTAGCAGCATCATAATTAATATTCTCAGCTACCCAGTCATGAATTAAACGTGACTTCTGGTGGTCAGTGGTTACTCCCCCTGTAATTTGCTGTGCTAGTGCTACTATTTCCGGATGCTCACTCTCTACCATCTCAGAGGGAACCAAATCTGGATCACGTGTATCATGATTCGTAATGTAGTAGCTTGCCATTACATATAATTCCTCAAACATCACATTATCGACATGCTCTTCGGTTCGATATATATCCATCCTGTATGAACCTTGACCCAAGGATAGATAGATATCCTTCTCCACAAGCTGATCGACGGGTGCGAAGAATATCTTTTTCACCTCTTTAGTTAATTCATTCTCGATGAGTAAAAGGATCGTTCTATCCTTTTCTAATAATTCTCCATACAGCCCGATATGACTATTATCCGTACTAGTGGATGTAAGGTGCAGGCCACTATTACCAGAATTAACTACTGAGAAGCTGGCATTGTAGGTGTAATGCTTTAATGTCTCTTTATTAACAAACGTAGACTGATACACTTCAATGAGATAAGTCCCTGCTCCATTTGGAAGGTAGAGCTCCGTATGAACGAATCCATTCTCGGGTTGAACATATGTTGTTGTGAACGTATCTTCTACACCTTCATTGTAAACGTCAAATCTCATCCACTCAATGTCGTGTGGGGCTCTCCCTTGAATGGTTGTATAGTTGCTCATGGTTGTAAACATATCTGGACTAACTCGATAAAGATGGATCATTCGTTCTACACTATCCCATTGCACATAACTACCTGCCGCTTCACCTACGAAACGAAGCGGTACTAAAGTTCTTCCCTCTATAATCTTCGGAGTCAGCAGTAATTGCTGCTCTTCACCATTCACAATGGCAATGAAGCTTCCTAATTGCAGCTGAACAGACAAGCCATCCTTGTATCCAAGTATAGTCCTGGTCTCTGGATTCCAGGTTATATCAAGTCCAAGCTTTTCGAATATTGGACGAAATTCAACTAAGGTTGTCCCCTCGAATACGATGGGCTCAATATTAAATTGGATCATCTCATCATTATAAAATACAGGTATCGGCTTTGGAGTAGCCTCCTCCGCAAGGGATAAAGCTGGAATGAAGAGCATGACGAATAGGAAAGTGAATAAGACTAGTGTTAACCGTCGAGCATGATGTCTGTCATCGTTCTCTCTTAACATATTCATAAAAATCATCCCCTCTCGATTCTACACAGAGCTAATGGGTATCTATCTAATTGAACAAGCTCTAGCTTCGAATTCGACACGTGAGGATGAAATCCCTTTATACAACCGTAAGAATAAGATATACCAAACTGGTAACTCTAATGATGGGTGATGAATATGAGTAATAAATCCTTTAGAAAAGTTGTATGTATGCTTCTCATTCTTATATTCGTCTATCTAAACGGATTCATTGCTGCGACAGCAGCCGCAGACGAAGATGAGGTATATGTGTGGATTCATAAAAAGCAGAACAGGCTTCACGTTATGTTAAATGATACTCCGGTCTATGTATTCCGTGTAGCTACTGGACGAGTGGGGACATCTACACCTGAGGGAACATTTCAAATTGTTACAAAGGTCATAGACCCTTTCTATGTACCCAAAAAAATTCCGGGTGGAAGTCCTAAAAATCCGCTTGGGACTCGATGGATGGGCCTTAGCTTGGGAGATGGATATAAATACGGCATTCACGGGACATCTAAACCCAATTTATTAGGTCAATCTGTCAGCTCAGGCTGTATTCGCATGAAGAATGCTGATGTGGAATTTCTATTCCATCATATCCCTCTTCGTACTAAGGTAGTCATTACAGCTGATTAGTTGCTTACATTTTAGACATAAAAATGCTCCCCTTCAGGTAGTAGGTTTTATTATTTAACCTGTCTACCTTATGGGGAGCATATCATGGTAAAGTCTCTTATTTGGCTTGGAAAGCACTAAACATCCATACGTGCTTTTCTAAAGAAGTACGTATACCAACGAGCATGTCAGCTGTTGGCTGATCCTTAGCCTCATCTGCTGTTTCTATTGCTTCAGTGAGCTCCTTAGCAATCGTTTCGAAATCTCTAATAAGCTGTTTAACCATCTGTATGGCCGTTTCGTCACCTGCAGCTTCCTTAATGGAGGAGCTAACCAGCATCTCCTTCAAGGTTGCCACGGGCTGTTCACCAATCGTTAGAATTCTTTCTGCAACTGTATCCAAGTGAAGTGCCATCTCATTATATAACTCCTCGAATTTAACATGAAGGTCGAAGAAGCTTTCACCTTTAACAAACCAATGATAATTATGAAGTTTCATAAATAGAATGGAGCAGTTAGCTACCTGCTTGTTCAGAATTTTAGCAATCGGTTCTGTTTTAGTTATTACTTTTGACATCTTTTATTCAGCCTCCTGTAAGTTTGGTATAGTTTACTTTACCCATCTTTTCGTCTAATCAAACATTTATTCACCAATAAGAAGCCAATCTGCACCACCGCTTCGGTAGCTAACAGATTGGCTTTCATTGTTAAAATCACGTTCACTTCGTCGCGAAAATCTTCTGAGCATCCCGATCTTCCTTCAGAATCTCGACCGCCTCACGGAAACGTAAGGAATGGATGACCTCACGCTCACGAAGAAACTTAAGTCCATCCTGTAAGTCAACATCATCTGTGATATCAATAAGCCATTGGTAAGTAGCACGCGCCTTCTCTTCAGCTGCGATATCCTCATATAGGTCGGCTATTGGATCACCCTTGGCCTGTATGTAGGCTGCAGTCCACGGGACACCAGCTGCATTCTGATAGAATAATGCCTTATCATGGGCGACATAATGGTCGGCTAAACCTACAGCGCGCATCTGTTCCGGTGTGGCATCCTTCGTTAACTTATAAATCATGGTGGCAATCATTTCCAAATGCGCAAATTCCTCTGTACCTATATCTGTTAGTAGCCCAATGACCTTATCAGGTATCGTATATCGTTGGTTTAGATATCTCAATGCCGCAGCAAGCTCTCCATCTGCCCCACCATACTGCTCCATCAGATACTTCGCCATCTGAGGGTCACATTTGCTGACACGCACTGGATATTGCAATTTTTTCTCATAAATCCACATTGTTCTCATACCCTCCTTCTACTCATAAATAAACGATCTACCCTGATCCGAGGAATAAGGCCTTAATCATACCTGCCAGGGCCATGGGGTGTCATTCCATTGCCAAGGATGTCGCGAATAGCTGTGTCCAAAATGCATTAACGGACCATAACTATTCTCATATTCCTGAGCCAATTGCCAGCGTTGCTGAACCAGTTGGTTATATTGCTGCACTGCTTGCATGTCATTCGGGTGGGTATCCAGATACAGGTTCAACTCAACAAGAACAAAGTCCGCCTCTTGCAAACATTGAAGTAGGTGATAGAACGCTTCATTTACTTCCTTTTCTTTTGCCATGTGAATCACTCCTCTCATTAAGGGCTTCCTGGAATCGGATATGGGCTGTAGAAGAGCGGCCACAAAGTTCCTGATTTCAGGGCGTCCTGTGGGGTATTCTGCGGTAAATTTGCTGGCTGGAAAGGAATAAATAATTGGGGCGGTACATTATAGCTTTTCACTCTCATTGGCGGACATGGGTCGAATGGACTCACGTACGGGTACCAGAACCTAACTTGGTCAACCATGCTGCACACTCCTTTAAGTTGGATGACATATGATCTATTGAGCAGTCGTACTTTTATTTCCTCTGTTCTACCTTATGACAATAGCCCAAGAAAGTTCCCTCTTCGTCGCAAATATATTTTGTGCATAACTTCTATATTGTCGAACAAACCCTTCATGTGCTATGTTTCTTAGATACTTCTAAGATGAGGGGAAATCCCATGACAAGGTTTAACTGTTATACATCCAGATGGCTCAGCCTTCTATACTTCATGATTGCAATGTGTTTAATTTCTATATTAACAAGCTGCCAAGCGCAGACTAATATGAACAATGAGAGGAATCTAATATCTGCAAAAGTGACTAGGGTAGTCGACGGGGATACGATGAAGGTGACCCTCCACGATAAGCAATCCTCGGAAGAAACGATTCGCCTACTGCTCATTGACACACCTGAGACGGTGCATCCAGACAAAGAGGTCCAGCCATTCGGACCTGAGTCATCCGCTTATGCGAAAGGAATATTAACGAATCGAGAAGTTCAGCTAGAAATGGATGTTTCGGAACGGGACAAATATGGGCGATTGTTAGTTTACCTGTGGATCGATGATCAGATGTTCAATGAAATGCTGCTCAAGGAAGGATTGGCACGTGTTGCCTATGTAATTCCTCCGAATATTAAGTACATAGATCAATTTAGGGATATACAGCAAAAAAGCCAGAAATCCGCTAAGGGAATCTGGAGTATTGAGAATTATGCATCGGAAGAAGGCTTTCAGGATGAGGTCATGAATGCTAGCACGAACATGGAAATCCTAAATGTCACATCACCTATAGAGACGAATCAAATGGCCACTGTGGAAGCTAAGGTATCCTCAGGTGCAGCTGCAAGTATTCGTGTGAATTATAAGGGTGGAGCAAGCTCTGCTTCTGGACTAGAGGATAAAAAAGCGGATGCCGAGGGGTTCGTAAGCTGGAGCTGGAAGGTCAGCCCGAACACGAGTCCGGGCACCTGGTCCATTGTGGTTACTTGTAATGGCGAAAGTATAACCACAGATGATTTCATTATTAAGTAATAGTAATGTAGCGGGATGAAGCTACTCGAGCTTGATCTTAATATTCAACAAACCAACCTTTCGCATCGCTACATACACAATAACAACGATAGGTCCTAAGAACAATCCCACAATGCCTACAAGCTTGAAACCTACATATAAGCTAATTAATGTAGAAAGCGCACCGATTCCGATGGAATTACCTAATATCTTCGGTTCGATCATGCGTCTGAATACGGTGATGACCAAGAATAATACGATCAGCCCGATACCTTGGAAGGAGTCACCGGTTAACAGCACATAAACTGCCCATGGAACAAGCACTGAACCCGTACCTAATATAGGCAGGATATCCACAATAATAATCAATAAAGCAATGGCCAAAGCGAAATGCACATCAAGAATCAGTAGCCCAATTAAAGCAACAAGATAAGTTAGAAAGCTAATAATCGCTTGCGCGCGAAGAAATCCGAATATGGCATTACGAAGATTAAGTAGTACTTCCGAGATCTTGCTGCGTGACTTCTCTTCGAACAACGATAGAAAGGCTCCCTTGAGGCTAGTTAAGCTATAGCTAGTTAGATAGAGTGCAACAATGAATACGATGAAAAAAATAAAGAGGTTTGGAATCGCTTTAGCAATCGCGAAGAAAGATCCCGATATGTTACCTAAGAGACTGTTCAAAGAATCAATGAGAGCTCTAATTCCCGTGTCTGTACCACTCTGAATTTGCTGAACTACATCATCAGGAAGCTGATCATATTGCTTCTGCATATCGACGACAGTTACTTGAATCAATTCATTGGCATCGTTCAAATAAGTGGGTAGATTTTTGAGAAAAGCTAGAAATTCTGATATCACCTTCAAGCCAATCAAGTACATGAGTCCAAGCATGCCTAACGTAAATAAGGAACAGACCATCGTTGCTGCTGCAATCCTCGACAAGCGTGGAATCCGCATAAATAGCTGAACGAGTGGCTCCAGGAATATCGCAATAATAAGCGCCAGTAGGAATGGAAATCCAACCGTAAATAATCCGTATAAGAATAATAAACCAACGATCATGACTAATATTGACTTTATCGACATCCACCTACACCTCAATACCTTGGATTCATATAATAGCTTTGCGCTTCATAAAGTCAATATCCTTATAATAAGCATCTGCAACCAGTAGGTTAGGTCCACAACAAGAGGCTTCTGGACAGTAGCAGGATACTTGCTTGCATAATGGATGCTCCATCCAACGAGAGAATACACGATCTAAGCTGTCGGTATGTATGCTTCCAAGAGGAGGAATCGCTGCAAAGTCTGTAACGAATACCTCTCCGGTAAACACATTCACATTGAGACGATTACGTCCATCAGGATCATTCCGAATTGTTACATTTGGGGTTGCCGCTAAACGCTTTAACAAACGCTGATCCTCTTCGTTATCATTGCATCGATACATCGGCAGAGTTCCAAACAGCATCCATATGTCAGGTTCACGATGATCGAGTAAGCTGTGAATGGATTCGCGAATTCGATCTAACGAAAGTACGGGTAGATTTGATGCGAATGAGCTTGGATACATGGGATGCACCTCGTGTCGCTTGCAGCCCATCGCTACGATTATCTTATGAATTTCCACTAGCTTGTCATGGGTCCTGTAATTAATCATGGATTCTGCTGAGATATACAACCCATTACTGGACAAATATTTAACATTCTGGATCATCTGCTCATATATGCGGGATGTTGTTGCGTGGTTAACCGTCCTACTAGCTCGAGCAAACCCAATTTCACCAAAATCTTCTGCATTTAGATAATTAAATGAAATATGCATCACATCCAAATAAGGAGCAATCTCTTCGTATCTTGATCGATTCAAAGTTAGATTCGAGTTTAGCTGAGTTTGTATGCCACGTGAACGTGCATATTTGAGAAGTGGAACGATATATTCTTGAACAGTAGCGATCGAATACGTAGGTTCCCCACCAGTAATACTAATGGTTTGAAGATGCTCGACTTGATCAAGCTTTTTTAATAGGATATCCAATGGGATTTTCTCAGGCTCCGACATGGTAAGTGTGTCCCCAACCGCACAATGCTCGCACCGCATGTTGCATAAATTGGACATTGTAAACTCTACACTTGTCAGAACATGATGTCCATGTTGTCTTAATGATACCAACGGATCCCAAGGATCCTCCACCACAATATTAGGTCGTACGATGGCTTGGACTGAGTTTTTATCATTCATGATGAAGTCCACCTGACTATTAACAATTTACATTGCTATTAATTGTACCTGATTCTGAGCCAGTTGCATAATTTATTTCGACAATCATTGCTGACAGCTCTTTCGTCAAATCAATCTCATATGGAGCATTTAGAGCTTGACCACCCTCACCCTCAATAATTCGAATTATTGGACGCTGTGGACATGATGGGTTAATACCTACTACAATACCAACCTCTCCACTATGTAGTTTAACAGAGACACCGATTGGGTACATGGCAACTTTATCACGAAATACCTCAATCTTTTCTTTGTCATATAAGCTTCCAGAGCCCGTATAGATGACTTCTATGGCTTCATGTGGCAGCATCGTGCGGCGATATATACGATGTGTTGTCATTGCATCGAACGAATCAACCAATCCAATCCATTGGGCATATTCATGAATTTCAGTGCCTTTAATCCCTCTTGGATACCCACTTCCATCTATTCTTTCATGATGCTGATACGCACAATGTGCGGTGAGTAAGGGAATGTTAGCTTCGTTCCTCAATAGCTGGTAGCCCTTCTCCGTGTGCATCTTGATTATTTCGAACTCTTCCTCTGTAAGCTTTGTTTTCTTATTAAGGATAGCAGGAGGAATTTGAGTTTTCCCAAGATCATGAAGAAGCGCACCGAGCCCGAAGGTAGTTAGCTGTTCTCTACTGTACTTCTTACTCATCCCTAACATACAGGAGAATATACATACATTCATTGAATGCTGGAATAAATAATGGTCGGATAAGCTTATGTTCATAAGCATAATCATGCCTTCTTTATGCTCCTGTAAGTCTTCAATGATCATATCTAGAGCAGTCTTCAAATCTTTATCGAATCGGTTAGCGCTCCTCCGTTGATGTGTATCGGACATAATTGCACCGAATGAGCTCCGAATCGTAGCCATTGTCTTCAATCGAGTTTCATCACGTATCATATCTGGAACAATAATATCCTCGGTGAGTGCGTCGAAAATATATAAAAAGTCTATTCCGAATGACTGAAGTCTACGAATGATGGAAGATGTAAGTTCCATATTCGCACCCAATAATACTCGACCATCTTCACTATAAATATTCTTACCAAGCTTCATACCCGGTTGGCATTGGGATATGGATATTAAACGCATGATGTTCCTCCTGAGTATATGTTCATTCTATCCAATGTATATCGTCATAATCATGGAGATTAATTAGATTTCAATTATCTTTTCCGCTTATTGTAGCTTTCCACCTCGTATATCGGCAGCTCTTAATGGCCTCAAGATCATTTAATTGTTGCTTGAGAACATCACGAATAAATTCAGGCAAATAATAGTTAGTTTCTAAACCACTCCCTAGCGAAGTATAACCTGCTCCGAAAGTGAACATATCAATCGTCCCTACTCTATACAAACGATCTAAATCGATGTTCTCACCATTAATGATTACTTTATTAATTTTGTGATAGGTAGGTAATGAGGGGTCATATTGTACATCCATGCCACTCAAGCACAATGTCCCTAGAACCTTACCTCGAAAGCCAAAGCCTCGAATCTCTTTCTCCACAAATTCGGGTAGCAATGATTCTTCCAAGGCTTGAACGATCTGAGCACCTGTCAGCAGTAGACTACAAGGATTTATGGGAGATGGACACATTAAGAGTAATTGATAATCTGTTACTCCTCCTGCAGATAAGCCGTTGAGAAGCTGTCCGGCATTCACTAGCCCCACTTCGGAATCCGTCCACAAACGAATTCCATCAGCGAGTAAATTGCCCAATTCAGATTCCTGTTGCCACGTATTGTCTAAGGGCTCATTTAAATGAGCCGCCTGTTTACTTAATACAGCCACGCTTAAAGCCCGATAATGCTCGATGACAGATGAAATTTGAGTGGAGCTCGGTAAGCTTGCCACCTCTTTGGTGAATCCATGAATCCTGGACCTACGAGAAAGTTGAAGGTCATATTCTAGCTCTATAACGCCTAAATGGTTACCTAGCTTTCCTGCTGCTCCAATTAAGGTTTGACCCACCATAATAGCCTGCTCCAAGAGATGGTGAGTGTGACCGCCTAGAATACAATCTATGCCGGGGATTTCCTCTGCTATTCGCTGATCATAGCTTAGACCTAGATGAGAAACCAGAATAAGGATATGTACCTGTGGACGTAGTAACTCCACCGTAATCTTGGCAAATTCGAACGGATCCTGAATATCCCAGCCTAATGGGTTATAGAAATTATTGTAGCTTGCTGTGAGACCGATAATCCCAATCTTTAATCCACCTTTATCCATGATTCGCCAAGGCGACATCCATGTAGGTACACGGCCACCATCAAGCTCGAACATATTGCAAGCTAGTACATCGAACTCGGCATGGTCCCGTAACGCTACCTCGAATACATGCTTAGGGAAAGTCAGTCCTTCATTGTTCCCAGGCACGAAAATCTCATATCCCGTGGCGTTCATTACCTCAACATTAGCAATACCAGCTGTTCCTTCAGTCTCCATACTCATCCGATCCAGATGATCCCCGCAGTCGATCAAAAGTAAATCCTCAGCTGCATATTGGGATCGGTATTCGTCTATGGCGGTAGCAATCTTCGGCATATTATCGAAGCAGCTGTGTATGTCGTTTGTATGAAGAATAATAAAGCGCCTCGATTGATTCAACAACCGTCAATCCCCTTTTCTCGTGAGCATGTGTTCAAGCTTAATGATATTCTTAAATCCATATGTTGATTCTTTACCAAGCTCTAGGTCATATAGTAGCTCTACCCGGATTATGCTCTTCACATTGAGACATTCACTGCTTCCATTCGGAACGTATAAACGGATAGGATAGCCCTTGGATAATTTTTCACCCTGAATGGCATATTGAAGAGCAGCTTGATCTAATTGCCCCCAAGGAATAAGTGCTGTAAACTCATCCATTGCTAGAACACGAAGATGACTTGGCTGAGGGAGGTTAGTTAACCTGCACTTTCTTCTCCATTCCTGATACCATTGCTTTAAATCAAATGCTTCTCCAGGTATTCCGGGAACCCTATCGTCCAATTTAAACGTTAATGAAGCCGAATCAGCCCAATCCTCGGCAGTCAGGTGCAATTCGCCAATATTAGGATCAACAATGTGTATGCGCACAACTAATCAGCCTCCAATCTGTGACATTCTTCGTTCAGTAGGAGTATGACTCTGATCCTCATTGTTAAGCTTAGCAGCCATCTCATGATTCTTAGGCTTGTTTATCATAGATTTCTCGAATAATTGCATCAAAGCAGTTTTATCGCCAAGATGAGGTCTGACATTAAGCTCCTCCATCCAATATAAACACGGCTTGAGGTGACCATCTGATGTTAATCGAAGTCGATTACACTGCTCACAGAAGTGATTACTAACAGGGTGAATCAAACCAAAGGTCCCAGCACCTGCTTTAATTTGGAAATTCTCCGAGGGCCCATTACCAAGTAAATCACCAATAGGATTAACCTCATATCCTAGCTCGTTTGCAATTTCAAACACACGAGCAAGCGGTTGGTAATGCTTCTTCCAATTATCGTCCGCATGACCGATTGGCATATATTCAATAAACCTGACATGCAGAGGGTGATCTTTGGACATACGTAGAAAATCACCAATTTCGTCATCGTTAATATCCTTCAATAGCACCATGTTTAATTTGATCGGATCAAAGCCCACCTTAGCTGAGGCTTCTATTCCTTCTAGCACCTTGCTAAGATCACCACGACGTGCTATCATTCTGAATCGCGATGGATCTAACGTATCTAGACTAATATTCACGCGATTCAATCCAGCAGCCTTAAGATCAGCTGCCTTCTTCGCGAGGAATATACCATTCGTGGTCATTGCAATATCATCTATACCAGGAATACTTGCAAGATCAGCTATCAGCTGCTCTATGTTACGTCGAACAAGAGGCTCACCGCCTGTAATTCTCAGCTTTCGAATGCCCATCTCAGCACCAGCGCGAACAACCTCAACAATCTCGTCGAATCGCAAAAGCTTCTCGCTTTCCATAAACTCCATGCCTTCCTCGGGCATGCAATATAGACAACGTAAATTACACTGATCTGTTACAGAAATCCTTAAATAATCATGCTTTCTACCAAATGGGTCTATTAAGTTAGTCATAAGCTCACCTGCCTCGACTTCATTTTTTTTAACATTCTCGAACTTTTCATTTATCTCTTATTGATTATACAGTATATTTTATTATAGTGCAGGCATAATTGCCTGAATAAGCACCTCTTCCACTAAATGACACGAGAAGACAGGAGAATTCAGAATGATCCTAAGCGTTATGTTATTCGCAGGCTTAGCTGAGCGCTTCGGAGCTACGCTACTTGATGTAGAGATATTATCAGATCGAATTACCGTTACTGCCTTCAAGGAACAGCTAATGTCCCTTTACCCTGAACATGCTTCTTACATTCAACCATGCTTTATGGCTAAGAACCAAGCTTATGCTGGTCCCGATGAATTAATTGAAGCTTCTGATGAATTGGCATTAATTCCACCTGTGTCTGGTGGTCAAGAAGCCGACGATCAATCAGAGACTAAGTTTGTTATCACACTAGATCCAATTATTCCAGATGAAACCCTTCGTAAAGTTCTGCACAATGATCACGGTGCATCACTCTCCTTCGTCGGAACGACGAGAGAATTTACCGCTGGACTAAGAACAGTCATGCTTGAATATGAATGTTATGTGCCAATGGCCATCAAGACCATGCAGCAAATCGAAAGTGAAATTCAACAGCAATGGCCGGGTACTCATGTGGCAATAACTCATCGGATCGGAGCTGTAGCTATAGGTGAGATTAGTGTTGTTATTGCTGTGTCTTCACCTCATCGAGAGATGTGTTACTCAGCAAGTAAATATGCGATAGAACGATTGAAGGAAATTGTACCTATATGGAAAAAAGAAGTGTGGGAAGATGGCTCTGAATGGAAAGGAAGTCAATCAGGACGTTGAAACAGCAATTTTAAATGACTGTTTATGACACAAAGTGTATATCATTGTAAATGTAAGGGATTTCATCATTGTAAATTTGTATAATTCTTGCTAGAATGAAGCTGTTAACATTATGTTCCAGATCAATCTAGAAGGAGCCCTTTATGAGAATCCACGTGACCGAACTGCACTTAGGGGATCAACTTAACTCTAACGTGTTCAATAACTATGGATTACACGTTCTGTCATCAGATACCATATTGAGTAATGACGATATAAGTAAACTGTACCGCCATAATATAGATTACGTTGATATTGTAATGCGTAAGAACTTTGATACAATCGCGGAAGCTAATCCCCAGGTAGAATCGATAATAGCTAATGTATTTCCTAAATTTGAAACAGCAGCGGCTGGTATGAAGAATCTATTCGACCAAGTTCGTGCTGATGGCCGTATAGACGAACGAATTGTTAATCAGAATATCGACCCTCTGCTGAAACAATTCAAGCAGGAGAAGGACGTTGTATCCCTTCTTCTCACCTTAACGAATAAAGACGATTATACGTACCAGCATTGTGTTCAGGTCGGTATGATTTCATACTATCTTGCTCTGTGGATAGGTCTTCCTGAGGAGCAAGCGCTCCTAACAGGCAAAGCAGGCTTCTTACATGATATTGGCAAGAGTAAGATTGATGAAGTTATTCTGAATAAACCTGATAAATTAACAGATGAAGAATTTAATTATATGAAAGGTCATACAACCTTTGGCTATGAAATCATAAAAAAATCGTTGGCAACACCTAATGAGATTAGCTTAGTTGCTCTTCAGCATCATGAACGACTTGATGGCACGGGATATCCGAATAATCTAACTAAAGAGAAGCTTCATCCCATGTCGAGAATCATCTCCGTTGCAGATGTTTATAGCGCCATGATCACTACACGTGTGTATCAGAAAAAACGAGATCTATTGTATGTACTTAGAGAATTACATAGATTGAGCTTTAGTGAGCTCGATCCACAAATTGTTCATTCTTTCATTCGTAAGATGATTCCGAACTTTATTGGTAAGAGCCTTGTTATGCAAAGCGGCGAAGTTGGCCAAATTATCATGACAAATCCAGCAGACGTATTCCGTCCCTTAATTAAAATTAATGATCAATTTATAGATATGTCCAAAAATCATAATTATGAAATTAACACGATTTTCATATAGAAACCGTCTAAGCAACTCCCGAGGACTACTCTCTTGGGAGTTGCTTAGGTTTTATCGATGTATCTGATTAGCTGGCTACTCTTCTAGATTTTAAGTAATTTTTTTTCCAGAACGTTTTATTTATGCTTGTTATCTGCACACCATTCTTCGGCTTAGTAGATGAATGAATCATCTTTCCATTACCCATATAAATGCCAACATGACCTACGATATTGTTGGATTTGTATCGACCAGGTAAGTTGAAGAACATAAGGTCACCTTTACGTAGATTTGTTCGGCTTACCGCATATCCCTTCTTTGCTTGTGATCTGGACAGGCGGGGTAATTTAACATTATGCTTACCATATACATACTGAGTAAATGTCGAGCAATCAAACCGATTCGATTTTGGATATGGCTTGGCTCCAAAGTCATATTTTACACCTATATACCTTTTGGCTGTAGAGATTAGCTTGGATGAATTAACATTAATTAATGCCAAGTTATCCATGCTTGCTAAGGCTTCAGTCGATAAGAGTGTGGTGTCCATATTCTCTTTATTCGGATCATTCGGATCATCCTGGAAATCTGGCAATTTCTCCGCTTCTTCCTCGGACATACCCTCACTTGGTTGGATTCTCAGCTCCTTCGTTGTCCATGTATGATTCATGGCATCTCCGAAGATCGTCTCAACTGCATCTCTTGTGATATAAGTTACGCCTTCAACCGATACAGGTGGGTTCACTAATTGAACTGCTTCGTCTTCCTTAAGTGCACCTTTTGAATTCGTCTCAACCTCATAAGCAACATCGTTATCACCTACACGCAGACGCTGAGTTTCTGGATTCCAATCTAGACGAAATTCAAGTACCTCGGTCAATTCTCGTAGGGAAATATATTCCTGACCTTGGTAATTGAAGATCGGAATAACCGCATCCTGCTCTTTGGTCCGAATAATCTTGCTGCCATTAGCTTGATTGAAATCCATATTCCTAACACGATGAGTTTTAGACTTCTCTCCTTGAGCCTGTTGTCCTTGGTTATTCTGCCCTTGATCTTGCTTATCAGTCGTATTCATACACCCTGTGAGTAGTATGGACATTGCTAGCATGCCAATGAACAATGTGTGGGATAACCGCTTCATAGCTAAATCTCCTTTTCACAAATCAGTATGACTTTCAGCTATTATGTTGAGACGGACCGCCCCAAAATATACATCGTTATGATACAATGTGGGAAGCTTAAGTCGTAAAGTCGTAAGTAAGTAAAAGTATATGCAGAAAGGAGAGTGTTACCATGGACCAAGCTGCAACGAGTGAACGAGGTGTGGAAATAATTACAGCAGCTGGTGCGGAGGATAATCACACTCCTCATAATGGATATGCGAAGAGTGCCTATGTCTGTGGAATTATTGCAGTGAGCTTAAATTTATTGGTGTTTACATCTGTGGTAGGAATCATTCTCAGTATCATCTCTATTACGTTTGGAGCAATTACTTATCGACAATCCTCGTATGGGAAAGCTGGCTTTGTCCTTGGACTCTTATCCGTATTCGTCATTATTTCTTATGTACTCAGTGCTATTGTCCTTAAGGTTGCTGATCCTTTCTTGTAACAAAAAAACTACGACAGCAAGATTAACGTACAGGTTTCGTTTTAGTAACTTCGGGGTGGAAAACCTATTGTGACGACGCTAAGGAAATAGTCGATTATTTCGCCCACCTCCCATTGATGCAATCTGAAACAAGAATGGCGAAATAAGCGGGGGAAATTCCCGCATAATCGTGAACCCGTCGTAACAAGCACAATAAATGTGCTTGCTGAACTGCAGAAACTCGCTTCCTCCATAACAAGCACATTTATTGTGCTTGCTGAACTGCAGAAACTCGCTTCCTCCATAACAAGCACAATAAATGTGCTTACTGAGCTGCAGAAACTCGCTTCAGCTTCTAACAAGGACAATTAATGTGCTTACTGAGCTGCAGAGGAGTAAGTAGAGAGTAATAAGCGGGAAAATTACTGCATAATCGAAGAGGTAAATTTGGCGTGAGAATAGTGAGTAGAAAAAAGGATGTCCCTGATAAAACATTGGGACATCCTTTTCTGAATTCGGTTATTAACCGATAGAACCTTCCATCTCGAACTTATATAATTGTGCATATCAATGTGTATCTTCCTATTAAGTAAACGGCGAAAATTCAATGTTTTTCGAAATATACCTTTCATATCGTTCTATACAATTCCCGATCATATCGGCACGAAATCGGCATAAAAAAACGCTCCGCGATGCTTTCCGCTTGGAGCGTTTTATGTGCCGATGCTTTCGGTCAAGATCATGTTATCATTTTTCTATAATCTTCGCAACTACAACAGCTAGCTCGGCACGGGTGACAGATTGATCTGGATCAAAGGTTCCGTCTGATCTACCAGAAAGTATTCCAGCTGAAACAGCCTTTTCTATATATTCTTTTGCCCAATGCTTATCTATGTCATTGAATCTACTTGCCGACTTCTCTACTAAAAAAGGATCTCCCAGGTATTCGCAAATCCCTTTCGCTAATTCCAAGGCACATTCTACACGATATTCCTCTGTGATCAAGAGCTGTGCTTCTTCAATATTATCCATGAATCCACACTCAACCAGAACAGCTGGCATTATTGTTTCTCTCAACACATGAAAGTCAGCGGCCTTTACACCTCTATCAGCCAACCTAGCACCAGTTAGTAGATGCTTATGAATGATTCGTGCGGCGCGCTTGCTGTTTTCGCTTGCTTTAGTATAGTGGAATGTCTCTATCCCTCTAGCAGCTCCCCAATAGCCCGTCATAGCGTTTGTGTGGATGGATATGTATAAGTCCGCCTTTGCCTTGTTGGCTGTGTCTGTCCTCACTTTCAACGGTATGTCTTTATCACTTGGAGCTACCATGATTACATCATATCCGCACCTTATCAAATGAACGGCCAATAACTGAGCGACGCGGCTGTTAAACTCGTTTTCGTGCATAATACTTCCATCTGAAAATTTTGGAGTCCGCTTTCCGGCAGTTTCCATCCCGTGACCATCATCGATCGCTATTAACTTTGTCATTTGCAACAACCTTCTCTCCTGGAGCATCTATCGCTTTTCTCTGCATCTGACCAGCAGCTGCAGCAATAATAAATCCATTCGCTATCGATAATACATAAATACGCCAATCCAAACCATCTGCGCCTAACGCTAGCTGAGATAAAACTAAAACGATTGTGGCCACTATTACAGCATATAAATCCGTTGGTAATTTTGGCGCAACACGATCTACCAAAATTTTAGTATATTGCACTATAAAAAACGTGAGCAAAGAAGCTCCCCCCATAGCTGAGAGAGCTTCCCATGTGAACAATTGACCTTCCATATTGTTTATCCTCCTATACAATCATTTTAGATACCGCAAAACCTACAAGCCCGCCAACAATAGTAGTCATGACACATGCCGTTATCAATTTGGGCAACCAATTCTGACCATCTTCCAGTTTCTCCATGTCTTTTTCAAGCTTGTTCAGCCTATGGTGGGCTGACTGTACAGATTCCCACGACTTAATCGCTGTATTATTCGTATTGACCATGGTGTCTAATGTTGATTTGATACTGGCAATATCCGCTTTCATTTCGATAATAATGTTTACATTAACGTCAGACACCTCGAATCAACTCCCTTTTACTTAGTAGAAGCACCTAATTCGCTTCCGATTTTTCTTGTGCTGTTTCGATCTTTATTAATCTATTGTTAATCGCTTCTTGTATACCCTTCATCACTTTAATCTCGTCACCTGGATGCAATGCACACACAGCTGAAATTACTGACAATATCTCTGGGACTGGTTTAGCTGGGTGGATTACAATTTCTAATCTAGTAGTTATAGTGGCCACTTCGCATTCTCCTTTCTGCATAATAAAAAGCCCACCGATTAGGGTGAACTCTCATGGATTTAGTCTTATTATTTTTCTTCTAGCGTCGCTTTCTGTAATTCTACTTCAGTGATTAGTTTTTCTGTATTTGATATTTGTTCTTCAATATTTTTCAACATCCCTCTGTATTGCATAATAAGTGGGTGTTTTTTTATATCTTCTTCACTTTGCCCATTCCTAGTAAGTTCTTCGATTATACTATCGATTTTACTTTGGAAGTTTATTTTTTCTTGTAATGAATTCGCTTTACTATCAGCGAAAAATTCTATTCTTCGCTGCTGTTCTGCGATTAGGTCAATCTGGTTCGTATCCATACCATTAACCTCCTGTGTTACCGCCTTCGCAGTATTAAGTTCAATTGTTCTTGTATCTGAAAGATAGGTCACATCAAATCCAACTATATTAGCCAGTGATCTGACGGGCAAATAAGACGTGCCATTATAAACCAATGGAGTTGCATCAAGCGCTTGTTTATCGCCGTTCACTAATATAGTAAACTCGGAGAAGATCGCTTCTACCTTATCACCTACAGCAGCGAAAGCTCCAGATGCTGTTCCAGCCATCAAACCTATAATCATTCCAACACATAATGTAAGTACTGTCTTTTTCATATTATCACGCTCCGACATTTCCTCCTATCATACACCATATTTTAACATGTGTCATGTTGCATAGATCTTCGTGGATCTGAGATTCTGGATAATCGTATTTACCTGAGTCTCGAGTTGAGGTAGAGTTGCACCAGCTGTTCCGAGTTGAGTTAATAAATTAAATGGCGTGCCTCCATTTATCCGTACACTTCCATTTAAATACGTAGGTGCACTACCTGTACCGAGAAACGTACTAGATAGTCCAGTAATTACATTACTATCATCGGTTGCAATCAAAAAACTTCCGAAAGATCTATACACACTCGTCTTTAATATGCCAGCTTCGTAGAAGTTAATCCTTGGCGGTAACGTAGTTGCGTCAATTAATATATTCAACAATCCACTGACATCATAGACAAATATTTGTCCATCGATAATCTCAACCCTGCTACCACTTGTATCTGTTCGGAAAGTGCCACCGGTAATAATCGCACCATTGATATTCGTGCCGTTGATTTGACCACCCGTAATTATAGCTGCGGTTATCTCACCGCTGAATTCGCCGCCGACAGCGATCATGTGCCCATCCATATCCACACTAAAGGGAGCTGAAGCAAAATCAGCATGTCCTAAGTAGATACCTGCAGCATCGGCCTTGAATATATCATTACCACTACCGATCGCAATATCTCCGCCCAGGAAACTGGATGCTTCAAGAACACCTGTAAATTTGTAAACTTCTTCGATTGTATCAAAATATACCGCATCCACCCAATTTGAGCCGGTACCATCACCTGTCTGCATTTTGAATGTATCGGCATTGAAAATGGATCTTGCTTTGTTATCAGTCCGGATGACTTCAATTCCATTCGTTGGGCCAATCCGGGTTCCGTAATAAAACTTGTCCTTATATGTCGTTGTCTGTTGAAGGCTTACTACAGTGTCCTCGATGCCATCTATAAAGTTAGCGATGACCAGCTTACTGTTCATCCTCTGACGTGGACTGTAAGAGTAATCCACAATACGCTGCATCTCATCTACATCTAAATCAGGATCGATGATCTGCACATCATCACCAAGCTCCACAGACTCAAATTCTTCATAACCTGGTATTGATCGCAACTCGACCATATCGACGTCATAGGCTGTCTCTAGCGTCCCTGATCGCATGTCCGTATGTTTTGTTATGCCTATTACATTTTTACCTACCCTAAGTTCATTCCCGTTGTCAGCTCCTCTCCTGATTAATAGAGATATTACATATTTATCAAACTTAAATTCGCCGGCCAAAGATGCGCCGAACTGCATCAATATCCCTCTTCGGCTGGATGCCTCTAGAATAGAGAATAATGTGGAAGGATCAGTGAATTCTACGGTGCCAACCGTGTAAGGTGTACCACTAAGGATTTCAGTAAGGATCTCAGTCGGTGTACCTGTGCGAGTGAAGTAATCTAGGTTATATTCTGGAAGGTTTAGAAACATGGCCACTTGATAACAATCCACTGATATGATCAACGATCCATCGGACGTGCGTTCTTTCTTGACATATACAATGCGGAAGTAATTATCATCGATCTCGACGATATTATCTATAACGATGTACGGACTCTTGTCCTCATCGATCACTGCACTGAAGGTGAATACATACTCTCTGTTGATTCCCTCCGATATTGTATCAGACCAATAGTTGTCTATGATTGCTTGAAGTTCGTGATTGGTATCTAAGATATTAAGTAGCATGTTTAGATTCCTTTCTGTTAAATTCGTAATCGTTTGGAATTATCGAAAAAGCAAAAAGCTCCCGAAGGAGCTTACTGGACTAAATGCTTCTTATGCTGCTCGCGTTTTCTCTCAGCTGTGATCGATGCATATATTTGAGTAGTGGCCGGATTCTCGTGTCCGAGTAACTCTTGGACTGCTACGAGATCCGCACCATTATTAAGCGTTAATGTTGCGAAGGTATGCCTAAGTGTATGAGGACTTACTTTCTTATGTAATTCAGCAGCCTTTGCAATAATACCTATCTCTCGTTGAATGCCGCGGTTAGACAATCGTCTATAAGGCTTTCGCTCGGTGATAATCAAGGCTTGTTCTTGATCCGCCCGACTCAATAAATACTTTTTCATATGGTACATAGCTTTAAATGAAAAATAAACTTCTCTTTCCTTGTTTCCCTTACCGATCACTCTGCAGCTCTGTGTGTTGTGATCGATGTCTTGACGATTAAGCGCTTGTACCTCAGATAATCGACAACCAGTAGCATATAACACTTCTACTAAAGCTCGTTGACGATTGTTCTTGCAGGATTCCCGTAACATCTCTAGCTCCTCGATCGATAGTGCTTTCGGTAATCTCTTTTCCTTCTTTGGCGGCTTTAGCCTCGAAGTAGGGTCTTTAGGTAATATGTCCTCTGCCGTTAACCAGGAGAAGAAGGATTTCAGAACAGATAGCTTGCCAGACCTGGTATTGGTCTTTTGATGTGAATATTGGCTGAGATAGATCCTCAAATCATTTGTAGATATGTCCTCGACCTTCTTTTTCATCTGATCCGAGAATATCCGTAAATGAATTTTATAACCGTCTAACGTGATCTTGCTGAGTCCTTCTAATTGCTTGCCAGCAAGGAATAATTGAATCTTTTCCTTAACGTCTGGATGTGCATGTGCGGGCTCGATCCGCTTGATGTCATAGCCGCCTATGATAACCGATAAGCGTGTTTGCATGTCCTCCGCCTGAATATTTGGGAACAATGCGGATAACTCTTGTGAAACCTCAGACAACAACTGAGTTCCTGCAATCTGCATGATATGATACCTCCCGATCGGTATATTTACCCCGAGAATAAAAGAGAAGTAGGCAGCGCCTCGGGAGCGCTTTAGATTAGGTGATCAAGCCCAATCTTCCTACTTCTATTTTATCATATCATGCACTAGGATTACAGTAAATTGAGAACAATTGTTCTCAAGGAAAATCCTCCCTATTTGTCGAATGATAGTAAAAAAGGAGGAATGGTAATGGATGACAAAGGAAGCAAGGCCGAATTAGCGCTAGAAGCGTTAGTTCAAGCAATTCCATATGTCGGGGGCCCTCTTGCAACTTTATATTTTGGGCACAAACAAGAAAAACGATTTAAGCGATTAGAATCATTCTATAAAGAGATCAAAGAAGAAATTACGAGACTAGGTATTAAAATTCCCGACATTTCTTCTCACGATCCAGACGAACTAGCGTCTATTATGGAGAAAATACATGATAGAATCGAATCTGAACACCTGCAGATAAAACGTGAGGTCTACAAGATGTATTACATTAAAACTCTCTTGAATCCCATTAAATCGGAAAATTATGATGAGCGAGTATTGTTTTTATTTACATTAGAAAGACTAACTGAGATCCAAATGCAGATTTTTCTATTTATTGTTAGTCAATCTGGTCCCGTGATTGATAAAAATATCAACAAGAATGGGACTAGTCCGGCTCTTGTGCAAGGAGCGATAGCACAATTAAAAATACTCGGGTTAATCGACTCCAAATTACACGGGATTGTGTTCGGCGGTTCTGGCAATGCTATGAATGAAGAAATCTCACTAAGTGATTTCGGCAGAAATTTCCACAATTTTTGCATGCGTTAAGTTTTACTTTCTTTTAATAAGTTTCGAAAAAGTAATCGAAATAATAAATATGCAGACCCAAAGCCACCAATACTTAATTAGTAGTTGGCCTTGGGTCATATTTATGAAGTCCACAATGCGCACCTTCTTCCCACTTATAATAAAGAGCCTACCAATGGTAAGCTCTATGTCGCAGTTTGATCCGTTTGTTCGCTAT
>DFZX01000023.1 GCA_002383695.1 Caryophanales bacterium UBA4045
ACCGATCATACATGTAACTGCATACATGTAACTGCATAAATTTTCTGATCCTCCAATTAATCGACACTCTCATTTTCTACTCTACAGCAAGCAAGCATGCTGCCCCGAAGTTACAACTGAAACCCCTGTACTTTAATCTTGCTGCTGTAGCAAAAGAAAGAGCTGTCCCTAGTTCAAATTTGAACTTTGGGACAGCCTCATCGTAATTATGAATGATGTTCATGTACCATTAAGCTGCGACGTCTCTACGAGTAAATACAGCCCACGACAATATATTGAATATAACAAAGTACACAATAAGCACAGTAACCGAGAAGCCCATCGTCATCTCATCCCTGAAAGCAAAGTTTCCGCTATATTGGGTTAAGTCAATGTTGGCGAATAGCGAATATTTGCTCCACGAATATTGCTGGAATAAGGCGGTAACAAGGTTGCCAGCGAACATGGCGAATATGGAGATCCCGATGGCCATCGCACTGCTCCTGAATACAGCAGAGATCATGAAAGCAAGCGTGACATACATAACCGTTGCTACGGTTCCGTAGAGATAGGTTTGCCACAGGTGGATGAATGTACTCTCTTCTTGTATGATGCCATCTGCACTTACGCTCAGTAGAGGCTGACTCCAGCCTGAAAATCCATAGAGTATCCCGTTGAACAGGAAGGAGGATAGGAATAATACAACTAACAAGAAGATACCGTAGATGATAGTAGCATAATATTTTGACAGCAGAATTTTCAAACGGGAAGCAGGACGAATCAATAATAGCTTAATGGTTCCAGTCGAGAATTCGCCAGCTATACTATCTCCAGCTATGATGACGACGAATAATGTAATCAAGAAAACAATACCAGTAAGATTATTAATCGGTCCCCACATGGTGGCTCGATCAGGTGGGATATTATTGTCTAGCTGATAATTGATAAGCGTTAGTTCATTAGTGAAGTATTCTTTGGAACCTTCATCGATGTCAGGCATCGCTAATTGTGTCTTGAACTCAGTTTGCTGATTTTCGAGCTGCACTCGCCAATCCCCATTCTTCATCTCCTGCCCATCTTCTACGAAGAACATAATCAGACTTGCTCCAATTACAATAATTGCTAAGATAATGGTCATAATCCAAGTGCGGATTCTACGATATATTTTCATATTCTCATTCTGAATTAAACTAACCAATTTGCTCACTCCCTGTCATTTGCAAGAATCGTGCTTCGAGTGTTTGATGCTGTATGGAAATGCCATAGATGCGAATATCAGCCTGAACTAATCGTGCGATGATGGTGGGAATCTGCTCCCGATCTGTGGATATCTCTATTCCTTCTGGTTTGTTATTAATATGGGATACCGTGTCCATCTCCTGAATAACACTCCAGGCATGATCGGCTGAATCAACCTCGATAAGATAGGTCTGTGTTGTTTCGTTACGGCCGGTAAATTCTTGAATCAGCTTGATGTCTACGAGCTTACCCTGTTGAATAATAGCGACACGATCACACATTAGCTCCATCTCGGATAAGAGGTGACTAGATACAATAACCGTGATACCTTCTTCTCTTGTCAGATAACGCAGATAATCGCGCAGCTCTCGAATTCCGGCAGGATCTAGACCGTTAGTAGGCTCATCTAGAATCAATAAGGATGGTTTGTGCAGAATAGCTTGAGCAACACCTAATCGTTGGCGCATACCTAGTGAATACTTACTAACCTTGTCATGAATCCGGTTATCTAGCTTGACTAGCTTTACTACCTCATCTATGCGGTGTTTGGTAATGCCAGGAATCATCCGAGCATAATGCACTAAGTTAAGGTAGCCACTCAGATATTTGTAAAGCTCAGGGTTTTCTACAATTGCACCGACATGACGGATCGCCTGTTCGAATTCGCTCTTGGTATTCTTGCCATCGATGAGTATATCCCCCTCAGTGATGGACATAAGTCCAACCATCATCCGGATCGTTGTTGTTTTACCCGCACCATTGGGTCCAAGAAATCCGAAGATTTCACCTCGTGGCACATCGAAGGTTAGATGGTCTATAATAGTCTTGCCGCCAATCCGCTTTGTGACATTACGCAGACTGACGATAGGCTCGCTACTCATGGAAAGTCCTCCCAAATTATTATTCTTATTCCTTTATACTAGATAACATGGGTAAAAAGCAAAACAAACTTAAGAACAGTTTTTTAACTGGACTTAAGTCTAGGTTGGTAAATTAAGCTGTATCTATGTTTAATGCTCTACGATTCTGACTCTCTAGAGAGGCCATCTGATAATTATCCAGGAGAGAGTTGAAGATGGTATCCCAGGACTGTGTTAAGGCATATCGTCTACCTTCAGCGCCCATCGATTGTCGTAGCTTAGGCTGTTCGATTAATTTGACAATAGAGTCAATGAACGCATCCGTGTCCTTAGCTGGACATAGTAAACCATTACGTTCGTGGTCAATGATTTCCTGAACGCCTCCCGACCTAGCACCTACAACCGGAAGGCCTGAGGCAAGTGATTCGAGTACCACATTCCCGAACGTCTCGGAGCTAGAAGGGAATATGAAGAGATCGGAGGAAGCATAGGCTTCGGCTAATGTGACACCCTTCATATATCCGCTGAAAGTAACACGTGGCAGCTCTGCGGCTTTAAGCTCATTCAGCATAGGACCTTCGCCGACGATTAACCAATGCACCTGATCAGCCATCGATGAAGGTAGCTTACGCATAATATCAGTAAGCACATCGATATCCTTCTCAGGCGCTAGGCGACCGACATATAAGAATAGATAACGCTCTTTAATTTGATAGCGTTCCCGGATTGATGACGTAAAACGGTCGGGATGGAATAAGCTGCAATCAACCCCGCGATTCCATATCCGCAAGCCACTAATACCTTGCTGCTTTAGCAGGCTTAGTGTTTCTTGAGAGGGTGCGAAGGTACGGATACAATGGTGGTGAAACCAACGAATATATCGCCAGAATAAAGGAGCGGCCAGTTGCAGGTGGTAATGCTCGAGATAACGGTCGAAGTGTGTGTGGTAGGAAGCAACTAAGGGAATGTGATGGCGCCTGCCATAGAATAGTCCGCATAGACCGATGTTGAATGGGGTAGCTACATGAATAAGGTCGGGTTGAAAGGCTTCAAGACGTTTGCGTATCTTATAGATATTAGGGAGAGCAATGCGACATTCTGGATAGAACATGAATGGAAAGCTAGTAGAACGATTTATATGATTGGAAGGTAGGTATACTTCAGAAGCATCGGGTGCATAAAGCTGATATTCGATGCCTTTACTCTCTAAATGCCTTACCAATCTCTGTAGCGTTAAAGCTACACCATTGACTTGAGGGTAGAATGTATCCGTGAACAGCGCGATGCGCATTCGTTTCATCCTCCTTCTAGGACCCGAGGTATTGTATGCTTACCTCTATCCTAATGGTGAAAGATCATGCGGAGATTAGAAGCGTGTAAATCTTTTGTGAAGTCAGCGTTGTTGAGGATATTTGGGTTGTGCGGCCTGAAGCATGATATACTAGGGGGGCTTACTTATACTTACAATTCCTCTCATGCCCACTACCTGTAATTTGTACAAAAGGAGCTCGCCGATGTTATTCGTATTAATCATTCTGTGGGGGATCACTAGTCTGCTATTGATTTCCGATTCGAAGAACGTAACAACGCTGTGGTTGAGCGGTTTCGTATTCTGCGGTGGCGCAGGGGCGCTTGCGGTTGTTGTTGGGTTGGATCTCATGCCTTATGTACAAGAGCAATATCGCAATGAGACATGGAATCTTATATTATCTAGAACCCGTATAGCTGCATCCTTGTTATGCTATTATGGTCTACCCTTCACATTCCTCATGTTTGCTATGCACTATCGTCGGATTGTAATGGCACGTGTATGGCGTTCACTCATTCCTTACATATTGCTCATTCCCGCGCTCATCTCCCTCTGGTTTACGCCGGCCTACACAGAGGAATATCCGGTTCACTTTCGTGCGATCATCTGGTGGGTGATTCCATACATGGCACTAGGGACAGTGTTCATCTTGGGTCGTAAGGAATGGACGCGTACAGCTCGTCAAATGCACTGGATGACCAGCCTTGCTGTGTTACCAGCGGCACTATTCGTCACCGTGATGAACTATATTCTCCCGAGCCTGGGACATACCATGATGTGGAGATACAACACGGCGATTGTTGCATTTGCCTTCATTATATTTCTCTTTACGCTGTTTAATTATGGTTTCATGGGTATACGTGTGCTTATTCAGAAGCGACAATTGGATTCCACTTTACGGGCGATTACATCAGGAACAGCGATTCTGAACCATGGGATTAAGAATGATGTGGGTAAGATGAAGCTATTCGGTGAGAAGATGAAGGCTTACGCCCTCCGTACGGAGCAGCAGGAGCTAGCAGAGGATATTGAAGTTATTATGTCTTCGGCCAATCACATCCAAGAGATGATTCGACGTGTTCATGAGCAGACACAGGATTTGATGCTTCGCACAGAATCGACTGATCTTACTGAGATTCTAGAGAAGGTTCTGAAGAGCTTGGAGCCCAAGATGATTGCTCAAGGGATATCAATCGTAAGGAACTACCCTACAAGTACACTTCTCATGGGGGATCCCGTCCAATTGGGAGAAGCGATCACGAACGTGGTCTCAAATGCGATGGAAGCTATGCCTACGGGCGGTGTACTCAAGCTCCATATTCGGCATACCAAGAAATACGCGGAGTTAGATATTATCGACACGGGAATGGGAATCGACAAGAAGGAGCTTGCCAGGGTAATGGAGCCCTTCTATACAACAAAGGCGGGTCGTAATAATAATTACGGACTCGGCCTAGCTTACAGCTATCAAGTGACGAAGAAGCATGGTGGAACATTAGATATGATGAGTACGATTGCAAAAGGAACCACAGTCACATTCCGCCTTCCACGAATAGTTTAGAATTTGTAGAGCACATATAAAGGAGCTTAAAGCATGGAACACATACGTTTGCTTATCGTAGAAGATGATAAAGATTGGCTTCGAGGTTTAACAGCTTATCTGTCTATGGAATCAGACATACAAGTGGTTGCCACTGCAGCAACGGGGGATGAAGCATTAGAGGCGCTGGCCGATCATGAAATTGATGTTGTTCTGATGGATATCATGCTAGCGAGTAGCATGGAGGGCATTTGGCTCACCGCACAGATGACAGCATCCTCCTCGGTTAGAGTGATCATGTTAACCTCGATGGTGGAGAAGGAGCTTATCTTTGAAGCCTTCCAAGCTGGCGCGGTGGATTATCACATAAAATCCGAGTACACGACCATACCTGCAGCGGTTCGTGCAGCTTATCTGAATCGCTCACCGATTAACGAGGCGGTAGCCGAACGAATGCGAGAAGAATTTAGACGACTTAAGCAACTGGAGAGGAATGTTAAGATCAAGGGAATTAAGGATCTGATTACACCAACTGAATTAGAAGTGCTGAAGCTGATAGATAAAGGCTACACACAACCAGAGATCGCCAAAACCTTCGTCGTATCCATTCACACGATCAAGATCCATGTAGGTCATATTCTGCGTAAGTTAGGTGTCGGTAGCAGTCGAGAGGCGGCGGAGAAGGTTAGAGAAGTAGGTATATTGGAAGAAGAGGACGAAGTATAAAACGCGGATTAATAACCGATAAAATCGGAAAATGGAGGAAACAACAGCACGATAATCGTTCTTTCGAATGATTGACGTAGCTATATTGGCGGTTATAATACGGGTATAGAGAATTAGGTGGTGAAGAATTGGATGAGACTCAAACATATAGATACTGTTCAAGATGGTGACATCGTGGGCAAACCAATTCTTCTAGAGAATGGTAATGTATTAGTTGGGGTAGGGCTTAAGCTTAATGAGAAATTTGTCGAAAGATTACGCAGGCTAGGCATCGATCGTGTTTATATTGAGGATGAGCATACACTGGATATTATTCCTGAGGATGTTATTGATGATGAGACACGTAAAGAAGCGGTTACTGCTGTTCATAAGACGATGACTGAATTAGTTGATATTACTGTAACGAAGGGTAGATCGGTAAATCGCGATTTGGGCTCTACCTTCCGTAATGTATTCAGTGCGATTTTATCTGATCTAACCCGCAAGAAAAACATCATGATTAATCTGACGAATCTACATACGACAGAGGGCTATCTTTTCCACCATAGTGTGAATGTTGCGATATTAGCCGGCATTCTTGGTTTGTCTAAGGGCTATAACCGTCAACAGATGGAGGAGCTTGGTGTAGGTGCCCTGTTATTCGATATCGGAATGACACAAGTCCCTGTCGAGATATGGAACAAGAAAGGGGCTCTCTCTGGAGCCGAACGAGCCATCATGCAGACGCATACCGAGAAGGGGTTCGATCTCCTTCGCAATCGCTTCGATATCTCATTATTATCTGCACACTGTGCGTTCCAGCATCATGAGCGCTACGATGGGCAAGGTTATCCTCGAGCATTAAGAACAAATGAGATTCATGAATATGCTCAGATTGTAGCTATTTCAGATGTGTTCGATGCTCTAACCTCTACTAGACCTCATCGTAATCGCTTTAAGCCGAACGATGCCATTGAGCTACTGTTTGCTTCAGGTAATGCGATGTTCGATCTCGACTTGATTCGCTTATTCTGTGAGCACATATGCATCTATCCCGTATCCACGACAGTTATGCTCAGCTCCGGCCAAATCGGAGTGATATCGGGTAATCATGCGGGTAGTACTCAGCGTCCAACCGTTAGAGTGCTGCGTGAATCCGACGGCAGAGAGGTTCACTCACCTTATGAGATAGATATGCGCAAAGAACTGACTGTCACGATCATCAGCTCTTTGTAGAGCGTGAGAATATCCATCGGAAACCGAAGGACTTACCTTCGGTTTTTGCTTTACCCTCCTTATCAAGGGTTAAGGCAGCATTAATCTCCCCGCCTAGAAGGATAAGCACACTACTTAAATACAACCAGATTAGTAAGATAATAATTCCACCTAAACTTCCGTATGTAGTTGTATAATTACTGAAATGATTCACATAGTAGGAGAAAGATAATGAGATAACGACCCATCCAATTGTTGTGAATAACGCCCCGGGTAATACATCATAGAAACGCATCCTTCGGTTTGGTGCAGTATAGTAGAGTAAAGCGAACACTGAGCACATGATAACCAAGGTCAGAATGTACTTCAACGGTCCCCATAATGCCTCGAATGAATCGGGGATATCCAATACACCAAATGCATATCGTCCTATCATCTGTCCGAATACGAGCAAGACGAAGGCTAGACAGATAACAATGGATAGACCTACTGTGTATACAATGGAAATGCCCTTAACCTTCCAATAGGGTCGACGCTCTGATACATCATAGGCTTTATTCAGTGTTCGAATAATGGCCATCATTCCGTTGGATGCTGTCCAGATGGCTGCGATCATTCCAAGTGAAAGAATAGCCGAGCTTCGTTCTTGAATGATTTCCTTGAAGAGATCGTTAACTAGGGGTCCGACAGCTGTAGGCATAAGTGAAATAAGATCGGATAGAATATCCTCTCGACTGAGTGGTGTATACGCACTGAGTGTGATCAAGAAGATGACAAAGGGAAAGAAGGATAGAATGAGGTAATAGGTTAATTGTGCACCAAGTGCAGGCACCTCATCATCCTGGATACGATAATATAAATCCTGCAGGAAGTGAAAAAAACGTTTCAGCATGAAATGTGCCTCCGATCTGATGAAGTAAGGATTAATTCATATTATGATTACCCAACTTAAGACTAGTATGAATCATAATGAGAATTTGTTATATTCAGTATATTATGAAACTTATTATACATGATGATGGAGGATGATAAAATTGAATGCACATGAAATTGACTATGAGGTAATAGGCGAAGAGATGCAATTCGTTGAGATTGAATTGGATCCGAATGAGAGTGTCGTTGCTGAAGCAGGTAACATGATGATGATGGATGATTCAATATCCATGGAGACCATATTCGGCGATGGCAGTAACCCTAACCAAGGAATTATGGGCAAGCTGATGGGTGCGGGCAAACGATTGCTGACTGGAGAGAGCTTATTCATGACCGTATTCACGAATAAGGGACAGGGTAAACGGCGTGTCTCCTTCGCGTCGCCTTACCCAGGACGAATTATTCCTATGGATCTAAGTGAATTGCAGGGTCAGCTCATCTGTCAGAAGGATTCTTTCTTGTGTGCAGCAAAGGGAGTATCTGTTAGTATAGCCTTCCAACGCAAGCTAGGAGCGGGTTTATTCGGTGGAGAAGGCTTCATTATGCAGAAGCTTGAGGGAGACGGATTAGCATTCGTTCATGCAGGTGGTGCGATCTGTGAACGTATCCTTCTGCCTGGAGAGATCCTTCGCGTAGACACGGGCTGTCTAGTCGCAATGACGCAGGATATAGACTATGATATTGAATTTGTTAAGGGTATTAAGACAGCGATATTTGGTGGAGAAGGCTTATTCTTCGCACGCTTAAGTGGACCCGGTAAAGTATGGATACAGTCTTTACCCTTTAGTCGCTTAGCGGATAGAATCGTGTCTGCATCAGGGGCTACCGGGCGCAAGGAAGAAGGTAGTGCACTAGGCGGACTTGGACGAATGTTAGATGGACGGTAAATTGACCATGTAATTGTATAAATCCTATAGCATAGATTAGATTTGAACCGCGGTTAATCATCCGCGGTTTTTCAACATAGCAGAATCTATAATGATTTATTGTAATTTTCATAGAGTGTGTGGAACTTTATCCAATGTCCTTCGTAAGATACATTAGCCTTGTATATCCACATTTAACCAAATTTGAAGGGAGCGGTTTATATTGAGTACCATGATTTCAGTTCTCCATTCACCAACTAAGACGTTCGAATACATACGTGAAAGAGGTGGCTCGTTCGTAATACCATTGATTACACTTGTGATCCTTGCATTGGTAACCGTATTCCTACAGCTGCCTATTATTGAAAGGGCTATGGATTTACAGAAAATTGAAGGTGATTTAGCGGAAACAGGTGTCTCGGTTGATACCGTAAAGACAGTAGGTGTGTATATAGCTTTCATATCTGCTCCAGTTGGCGTAGCGATATCTGCATTCTTCATGGGCTTGTTATTATTGCTCTTAAACTTAATTGTCCGCGGTGAAGCAACATATATGCAGCTAGTAAAGGTTGCTTTGTTCTCATTAATTCCAGGTATGATAAACGGTTTAATCTCAGGAATCATGGCTCGTGTAACTAATGCCGATTCTGAGCAGGATATATTATTCAGCTTAGGGGCCCTTATGCAAGAAAAGGAAGGATTTATGTTCGGTATAGCCAATATCTTCAATCCATTCACGCTGTGGAGTCTAGCGATCCTCATTATTGGGGCTTCCGTGATGTGTAATCGACCAATGAAGACAGTTGGATTATGGATTGGTGGAATTTGGTTAGTTGTACAGCTCATTCTCGCCACACTAGCATAAGCAGATAGGAAGTGAAACCATGCGTAAGAAGTGGATAATCGCAATCATAATAGTGATATGTACAATTGTATTCATATTGATTAATGTATCGAAGATGAATAAGAGTGAGTCAGTTGAATCGATAGACGTGCAGGAAGGTGTCATACGGGAAACCATCTATGCGAGTGGAAAGCTTAGCTCGACTGTTGAGACGGCTCATTATATACCTCAGAATGGCCTTATCAAGCAGATGGACATTCATCAAGGTGACAAGGTTGTTGTTGGACAAAGCCTTCTTCTGATGGATACGAAGGCTTGGGAGGCGCAGATTCTATTAGAAGAGAATAATAAGCAGATGATTATCATAGAACGGGACTTATTTCGAAAGCAGAAGCTGGCCGCAGCCAAAGAACAATTACAGCAGGGTGTAAATGCACAAACCATTATCGATTCTGAAGAGCTCGAGCTCTATGAGCTCAGACTGAAGCAGGCCGAGCTTTCAATAGCTACACTTCGGGAGAACATCACACTGAATAGCTTGGACTCAACCCTCGATGGCGTCGTTACAGAGGTGCATGTTAATAAAGGGCAAACGGTCTCACAAGGAACACCGGCTATAACAGTAGTTGATTCAAGGTTGCTTCGTGTAAAGGCTTATTTGAATGAGCTCGATATTGGTAAAGTGTCCCTAGGCATGGAGGCTACGATAACTGGCGATGCTTTTGCGGATAGCTATAGTGGGAAGGTCAGCTATTTAGCACCGGCAGCCGTACCTATAGATGCAGCATCAAGAGATGTTGGTGTAGAGCTATGGGTGGATTTAGCTTCACCTGATGATCAGCTTCGTCCAGGCTACAATGCAACCGTGGAAATCGCAATTAGTCAGAAGCCAAGCATTCTTATTCCGCTATCTGCAATTCGCCATACAGGAGCTAAAACTATCGTGTTCATGATAGAGGATGGCTTAGCTATAGAACGTGAAGTGACAACGGGCGATGATGATGGCGAGAGCATAGAGATACATACTGGACTGCAAGCGGGAGATCGTGTGATTACGAAGCTATTGAACGATATAGCTGCTGGAAACAAGGTGAAGGAGCAATGATCGAGTTAAGTCATATCTCAAAAACCTATCGTCTTGGTTCTTTGGAGGTTTCTGCGCTCAAACCGGTTAATCTAACGATCCATCGGGGTGATTTTGTAGCTATTATGGGGCCTTCGGGCTCGGGGAAATCAACCTTGATGAATATAATGGGTTGTCTGGATATTCCGACAACTGGCACATATTCATTGGATGGTGAAGAGGTTCAATCCTTGTCCGAAGAGGAGCTCTCAGGCGTGCGTAATCGTAAAATTGGTTTCGTATTTCAGAGCTTTAATCTACTAGGTAGACAAACTGTTCTGAAGAATGTAGAGCTACCAATGATGTATGGGGGAATAGCTAGAAAAGAGAGATCAGAAAGAGCGAGGGAATTGTTGCGTAAGGTGGGTCTTAGTGATCGTATGACTCATCGTCCCATTGAATTGTCGGGAGGTCAGAAGCAGAGAGTGGCCATAGCCCGTGCACTAACGATGAATCCATCGATTCTATTAGCTGATGAACCTACAGGAAATCTAGACTCACGTTCTTCTATAGAAATCATGGGGTTATTCGAGCAGATTAATGCAGAGGGTGCTACAGTTATTCTGGTTACGCATGAGCCGGATATCGCCGAGCATGCTCGGCGTATCGTTCGATTCGGCGATGGAACCATTATCGATGATACAAGTAAAGGGAGTGTGTAATCCTTGAGCCTATGGGAAAGCATCTTAGTTGCCATGGAAAACCTACGGATCAATAAGCTCCGTTCCTTTCTTACGATCATTGGCATTGTTGTTGGAGTCGGTGCAGTAGTTACCGTTGTATCGATTGGGGAGGCAGGTAAATCCTCAGTCGTATCTGAGATATCGCAGTATGGGGCAGGCTTCTTCCAAGCTTATCCTGATTACCAGAATATGAATGCACAGAATGATATTAGTATTACGATGCGAGATGTTGATCAGATTCGTAAGCTTGAGGGTATTCAGACAGTGACGGGTATTGTATCTACACAGATGCAATCGAAGGTTGGGAAGGAAACACCCTCATTCTCTGTTACGGCGAGCACCTCCGAATTAGACGAACAGGAAAAATTGGATATGTTAGCTGGGCGGTTTTTTAGCGCAGCAGAGGAGAGGGCTAGGCAAAGAGTCATCATTGTTGACTCTTCATTCTCTACGAAGTTTTTCGGTACGACTACCGGTGCTATGAATCAGAAGCTGCCCATGAGCGGCAAGATCTTTAGGGTTATCGGCATATATCAGAAGTCAGAGTCACTTCTTAGTGGACTCGGGGGGGAAAGCTTTAATGCCTATATACCGATCTCTGCGCTGCCTAATATAACTGATAATATTCGTGTTGACTATATTCAGGCGAGTACAGGTTCTGAGGACACTCAATATGTTGCGGATATTATGACGGATGTGAAGCAGCTATTGGCGAAGCGCCACAATACAGAGGAGAGATCCTATATGGCACAAACAGCAGAACAAGCACAAGATCAGATTAGCTCTATCTTTAATATCCTTCAGACAATAATAGGTTCAATTGCTGGTATATCGTTACTTGTTGGTGGAATTGGTGTTATGAATATCATGCTCGTATCCGTGACAGAACGAACAAGGGAGATTGGCATTCGTAAAGCGATAGGCGCGACACCAGGCGCAATTATGGCGCAATTCATTATTGAAGCGGTTATCCTATCCTTTTTAGGAGGTCTTATTGGCGCAGCACTTGGTCTTATTGGTTCTTTCATCTTCGCTATGTTCACGGGCTGGCCGTTCTTGGTATCCTGGTGGGCGATGCTACTAGCATTCGTATTCTCAGCAGCTGTGGGTATATTCTTCGGATTATATCCAGCGAATAAGGCAGCAAAGCTGCAACCGATCGAGGCGCTTCGATACGAATAGAGAACAGGTACGTCTAAACTTAAGATCATTAAAAACTGTTATACAATAGTGCTGTTCCTGTTACATAAGTTATATAACAGCCATTATGTAGCATTGTATGGGTACATTTGTTAATTGAAAGGAAGTTGTTGTAATACTATTTCTATGCTGTTATTATGAAGATACATGTATTTTTCGTAATTTTTGAGTGGATATAAGTGGAAGGGGTTATGACATGACAACGCTCCCTAAGGTTAATGAACTTGGATTTTTTGAGATTCGTCTTGAAGCTATTGGAGGACTTGGTGCGAACCTAGCAGGCAAGATGCTAGCAGAAGCCGGTGTAATAGGTGCTGGCCTGAATGGTGTTAGCTTCTCTTCCTATGGGTCTGAGAAGAAAGGCTCGCCTGTTAAAGCACATATCCGTTTCTGTGAGCCGGGAACGAATATTAGGGATACCACACCTGTTGAACGACCGCATGTAGTTGGTATTTTTCATGAAAACCTCTATAAGACTGTGAATGTAGTAAGTGGCACTTATGCAGATAGTATCATTCTAGTTAATTCTAGTAAAACACCAGAAGAGCTGAAGGAAAAGCTGAATTTGGTCGGTGGTACGATAGCTGTTGTAGATGCGATGGAAATTGCTCTAGAAGAGAATAATCGCGCGAATATGGCAATGATGGGTGGTTTATTCCGTCTATGTGACTTTTTAGATAAACAAATTATGTACGATATTATTCAGAAATCACTTGGTAAGAAGTACCCAGCAGCAGTAGCACCTGCTATACGTACATTCGACCGTGGCTATAATGAAGTGAAGTTTCATACCTTTGAATTAGCTGAAGGTGTGAGTATGCCTGCCTTTAAACGTTGGGATATCCCGACGCTTGGCTATGAAACTATGCCTTTAGGTGGAGTGATCACCAACCCAGGTAATAGCGTATTGAAGGATATCAGTATTTCACGTTCCGGTATGATGCCACACTTTAAAGAAGAAACCTGTATTCATTGCGCGGCTTGTGATACGGCTTGCCCAGATTTCTGCTTCGTATGGGAAGAGCAAGAGGATAAGAAGGGTCGTCCACAGATGTTCCTTCAAGGTATAGATTATCAATATTGCAAAGGCTGTCTGAAATGTGTTGTCGCTTGCCCGACAGATGCTTTATCTGATGCAAGGGAGAAAGACGGATACGCTGAAGAGAACCGTGTTCCACATAAGTGGGATTTTGTAACCAATCAGGCCTAATTTGTATGATATGAAAGGGGTAACAAGCATGTCCATTGAGATTGAGAAAGAAAAAGGCTCGGGTACAGTTGAGCAACGGATGGTTTATGAATCCGGTAACGAGATGGCAGCCTATGCGGCACACCAAATCAACTATCACGTTATGGGGTATTTCCCGATATCTCCTTCTACAGAAGTCGCTCAATATCTGGATCTAATGAAAGCAAGCGGTAAGCATGATATCGCCTTGATATGTGCTGACGGAGAGCATGGATCTGCGGGAATTTGCTATGGTGCTTCGGCAGCGGGTGGGCGCGTATTCAATGCAACAAGCGCGAACGGTTACCTATACATGATCGAGCAGATGCCTGTTCAATCGGGAACACGTTTCCCTATGGTTATGAATTTGATTTGTCGTTCTGTATCAGGACCACTTAATATTCACGGCGATCATTCCGATTTATATTACGCATTGAACACGGGCTGGCCAATTCTGATGTGTCGTGATCCACAAGCGGTTTACGATATGAATATTATGGCATTAAAGCTAGCAGAAGATCTGGAAGTTAGATTGCCAGTTATGGTGGCTCAAGATGGATTCTTCACTTCTCACCAGAAGCGCCGTGTAATGACGATGGCTACTCGTGAGGACGTGCATGCATTTGTTGGTGCTGAACCAGTAGTGCTGAACCACGTGCTTGATCGTAACAATCCGATCACAGTGGGTCCATATATGAATGAACCCGATTATATTAATAACTGCTATCAGCAATCCGAAGCGATGTACCGTGCTGAGGGCGTATTCGACCGTATTCGCAAAGAATATGCCGTATTAACAGGCCGAGATTATCCAATTCTGGATTTATACAAGATGGAGGACGCTGAGGTTGCTGTATTCCTCATGAATTCATCCTCTGAAATTATCCGCGATGTCGTTGATGATTTGAGAGCCAAAGGTATTAAAGCGGGCTCCATTGCTCCTAACATGATTCGTCCGTTCCCGGCAAAGCAGATTGCAGAAGCATTGAAGCATGTAAAGGCGATTACAGTTGGTGACCGTGCCGATTCTTATGGCGCACATGGCGGTAATATGACGCTTGAGATTAAAGCGGCTCTTCACACGTACGGCAATAGCTCCACATTAGTCGTTAGTCGAATTTATGGACTTGGCGGTAAGGATTTCTACGCTGAGGATGGTCACGCTTTATTCCAATTAGCATTAGATGCAGTTGAGCAGGGTAAAGTAGATAAATCCTTCGATTACTTAGGAGTTACTAAGGGCGAGAAGGAAAAGGCGCCAGAGCGCGTTCTAAATCCTATGAAATACGAAGATTTAGTATCTGGCTTAATTAAAGTAACACCGAATGAAGAAACAGGTATGTTAAGTGTTCGCATTCCTCCATTGCGTCAGCTGACGAAGAAGCCGAAGCGTCTCGCTGCTGGTCATGGTGCTTGTCCTGGCTGTGGTATTTTCTCGGGTCTAGAAATATTCTTCAAAGGTATCGAAGGCGACATTATAGCCTTGTATCATACGGGATGTGCGATGGTTGTTACAACAGGCTATCCATATTCATCACACAAAGCTACGTATATTCATAACCTGTTCCAGAACGGTGCTGCTACACTATCCGGTGTTGTTGAGATGTTCTGGGAGCGTAAGCGTCGCGGTGAGCTTGATCAATATGGCTTGAAGGATGACTTTACCTTCGTTATGATCACAGGCGATGGTGGTATGGACATTGGTATGGGACCAGCGATTGGTGCTGCACTACGAAATCATAAGATGATTATTCTTGAGTACGATAATGAAGGATATATGAACACTGGAGCACAGCAGTCCTATTCAACACCGATAGGCCACCGTACATCCACTTCCAATATTGGTACACACCAGGTTGGTAAATCGTTCCACCATAAGGATACTGCACAGATTATGGCTGCTACGAATATCTCTTATGTATTCACTGGCTCTGAAGCTCATCCTCAGGATTTGCTGAAGAAAGGCGCCAAGGCACAATGGTATGCTCAGAATGTTGGTCTAGTATACGGTAAGATTCTGATAGCTTGTCCATTAAACTGGCTGTCAGAGGATAAAGATGGGCAAACGATCATTGGTGATGCAGTAGATTGTTGCTTCTTCCCACTCTATGAGATTGAGCAGGGTGTAACAACGATTACTTATGACCCAGAGGAGAAGGGGAAGCGTGTTCCTTCCACGGATTGGCTGAAGACGATGGGTAAGACGAAGCATCTTACTAAACCTGAGAATGCTGAAGTGCTAGCAGAATTCGATAAGGAAATTGAGCGTCGCTGGCGTAAGCTGAAAGCGAAGCACGAGAATCCTGTACTATAGGAACATAAGCATAAGGGAGCCGGGCAAGTTGCCGGCTCCCTTTGCTTATGCTTATGGAATAGGAAAGTTTCCGAGGTGAACGAATGATTTCATCTTTCTATCACTTCGGGGCAGTATGCTTGCTGTAGAGTAGAAAATCTTCCTTGGAGCGTGACTTGGGTGCTGGATTGTAACTGTAGAGCAGAAAATCTTCCTCGGAGAGTGATTTCGGAGCAAGGGATAACTGTTGTGAAAAATCATCGAGACACAAGCCCGCTTCCTTCTTCCACTAGCCAAAGCGACTTATCATTTACCACCTGAATTGAAAAATCAGTGATTATTTATTCAATTAAACCGTTACTTCAATACAGGAAGACATAGTAAGCTCCTCAGCTATCGTATCCGTTCAATAGAAAATCTATTAGGTCAGTAATTTATTTCAATCGTTACACATGTAATTTGGCAATCCATCATGGGAATTATCATTGAACACTTGTAAAGAAGAACGCCATTGATTTCGATATCCTCAATTGTTATCTCATGAAAAAAGTAGTCTAAATCACCTGGGTTTTTTGGAATAGTTCCTTTCATACCTTCTAGCCAAGTGTTAAAATTAGCTGAAAAACAATTCCTAAAAACAATGGATACGTCCTTTTCATTATCATTGGTGTCACCATACCTCATTCGAACTAAATGAGATGCATGCTCATACGATAAATCTTTTAACCTTGTATCAATATAGTTCGTGTCAAGTGGTTGTTTGGTAACTTTCTCACCACTTAGTCTCATGAGACAACCCTCCTACGAATTAATATTGTTCTTGATGACTATTATACCAAAAGGTTGATTAAACATTACTGCCCGTAATACAGGAAGAGATAGTAAGCTCTTCAACTACCGTATCCGTTCGTATTATTTACAGTTCTAAATTCAAATAGTCCGCTCTTACAATTCCATAGTATACCTTATCATCATACTCATTTTTGTCTTGATAATAGAAAGCTTGTCTTAAAGTACCCTCATATTTCATTTTCGATTTCTTTAGTACTTTCTCTGAAGCCTTATTTTCACCTCTATGAAAAGCTTGAAGCCTATTTAGTCCTATTTTTTCGAATGAGAATTTAATAACAGCATCTAAAGCTTCTGTAGCATATCCTTTACCCTGATAAAATCTGCTGATGCAATATTCTATATCAGCATAATGATGTCCTAATTCGATGCTACAAAAAGCAATTTGTCCAATGTTCTCACTTTTTTCTTTTAGAACAATTCCCCACCTGTAAAATCCATTGCTGGAATAAGACGAAATCCATTGTTCAAGGAGTGTTTGCACTTGATTTATACTTTCATACACGGGTTCACCATAGTTTGATTGGACCAATTTATCATTTATCCAGTTTTTGAACATGTGATCGGAATCTTCGACAGAAAAACGCCTTAAGATCAATCTTTCTGTTTCTATTGTTTGAGTACCTAAGTTATTCAAATGCATATTACATAACCTCTCGAAGATAGATTTAAATCGATACCGAATACTTTCGACATATAACATATAATCCCTTTTTTACTAAAGTGAGTTTTCTACAAACACTTATTGGTGACAAAAGAGATAACAATGATACCACCTCAGCTTGTGGCAGCTTCAGATCTCCCTCCAGGAAAATCTGAAGTTGATTTTTATAAAGTTGACTTAACTTGCCTATATGACGTGGTGCAGCAATAAAAAAACCAATCCGCTTAGGGATTGGAAATGTTGTGTCTATTACTTATGTGAACGTTTCTTGTTCATATAGAATGTTACTAATGCTACAGCAATCAAAGTTGGAACTGCATAAAGATAAGATAAGCAGTGATTGGATTGGCGGCAAAATATTTCTCAAAAGACATCACCCCTCCGAACGATTCATCCAGAAGTCCTCACACTTGGTTGAGCAGAATAGGTTATATTTCACTTCACATGCTGTGCAGCATATGTGCTGCTTGTGGCAGAAGTCATTTGCACAGTTAATATAACGATCCTCTGGAGTACCGCAATGATAACAAGTACCAACAACAATAGGTTCGACCTGATTGACGGGAACGGAAATGCGTTCGTCGAATACATACATTTTGCCATCGAAAAGCTGTCCTTGAACCTCAGGGTCCTTGCCGTAGGTGACAATCCCCCCATCGAGCTGATACACATTCTGAAAGCCCTCCTTCATCAGAAAGCCAGAGAGCTTCTCGCAACGAATCCCGCCTGTGCAATAGGTCAATATGGGTCTATCCTTAAAATCCTGCATATTCTCTCGAATCCAGTCAGGAAATTCACGGAAGGATTCAACCTCGGGTCGAATCGCATTCCGGAAGTGGCCGATATCGAATTCATAGTCATTGCGTCCATCCAATACAATGACATCATCCTGCTGTAGCATTTCGTAGAAATCCTTCGGTTTTAAATGCGTGCCTGTAATTTCGTTTGGATCAACATCGTCTTCAAGTCGGAATGTAACTAATTCTTTTTTTGGGCGGACAAAAATTTTCTGAAAAACATGCTCATCAGCATCATCGATCTTGAACACAATGTCCGAGAATAAGGGATGGTTATGCATGTATGTGATATATTGATTCGTCTGTTCGACGGTTCCTGAGACTGTACCATTGATGCCCTCATGTGCAACTAGAATTCTGCCTTTGACTCCAACTTCCTTACAGAAAGCCAAATGCTCAGCAGCAAAATCCTCAACATCCGCAATGGTTACATATTTATAATACAGAAGCACGCGAAAAGCGCTATTCGCACCGTTATCTGTCGCGTCGCGATCTGGATTGTAGATGAATCTGGAGTCTCCTCGTGGATATTCGTTAGTCATGATTAATGTCACCCATTTCTTTCGATTATGCATCATAATGAATGCGACTTTATTATAACTGAATCTGATGTGGATTTCACGTTGTCTAATAGCTCGAAACTTCAATTAGGGATACCGTCTCAGTCTCTACTCTGAATAACTAAGAGCAATCCAGCTCGGATTTGCACGTGACCTGTACCGCCTGTCAGTACATTGCTGATTGCCAGTGAATGTCCCATAATTAGTGTAGCCTCATGTAAAGGATATTGAAAGCCTGTGAGAGTTAATCCTGAGACTTCGAGGGTTAATGGTAGCAAGGATATGTGGGTAAATCCTTTAACAACGTCAACATGAAGACTGTGATCTGTTAGTCGGATGATATTAAATTCATCAACAATACAACATGCTATTCCTAATGTGTTTGCTTTATATAGAAGATGGATATTAGCAAGTGAGTGATCTAATCTGGTGCCAACGGCTCCGAGAAGTACGATCTCTGCAGGCTTCATGGCTACTGCGTGTAGGAAAGCCAATTCAGTATCGGATTCATCCTTGAGAATAGCGTCACATGAGAGGAATTCACCTGAATTTTGGTGAACCAAGGTCTTCTCATGCTTGGTCACGGAGTCGAAATCGCCGATGGATAAGTCAGGACGATAGCCATGCTCAATGAGGAATAACGCACCGCGGTCTGCACCGATTAGAATATCGTCTGGATCGATTTCATCGAGTGCCCAGGTGCCAAGTCGACCACCCGTTACGATTAATGCACGACGCTTACGATTACTCATAATCATTTCCACCCTTTCGAGAGATGAGCTTGTTTGAATGTGAAGCACACTCTTGATTCATTGTAATCTTTTAACGTTTCATTGGACAAGTATGGGTAAGTTTTTGGATATAAAAAATATTAGAATTGCAAAATGAACTTTTAAATAAAGCTCATCGTATTATGGGTGAGGCTAAAGTATGAGAGGAGTATGGTGTGAATGGAGGAGCAGGCAACCATTAAGCTTGCGCAACAAGGTGATACTGCTGCTCTAGCACAGCTGCTTCAGGCAAATTACGCATTTGTGCTGAGATATCTAATTAAGATCACCTTCGACCCCGGCTGGGCAGAGGACCTAGCTCAAGAGACAATGCTGAAGTGTATGAATAAGATCAAGCTGTACAACGGAAACTCTAAATTCTCCTCCTGGCTGATAACGATCGCAACGCGTATACATATCGATCACCTCCGTAGACGACAACGCGAGCGCAATTGGCAAGAGGAGGAGATCAATTTGCGGAAGATTAAATTTCATGCAGCACATTATGATGATGATTGGCCAGCAGTATTGGAAGCATTGGCGGGTGTATCGGCGAATGTGAGGACTGCCATTATACTTAAGCATTATTACGGCTATTCGCTAGATGAGATCGCAGAGATGATGGATGCTCCAGTGGGAACAATTAAATCGAGGATACACAATGGGATCGTGATCATCAGAAAGGAGATAGCTAATCATGACGAATAACAAGGAGCAATGGGAGCAAGAACTACAGATGGGCTTGGACCGAATGGATAGCTGGGTATCCCCTTCTGTAGGGGACCTACACATGTGGGAGCAGCTAATTGTGAATGAACGACACTTGCAGCGTAGGAAGCTGGTGCGTGAGCTGTCTTATTTCTGGATGATTGCCGCTGTGGTGTTGATCCTAGGTTTCATGAGTATGACTCAATTGCCGATCGTCTATGTGGTGGTGCAAGTAGCTACCTTTCTCGGATTTCCATTATTGTGGGTGCTCAAGGTTAAGAAGCAGGTGAGCGACGAATGATGAGAGATATAGAGGGGCTTCCATTATACGTGTTAATATTCATCTTACTCGGTGTAGCTATTCAAGGGACGTGGTTGTTCCTCGACGCAAGAAAGCGCGGGGCAAATGCATGGTTCTGGGGAATATGGGGTTGTATCCAGATGCCACTACCGCTTATCGCTTACTGGTTTTTCGTTAGAAGGAAGAAGAAATCTTAAGGGGGTATTATCGATGGAAGACTTATTAATTGACATTCCGTGGACTATTATTGCGCCTATCTTGCTGCTTCAGTTCATTCTGATGATCGCCGCACTTATATCCTGTATTCGTCAGGAAGTGACGAATGGACCCAAATGGCTGTGGGTGCTTGTGATCCTGCTCGTCAGCTTGTTAGGTCCTGTTCTATATTTCGTAATTGGTAGGAGGCAGAATTAATATGGCACTCCTTGAGGTTCAACAGCTCTCAAAGAGCTTCGGCTCAACAACAGCAGTTAAGGGTATCTCATTAAGTATTGATGAAGGTCGCTGTGTAACCTTACTCGGACCGAATGGTGCTGGTAAGACAACAACACTTCTAATGCTATCGGGACTCCTCACACCTAGCCAAGGCTCGATCCATTTTTCGGACACGACACAGAATGAAGACATACGCAAGCTTATCGGTTATTTGCCCCAGTATCCAGTGTTCTATAGTTGGATGACTGGCAAGGAGTATTTGGTATACGTAGGTCAGCTGGCACTGATGAGTAAGACGGCTGCGCAGGACCGCGCTAATGAATGGTTAGCTAAGGTTGGGCTTGCAGATGCTTCTAGAAGAAGGATCGGTGGTTATTCAGGTGGAATGAGACAGCGCTTGGGATTAGCGCAAGCGATGATGCATAAACCGAAGCTGGTCATTCTTGATGAGCCTGTGTCCGCATTGGACCCGATTGGTCGGCGTGAGGTGCTGGATATGATGCGGGAGATGAAGAAGGAGACGACGATTCTCTTCTCAACCCATGTACTACCCGATGCTGAAGAGATAAGTGATGATCTGCTGATTATGAATGGGGGTCAGATTATTATAGCAGGTAGCATGAAATCCATTATAGATCAATATCGGCAACCGATCATTCGATTACGAGGCGAAACCTCATTAGATGCATGGTTTCTAAACCTCTCATCGTTGGAGGGTGTTGAAAGCGTAATGTGCAAGGGTGAGTATGCTGAGCTTCAAGTTACCGATATGGCATTGGGGCGATCCTCCTTAGTGAAGCTCATTGCTGATCAACAGATTCCAATCCGCAAACTCGAGGTCGCTGATTTATCGCTAGAGGATATATTCATGAAAGCGGTGAATGTATGATGCGACAATGGATGGTCATGTATAACAAAGAAATGCAGGAAATGTGGCGAAGCTTCAAATGGATGTGGGTTCCTGTAGTTTTTGTACTACTCGGCATTATGCAGCCGGTCACAACCTACTATCTGCCACAAATTCTAGAAAGCGCTGGTGGATTGCCTGAGGGTGCTGTCATAGAGATCCCAACACCGGAGGGTGAGCAGGTGGTGGCAGAGATTCTGGGTCAATTCAGCACAATGGGCGTGTTAGTCTTAGTTTTAGCGGGAATGGCTATTATTTCCGGAGAGAGAATAAGTCGTTCCATTGTCTTGATTCTAGTTCGTCCCCTGCCACAGGCTAGCTTCATAACGGCGAAGTGGGCTGGCCTTGCTACCCTGACAATATGCTCATTAATATTAGGATATTTAGCTGGCTGGTATTACACGGGGCTTCTGTTCGATAGTGTGAGTATCGGGCGTGCTGTCAGTGGTGTATTCGTATATGGACTATGGATGACCTTTGTAATCACCGTGCTCGTGCTAATGAGTACCCTACTAAGGGGGAATAGTGCGGTTGCATTCGTAACCATCCTGTTTGCTGTATGCCTTTCTGTCTTAACAAGCTTGTTCGAACGGTGGATGCTGTGGAGTCCTGCTCGACTTACTCATCATGCAACAAGTTTTCTCATGAGTGGAGATGCGGGTGATGGGTTCTTGTTAAGTGTTAGTGTGACTGTAGCCGCTATAATAGCCATATTGTTGGCTGCAGTAATAGCTTTAAAGCACCAGGAGTTAGGTGATTAGAAGGGTTCAATAGAGTCTTTCTTGATTCTTCTCAAGGAATTATAATGCCTAAGATGGTGGGCAAGACCTCTAATATCATCTAATCCAATACCAACTGAAATCTCTCAACACCACTTCGATCTGTAGCCACACTGTGTGTCCGCGTCTATTACCCGATGCTGGATTGACCACAAACCCGATCATACTAGGTTTCCCCCAATTCACTGCAATGTGAGTAATTCCCTTCCCTTTATACCAAGTTTAACGATATAAATACTTGCTTGACAAGCGATTTTATTTTATATAGTCAGAGCTAATTTTCGAACATGAATTTTTTGACATCACTGCGTTTGAATACTCTTTAATAGTGGTAAGTATATAAATGATGAATGCTTCTGCGTCCATTGGTAAAACTATAAAGCCCGAATCAAATCGAAATTCATGGATTTAAAGTCAATGAATCTAAACTGTAATACAACAATATAAAACTGTTACATACAGAATATTATAGTAAAGTCTTTAATAACATGGATTTTTAATGTATAATAAATAAAACAGATTTCTATATTAGTATAACAGATTATCGACACAAACTAATTTATAGATGGAGTTGAGGAGTATGAGTAAGCATTATGCAAGTGTGAATGAGATTGAAGCGTTGTCGATTCTAGATGAGGAAGGTAATGTGATCAATGAGAAGGAGATGCCATCGGTCGATGATTCACAGCTTAAGGAGCTGATGAGACGAATGGTATTTACTCGGATTTGGGACCAGCGCTCAGTAAGTCTTGGTCGTCAAGGACGGCTTGGATTTTATGCACCGGTGTCAGGTCAGGAAGCTTCAATGATTGGCAGTCAATTTGCTCTGAAGAAGGATGACTTCATTCTTCCAGGCTATCGTGATATTCCTCAAATTTACTGGCACGGGTTACNNGCCGCAAATCATTATTGGTGCTCAGATAGTTCAAGCATCGGGTGTAGCAATGGGACTCAAGAAACGTGGTAATGAACAGGTTGTTGTTACTTATACAGGTGATGGCGGATCGTCTCAAGGTGACTTCTATGAGGGTATGAATTTTGCTGGCGTCTTTGAGCTGCCGGTTGTATTCATTGTGCAGAATAATGGTTATGCGATATCTACGCAGAGAGCGAATCAGACTGCCGCGCGTTCAATCGCCCAGAAGGCAGTAGCGGCAGGGATCACCGGTGTTCAGGTCGATGGCATGGATGTGTTAGCCGTATATAAAGCAGTATTCGATGCTGCTGAACGTGGGAGAGCGGGAGAGGGGCCTACTTTAGTGGAGACACTAACTTATCGCTTTGGCCCGCATTCCCTATCAGGTGATGACCCAACGCGTTATAGAACAAAGGAAGAGTCAGGAGAATGGGAGCAGAAGGATCCATTAGTTCGGTATCGGAAGTTTATGGAGAAAAAAGGACTGTGGTCGGAGGAAGAGGAGACTGCTGTAATCGAAGAAGCCAAAGCAACCGTTGCCGAGGCCGTTAAGAAAGCAGATGAAATTGAGAGGCTGACGATTCCAGGATTGCTGGATTCCGTCTTTGAGCATACAACACCTCAAGCCGAGGAACAGAAGCAGGATTTCATTAGCGCAAGGGAGGGAAAATAATCATGGCTCAAATGACGATGATTCAAGCCATTACAGATGCAATGCGTATAGAGCTGAAGAATGATCCTAATGTGCTTGTGTTCGGTGAGGATGTTGGGCATTATGGCGGTGTTTTCCGTGCGACTGAAGGTTTGCAGAAGGAATTCGGTGAAGACCGCGTGTTCGATACACCATTAGCGGAATCTGGTATTGGAGGTCTGGCAATTGGACTCGGATTAACCGGCTACCGTCCAGTAGCAGAAATCCAATTTATTGGGTTTATCTATGAGGCGCTGGACTCCATCATGGGTCAGTCAGCAAGAATGAGGTTTCGCTCTGGGGGACGATATCACAGTCCGATTACGTTCCGGTCACCTTTTGGCGTTGGTGTGAAGGCTGCTGAATTCCATACCGATAATCTAGAAGGACTGCTTTCGCAGACGCCTGGATTAAAGGTTGTTATTCCATCTAACCCCTACGATGCCAAAGGTCTACTCATCTCATCGATTCGTGATAATGACCCGGTCTTCTTCATGGAGCATATGAAGCTGTATCGATCATTCCGTGCCGAGGTGCCTGAGGGTGAATACACGGTACCGCTTGGTAAGGCGAATGTGGTTCGAGAAGGTACGGATGCGACGATTATCACTTATGGGGCGATGGTTCACACATCGCTAAAGGCAGCAGAGGAAATTGAGAAATCACGTGGAAGTAGCATTGAAGTTATAGATTTGCGAACGGTAAGTCCATTGGACGTAAACACCATCATTGCTTCAGTCGAAAAGACAGGGCGTGCTATCGTGGTACAAGAAGCACAACGATTAACAGGCGTAGCTGCTGAAGTAATCGCTCAGATTAACGAAAAGGCCATTCTTCGCCTGGAGGCTCCCGTTCTGCGAGTGACTTCTCCAGATATTCTATTCTCCTTCCCAACCGTAGAGGATGAATGGGTTCCGAACCCTGCACGTATAATAAAAGCACTCAATGAAGTATTGGATTTCTAGATGAAATTTCACATTTGGTAAAAATAGAGGCACTTCGGTACTCTACAGCACACAAAAAGCGGGGAACCGCTGGAATAGAGGCACTTCGGTACTCTATAGCACACAAAAAGCGGAGAACCGCTGAAATAGAGGCACTTCGGTCCTCTATAGCTCCCCCGAAGTCGAAATAGTTAGAAAATTTGTTGCGAGGAGGTAGTATGCATGGGCAAATATGAATTGAAGCTGCATGATATCGGCGAAGGTATGCATGAGGGCGAGATTGTGAAATGGCATGTAAAGCCCGGTGACACGGTAGATGAGGATCAGATTATTGTTGAGGTGCAGAACGATAAGGCGGTCGTAGAACTGCCGTCTCCTGTGAAAGGTATTCTGAAGGAGATTACTTCCCCAGAAGGTAAGGTAGCGGTAGTAGGTGATGTGCTCGCTGTATTCGAGGTAGAGGGTGCGGGTAATGCGGAGGCTGGAGCTGAAGTTAAGGCGGAAGTTAGTGAAGTTGCTAAATCGGCTGAGACAGAGGAATCGACAGAAAAGCCAGTCGAGACGCCAACGGAGAAACCAGAGGAGAAACCAACCGAGAAACTCGCAGAGAAACCAAAAGAAGAGCCAGTAGCAGAGCCAACCGAGAAACCAAATGAAAAGTCAGCGGACAAAGATTCCTCCAATCCAACCAACGCTGTACTAGCTACTCCGAGTGTACGAAGACTATCCAGAGAACAAGAGGTAGACATTACACGAATAACGGGTACAGGCCGACATGGTCAGGTAACGAAGGAGGATGTACTAAGCTTTAAGGATGAAGCTGGCAAAGAAACCTCAGAAGATGAAAAGTCTGTTGCTGTTTCGATTGGTGGAACGGATAAAGAGACTACTGCGAGTGAGGAAAAGCCGTCAGCTACAGAGGGAGCTGCAAATGTATCACAGCGTGAAGAGGAACGTGTTCCACTAAAGGGTGTTCGCAAGGTCATTGCAGCAGCTATGGTCAAGTCGGTCTATACCGCACCACATGTGACACTCATGGACGAAGTAGATGTTGCGAAGCTAGTTGAGTTCCGTACGAGCATGAAGCCACTGGCTGAGAAGAAAGGGATCAAGCTAACCTATCTACCGTTCATAGTAAAGGCACTTGTGGCAGCGGCTAGGGAGTTCCCGATTATCAATGCTTCGCTTGACGACGATAAGAACGAGATTGTATATAAGCATTATTACAATATCGGCATAGCCACCGACACGGATCAGGGATTAATGGTGCCGGTTGTTGCTGATGCGGACCGCAAGAATATATGGACTATCGCCTCACAGATTACCGATCTGTCTACACGTGGTCGAGAAGGCAAGCTAGCGATGAATGAAATGCGTGGCAGTACGGTTACGATTACGAATATTGGATCAGCTGGTGGCATGTTCTTTACTCCGGTGATCAATCACCCAGAGGTAGCTATTCTCGGCACAGGTCGGATTTCCGAGAAACCAGTGGTTCGTGATGGTCAGATTGTAGTTGGGCAGCTCATGGCATTATCACTTAGCTTTGACCATCGTATCATTGATGGTGCTACAGCACAGCAAGCAATGAACTACATCAAGCAGCTGCTTGCAGATCCACAAATGTTAATCATGGAGGTGTAAGTGATGGTTGTAGGAGAAACTAGGCATGAGGTAGATGTTCTTATTATCGGAGCGGGTCCGGGGGGCTATGTTGCAGCTATTCGTGCGGCCCAGCTAGGTAAGACAGTCACTGTTGTAGATAAAGGTAAAGCGGGTGGAGTTTGTCTTAACGTGGGTTGTATTCCGTCTAAAGCGCTAATATCCGCAGCCCATCACTACTCATCCATTCAGCATGCATCTGAAATCGGGATTAGTGTGGAGGGTGTTAAGGTTGATTTTTCTAGAGTACAGGAATGGAAGAACAGTGTCGTCGATAAATTGACGGGCGGAGTTAAGTCTCTCTTTAAGGGAAACAAAATTGAACTGGTCACTGGAGAGGTATTCTTCACTGCGGAAGACGAGGTACGTGTAGTAAATGGGTATGAGGGTGCGCGGTATCAATTTAAGCATTGTATTATCGCGACAGGCTCCAGACCTATAGAAATAAAGAGCTTTGCTTATGGCAAGCGCATCATATCTTCCACAGAAGCACTGGAATTACAGGAAATTCCGAAAAGCATGGTCATTGTCGGTGGCGGGTACATTGGCGTGGAGTTAGGTCAGATGTATGCAAAGTTCGGAACAAAGGTAACCATTCTTGAAGGACTAAAATCGATCCTAGCTGGATTTGAGCCGGATGCTACTCGATTCGTACAACGCAACTTGAAGAAGCTTGGTGTTGAGATTGTTACAGAGGCAATGGCCAAAGGTGCCGCGCAAACGGATAATGAGGTGACGGTCTCATATTCAGCCGGTGGAGAGGAAAAAGAAGTTACAGCGGATTACGTTCTAGTGACGGTTGGGCGTAAGCCGAACACAGATGAGCTAGGACTTGATGTTATAAAGGTGAAGACGAATGATCGAGGTTATATAGAGGTTGACGAACAGTGCCGGACGAATGTAGCGAATATATATGCAATTGGCGACTGTGTGCCAGGCCTAGCTCTAGCACACAAGGCGTCTTATGAAGGTAAGGTGGTTGCTGAGGTGATTGCCGGGCAACCAAGCGTTGTCGATTATAAAGCGATACCTGCTGTTGTTTTCTCGGACCCAGAGATCGCAAGTGTAGGCTTGAATGAAGCCGAGGCAAAAGAGAATGGACATGAGGTTATGATCGGGAAGTTTCCCTATGCTGCGAACGGTCGTGCGTTATCAATGCATGCTGGAGACGGATTTGTGAAGATCATTGCAGATAAAGAATCAGAGATAGTGCTTGGTGCCATTGTTGTAGGGCCTGAGGCATCCAATTTAATCGCGGAGATAGGTTTAGCCATTGAGCTCGCCGCTACCCTAGAGGATATCGCATTGACGATTCATGCTCATCCTACATTGGGTGAGATTGTGATGGAATCAGCTGAAGGTGCTTTAGGTAAGGCTGTTCATCAGATGAACAAGTAAAGAATGGTAAAATTACTTCCCACTTTCTTTGGCTAAATCCCCATTCTTTAAGGGTTATTGCCAACAAGTTAGTGGGAATATTTTTTTTCGCTGATCCTAATCTCGGTTTTTACCCCCACGGTGGCTTAATCTTTGATATAATATAAGGTGGTAATCCAGTTTTGCACATGCTATGTGGTGGATGAAGAAGTGAAAAAAGCCGAGGTGAAGTAAAGAATGGATAAACAGGATGTTATTGGTCAAAAATATGCAGAGCTAGGTAGAATTCTTGATTCTATGGGTAAAGTGATTGTTGCTTTCTCTGGTGGAGTTGACAGCGCATTATTGCTGAAGGCCGCCTTGGATTTTCTAGGACCAGAACGAGTGTTAGCGGTTACCGCTGATTCCGAAACGTATCCTGTTCGTGAGAAGCTAGAGGCGATTAAGCTAGCCAAGGAAATGGGTGCACCTCATGAGGTGATTCATACGAGTGAATTGAACATTCCAGGTTATGCTGAGAATCCGACGAATCGTTGTTACTTCTGTAAGAACGAGCTGTTCTCACATTTACTTCCGATTGCTGAAGCGAGGGGCTTTGATGCTGTTATCTTCGGTGCAATTGCGGATGATCTTGGTGAACACAGACCAGGTCTGACTGCTGCACATGATCGTGGCGTACGGGCGCCCATGATCGAAGCGGGATTACGCAAATCGGAGATTCGCCATTTATCACGGAAGCTGGGACTTTCCACCTGGGATAAGCCATCGTTCGCCTGTCTTTCTTCACGAATCCCCTATGGAGAATTGATTACGCAGGAGAAACTATCAATGATTGATGCAGCTGAGGATTTCCTCATGCAGCTGGGGTTTAGGCAGGTTCGTGTACGTCAGCATGATAAGCTTGCTCGAATCGAGGTTCCACCTGAGCATATCGCTGAATTAGCAGCTGTCTCAGACACGGTTGATGCTAAGCTACGAGAAATTGGTTACATGTATGTCAGTGTGGATTTAAGGGGTTATCGCTCGGGAAGCTTGAATGATGTCCTTCAAGCAAATGGAACAGGCTAAATTATATGAAACTCTGTTCATCCTATAACGTAGTAGTGAACAGTAAATCATAAGTAATTGTACTTATTCAGAGGGGGAGAAAAGAGCAATGAGTGTTTTTGACGAGCAACGTCCTAAATCAGCACCACCAGAATTGCCACCGGGACTCATTCGCAAGATCATTATTGGTGTAATCATACTAATTGTGGTTTTGTTCGGTTTTTCGATGTTCTATACCGTGGAGGAGGGTCAGCGTGGAGCCATTCTTACGTTCGGTAAGTTTACTGAAGAAACAGAATCTGGTCTTCATTTTAAATTGCCGTACCCGATTCAACAAGTGAAAATCCTTGATGCTAACATTACTCAACGGATGCATATTGGTTACCGAGAGGGAGCTGGCGGATCTACCGCTGTACCTGAGGAATCGATGATGATTACAGGGGATGAGAATATCGTCTCGGCTGATGCCGTTGTGGAGTGGAAGATTGCTGATATTGAAAGCTATTTATTCAAGATTGATCAGCCGGAAGTATTCTTGCGTAATGCAGCGATCGCTTCAATCCGAACAGTAATGGGCTCTAATAAATTGGATTATGCGATCACAGAAGGTAAGACTGAAATTCAAGGTGAAGTAAGAGCAAAGCTTGTTGATCTAATGTTGAAATATGATACAGGTATTCAAATTATCGATTTGAAGTTCCAGGATATCGAGCCACCAGAGGGTGACGTTCAACAAGCATTCCGTGATGTAACGAATGCACGTGAAGAGAAGAATACGAAGATTAACAATGCCAACAAATATAGAAATGATCGACTTCCTAAGGCTCGAGGAGAAGCGCAAGCTTTGCTTGAGCAAGCTGAAGCACAGAAGAAGTCTCGTATATTGAATGCAGTAGGTGATGTGGCACAATTTAATGCGATCTATGCTGAATTTGTGAAGAATCCTGCTGTTACTGAACGACGTCTCATCTTAGAAACATTAGAGAAGGTTCTACCTAACGCACAAATTTTCATAACAGACAGTGCAGGGGACACCGTGAAATATCTACCAATTAATGAAATGCTAAAGCCTAAGGTTACAACAACACCGGCGCCCACAACACCGGCACCAGCAGCGGGAGGTGCAGCACAATGAGTAAGAACATAATTATATCTGCAGTTATTGTTGTCGTATTGTTAATTCTAGCCGCAGGCTCACTGTTTATTGTTGAGCAAGGAGAATTTAAGGTTGTGTTGAAGTTCGGAGAAGCTGTCCGTACTGAAGAAACACCAGGCTTGAAATTGAAAATTCCTTTTATCGAGAAGGTTACGAGCTATCCGAAGAGAGCAATGGTCTACGATAGTAAGTCAACACCAATCTTGACGCTAGATAAGAAGCCGATCCAAGTAGATAACTATACAATATGGCAAATTGTTGAACCAAAGCTATTCATCAAGACCGCTAGAACAGTCGAGAATGCACAACTGTTAATAGAGAATGCCGTATATAGTACAGTTCGTCGGAAATTGTCTTCCATCGAGTATGGTCAGATTATCAGTGAATCTACAGAGCGTGGTAACTTGAATCAAGATATCACACTAGATGTTGCTGGATTGATGCTAGAAAATTACGGTATACAAGTCAGTGATATTCGTATCAAGCGAACTGATTTACCCGAAGAGAACAAAGCCAGTGTGTTCAATCGGATGATATCGGATAGACAAGCGATCGTAGCAAGCTACTTGTCCGAGGGTGATGAAGAATCCCGTAAGATTACTTCGAATGCAGACCGTCAAGCTGTAGAGCTTCTAGCTGAAGCAGAAGCGAATGCGAAGAAGATCGTGGCTGAGGGTGAACAAGAAGCAGCCAAAACCTACAATACGGCATATGGTAAGGATCCGAAGTTCTATAACCTATATCGAACATTGGATAGCTATGTTACCTCATTCCAGAATGAGCCCGTTATTATGATGCCAATTGATTCTCCTTATGCGAGAATTCTACTTGGACAGAACATAGAATAATCATAAGGTTAATTGGAATAAGCGGATAATAACCTGTGAAGATCGCAACTCATTATTCGCTTACTCCTCAACAAAGACGGCTCATTATGAGCCGTCTTTGTTCTAGGCTCTGGATATGTGTATTAACATGAGGGGGGTTCCGCAAATGGAAGGCTGTTTGATTTGTAACCGCATTAATATGATTAAAGCAGGTACGAATAAGTACTTTGTAGCAGAACTCGAAACAGGTTATGTGGTAGTCGGAGACCATCAATATTTTGAAGGCTATACATTATTGCTTTGCAAGGAACATAAACACGAATTACACGAATTAAGTAGTGATTATAAGCAGAAGTTTCTTGTTGAGATGAGTAAAGTAGCAGAAGCAGTTTATAGGGCTTTCAAGCCTGACAAACTGAATTACGAGCTTCTTGGTAACGGAGATTCACATATGCACTGGCACATATTTCCCAGAAGATTAACCGAACCGAACCCTACATATCCAGTTTGGTGGACACCAAAAGAAACCATGTATTCAGAAAATATGAGACCCAGTGATGAAACTTTGGTGCAATTGAAAAAAACGTTATTCGTTGAGCTTAATAAAATTGTCTAATTCCAACTTGCTCAGACTATATGGTTTGTGCGGTGTGGCTTCTGCTAGACTGCACTGCAGCACGGAATCTAGCGTTATTCAATGAAGAGAGGAGTTTGGAGCATGAGTGTTTCGTTGCGAGTAAATCCGATATTTAAGAACCATATGGTACTTCAGAGAGAGGTCGAGGTACCGATCTGGGGAACGGGTGTTGACGGTGAGATTGTTACTGTGAAGTGCCGCGGCAAGCAAGCGGCTACTACGATTCAAGCTGGGAGATGGAAGGTATACTTGCCGCCGATGGAGGTTGGAGGGCCTGTGGAGCTCATGATTGAAACCGTGTCGGAATCAATCGTACTGAAGGATATTCTCTTTGGAGATGTGTGGCTCGCTGGGGGTCAATCCAATATGGAATACAATTTGAAGGATACCATAGATGCAGCTCAAGAGATGGCAACAGCTAATTTGCCGAATGTGAGATTCTATAATGTGCCTAAGGTAGCTCATGACGATGGTGTTAAACAGGTCTCGTCTTGGAAGGTGTGCTCGCCAGAGACTGCTGGTCAGCTATCGGGAGTAGGGTACCATTATGCCAAACAAGTTGTGGCTTCACAGGATATTCCCATTGGTATTATTAGCTGCAATTGGGGAGGGACGTCCGCCTCATGCTGGATGTCGGAGCAGGTGCTTCAAGGTGATCCAGAGTTAAGCCTATACATAGATGAATATATGGAGCAGGTAAAGGACTTCGATGAGGGATCATTCGAGGTCACGGAGCAAGCTTATAATCAACAGTTATTACAATATAATCGGAGACAAGCCAATGGTTTAAAAGGGGGGGAGCTCGGTGATTATCCATGGCCACCACCCTTTAGCCCGCGTAGCTTCTTGCGTCCAAGTGGTTTGTACGAGACCATGCTGCTTAAAGTGGCGCCCTATGCGTTGAAGGGAGCGCTCTATTATCAAGGGGAGACAGATGCGAATCGGCCTCTTCTATATGAGCGATTAATGCGTAAGCTAATTGATAATTGGAGGAAGGATTGGAACAACCCGGAGCTCCCATTCTTATTTGTTCAATTACCTGCTTACAGTAATAACGGGAGTCCCGATGGCGATGATTGGCCTCTACTGCGAGAATCACAATTGATTGTATCCGAAGAAGTCCCACATACGGGTATGGCTGTGATTTTAGATTGTGGGGAATATGCGGATATTCATCCGAAGGACAAGAAGCCGGTTGGCGAACGATTAGCCTTAGTAGCGCTAGACCGTGTGTATGGCGTTGAGGTAGAAAGCTCGGGACCTGTATTCGATAAGCTGACTATAGAGCAAGGAAGAGCTACTGTGACGTTCACACATACTGGCGAAGGTCTTACGTCGAGAGACATCGAATTGATTGGATTTGAAATTGCGGACGAGCAGGGGCGTTATGTCATAGCGCATGCTACGACCAGAGGCAATAGGGTAGAGGTCTGGAGTAAGCTAATCGATCAGCCAACTGCTGTAAGATATGGATGGGCGAACTATACAGAGGCCAATCTGATCAATAGCTTCGGTCTTCCTGCGGGTCCATTCCGCACGCATAGGGAGGGTCGATAGGGACGATACGCAAGGACCCACAGGGGATAGTCGGATAAATCGGCTAACGGAGCAAGAAAAGAGTTAATAACGTAGATGATAGTCGAAAAAATCGACTAACGGAGCGAGAAAAGAGTCAAGAACAGAGGGGATAGTCGAAAAAATCGACTAACGAAGCGAGAAAAGAGTCAATAACAGAGGGGATAGTCGAAAAAATCGACTAACGGAGCAAGAAAAGAGTTAATAACAGAGGGGATAGTCGAAAAAATCGACTAACGGAGCGAGAAAAGAGTTAATAACAGAGGGGATAGTCGAAAAAATCGACTATCCCCTCTAGAGTTTTCTGCTGGGTATCCCTTTCAGTCTCATGTGGCCAATATAGTGGTTATTTTTGCCGTTTGGTTCATAGATTTGGAAATGTGGCGCACGCTTATCGATTACTCAACCTTTACAGGCTGTGTTGGACTTTCTACAATTGTGCGGATAATAGAAATCTCTACGCGCCTATTAGCAGCCCGACCTTCAGCTGTTGTATTCGTCGCGATGGGACGATGCTCGCCATAACCAACAGGACTAAATCTGCTCTCATCCAGTTCATTACTGTTAAGCAGAATTTCCATGAAGTTATAGGACCGTTTCCAGCTGAGCATCCAGTTATCCTTAAATTCTGAAGTGTTGATCGGTCTATCGTCGGTATGTCCGGATACAATAATCTCATACTGAGGGTAAGCAACTAGCATATCTGATATGGCTACTGCGAGATTCTGGGCATCTGACTTTACCGTTGCCGCACCTGAGGGGAATAGTGCATTGTCACTAATTCTTAATACAAGCTGAAAGTTATTCAACTCCGTTGTCAATTGTGTGGTGAGTCCATTCTCGGAAATATATTGATCAATCCTATTTTTTAGATTCTCAAGCTGCTGGGTTTCTTGCTTGATCTTCTCTTGCAGCTCTTGCTCTTCCTTTGATTTTTTCTTCTCGTCACCGTCAACTTTATCTTGGCCGCGATCCTGCACCGTATCACCGACCGGAACGAAGGTAGCCCCTTCGAATACACCAGCTCCCCCGCTTAGAACAGAGCTGAAGGATTGTGCCATTTCCTGAAATTTCTGAGCGTTAACAGAGCTTGAGGCGAATAGAACGATAAAAAGGGCAAGAAGGAGTGTGAGTAAGTCGGCGTAAGGGATTAGCCAGGTTTCATCAATATGCTCTTCGTGATCGTGTGCCTTAGGCTTTTTCGCCATCCGTAGTAGCCTCCCTCTCACTCTCCTCAGCACGTTCGGTAGGCGTTAAGAAAACGGCCAGCTTCTGGCTTATTGCGATTGTGGATACCCCAGACTGAATCGATAATAAACCTTCTACCATCATCAGCTTGATTTCATTCTCATTCTTAGACAAACGTTTCAGCTTATTCGCGAATGGATGCCATAGTACATAACCTGTAAAAATACCGAGCAATGTCGCCACGAAGGCAGCGGCAATAGAGTGTGCTAACGCATCCATATCCGAGAGATTTCCGAGTGCTGCAATAAGGCCGACAACAGCTCCAAGCACACCAAGAGTTGGGGCATAGGTTCCCGCCTGCGAGAAAATTTGCGCGCCCGCTTTATGTCGTTCTTCAGTGGAATGGATATCCTCCACTAGCACGTCCCTCACGAAATCCTGATCGTTCCCATCGATGATCATCCTCATTCCATTGCGCAAGAAGGGATCATCAATTTCCTCAACCTTACTTTCTAATGCCAATAGACCCTCTCTACGTGTAACGGAAGCCCAGTCCATGAATAAACGGATAATTTCTTTTTTGCTCATGAGCTCTTGTGCCTTGAACAAAATTTTGAAGAGCTTAGGTACCTTCTTCAGTTCCTCCATTGGGAATGCAATGAATACTGTTGCGATTGTGCCTCCAAAAATAATGAGGATAGCAGCAACATTGGTGAAGATGGCCATAGGGTTTGCACCTTTGAAGTACATGCCTACGAATAATGAGAACAAGCCGAGAACTAAACCAATAACTGTCGATTTTTCCATACTAGCACCTCGCGAGATAATGTGGATGTCTAATTCAGCGCATCCATCTATTTATGTATATTATCTATATCGACATTATTCTATCATTAATGAAGTGGATAAAGTATCCTATCGGATGTATATTCCTATATTATAGTTCTAAAGTATGATGGGTTTTGTCTAAATAATGAGATGAGATGTAAAATAATGCGATGTTGGGAACAACAATCGCATCAGTTCACCCCTCCAACCAGCTCCGTCTAAGCGCGAACAAATCTTGAAGCTCATCCGTCGACATCTCGGTGACCCATTGCTCACTTCCGCTTCCGGTGATCTGACGGGTGAGTCCTTGCTTCTGCTCGATCATCTCATCGATGCGCTCCTCCAACGTGCCAAGACAGATGAATTTGTGCACCTGAACGTGACGGTTCTGACCAATACGGTAGGCGCGGTCGGTCGCTTGGTTCTCAACAGCCGGATTCCACCAACGGTCGAAGTGGAATACATGATTGGCGGCAGTGAGGTTCAAGCCAGTCCCGCCAGCCTTAAGTGACAAGACGAAGATGCCTTTATCATTGTCAGTCCCAACTTTGTTGTTCTCGCGGGCATCATCACCGCTCTGAAACTCCTCCACCATGCGATCACGCTGCAGCTTGGTGGAGCCTCCGTGCAAGTAGAGTACCTTTTCTTGCATTTCCTTCTCGAGCATACGTTGTAGTAGGAAGCCCATCTCTGCATATTGGGTAAAGATCAGACAACGGTCTCCCTCATCGCGAAGCTCGCGAACCATCTCCAATAAGCGTATCGTTTTGTGTGATCTAGATGCAAGGATCGCAGAGACGCTCGCCTCCTTAGTGAACAATGCAGGATGATTACAAATTTGCTTCAGCTTAGTCAACGCGCTCAGAATTGCGCCGCGACGGTCTATGCCAGAGCGACCATCCAAACCACGGAATAACTGATCAAGCACATTATCATATAGAGCTGCTTGCTCCTTGGTCAGTGGCACATAGACCTTCGACTCAATCTTATCTGGAAGATCCGGTACAATCAGTGGATCCGATTTTGATCTTCTGAGCATGAAGGGTTTAATGAAGCGACGTACCTGTGCAGCTGCATCACCGGTATTGGAGCGTTCGACCTCGCGAGAGAATTGCTTCTGAAATTGCGTATGATTACCCAGGTAACCTGGATTCATAAATTCATAGATCGACCACAGCTCACTGAGTCGATTCTCAACAGGTGTACCTGTCATGGCAATTCGGTGCTCCGCTGGGATGCGACGTATCGCAGAAGCTTGCTTCGTATAGGCATTCTTGATATTCTGTGCTTCATCGAGGCACAGAGAGTTCCAGTTTAGTGAGGTTAGGCAGCTAATATCGAGTAGGGCTGTCATATAGGTAGTTACAACAAGGTCGCTATCCTGAACAGCGCGATTAAATTGCTCCTCATCCCGTGGGCGATCTATACCATAATGCAGATAAATGTTCAGGCTGGGAGCGAATCGGCTGAGCTCCTTCTCCCAGTTACCGACAAGGGATGTTGGACATATCAATAGAGAAGGGCCGCTACTCGCCCCTTCCTTCTTCACCTGAAGCAAATAAGCAATATATTGTATGGTCTTACCAAGACCCATATCATCAGCAAGACAACCGCCTAAGCCAAAGCGGCGTAGGAACATTAACCAAGATAAACCCTGCGCCTGATATCCGCGCAACGATCCTTGGAATGTCTCTGGTATGGGTATAACTGGAATATCCCCCGTTCGGTTCAATTGCTGCATCCATTGCAGCAAGCTGCCGGCCATCTCAACCTCCCACTCAACAGGAGAGGCTTCATCATCAAGTTGAACCTCTAAGTTTTGCTCGTTAGCAAGATGGCGCTGTAACAATTCGCGTAGGGGTATCCCTTTGCGGCGCTTCGATTTCTCGACAACCTTGCGAATTTGTTCGATTAGCGTTTGATCAAGGGAAATCCATTCACCGCGGACGAAGTGAAGCTGCTTCTGACCTGCGGTAATCGAATGGAATTCCTCTTCCGTTAAATCAATATCTCCGATTGAAAGCTTCCAATCAAATTTCATCATCTGATCCACGCCGAAGAGAGATATGGAATCATCAGCATTCCTCATGCTGGCCTTGAGTTTAGGCTTCTGACTTCGCAGCTTATTCCACCATGCGGGTAGCATCACAGAGCCGCCCCACTGGACAATTCGTTGGCTATATTCTGCTAAGAATCCCCATGCCTCGTGGTCGTTTAGCTCCATCTTAAGCTGAGGGGGATTGAGGCTGGCAGCGATTTCAGGTACAAGATGTAACCACAGGCTAAGCATGGAAGAAGCTTGTTCGATGTAAGGCAGCCATTCATCGGGAACAGTCCCTATGGGATTGCCGGTATCGTCACATTCTAGAAATAGGTTAGGTGATTGTTGATCGGATAATACATAGGTGAGCCGCCAGCCTGTCATTCCTGTGGCGTGAATCGGTTCTTGTAAACGCAAGGATGCTAGGAATGGGCTAAAGTCTGAGGTCCAACCAATCAATCTGAGTAGCTCCTGCTCTTTCGGGAAGTGTGAGGACTCCCCTGGAGTGATGTGACCAAGTGTTTGTTGCAGCAGCTCAAGCCTTTTTACTGCTTCTCTCTGCTCAGGTCGACTTTCTAACGACTCCAGCATAAGATGACGTACCCAATCACCTATCTGCTCATCATGATCTAACAACGCGGTTAGTGTGGACAGCGAGTTAGAGTCATAATTAGTGTCGGTCGTGGTATCTGTAGAATTAGACTGTAGTACACGCCAATGATAATGATGATCCTTCCAGCCTTCTAAGGACGGAGTAATAGTTCCCGTCTGCAGGGCCGTGTGGATTGCTGGCGCTACATCTCGGGCTTTGATTAATGGTTGGTTCCATTCTATCTGCAGGAATGGATTGCTGCCTATTGAAGACGTGAAGAAGCTGAGAGCCTCGACAGCCGACAGCTTGATACCCTCAACATCCTCAGATTCCCAAGGCGTAATTTGTGTTCCGTAGAACGAGTCCTGGTGTGAAGCGAATAGGAGTAGCTTTAATTCCAATGAAGTAAGCCATTCGCCATCAGAGGATCGACCCCAGATCGCGTAGAAGCCTGAGGATAGCCATTGTCCATGTAAGCTGATCGAGAGAGTAGTTCTCATCGTAAGAGTCTTCCTTTCTCTAGCTCCTCCTGGAAAGCGTGGAGTCTCTGATGTCTAGTGGATAGCTCACGAATGAACGAGTCAAAACGTTGGCTATCACTAACTGAGGTATAATATTCCTTCATTTTCTTAAGCAATTTTACGGATTCTCTATAAGCAACCCGATTACGTAAAGCCATTTGTCTTTCAACAGCATGGTGATACAGAGGAAGCACCATATGTATATCCTCAGCCTCTACTTGCTTGAGCTGGGCGCGGTCAATCTTGCTAGGCGTCACACCGTTCAATAAATGGAAGTAAACCCACTCCTCATATTGATGCGTCTTTAATAGAAAGTCCGTGAATTGCGGATAACTACGAGGAAGTAGTGTCATTAACGCATGGCGAAATGATGCCTCCGTATTGGTTTGTTTCGAGTGCTCCCTCCAATAGGATAATACGCGATGGAATTGATCCGCAGAAGCGCGGCGTAAGTAAGGGAGTATAAAGCTTAACCATTTCCCTAGCCGCTCCCAGGAGCCTGATTTGTAGTGGGCCTCTAAGTATGAAGCTGCGATGTGAACAGGTGATATGAGAGGATGAGCGAGTAAGTGCATAGCTTCATCGTCATTTCCGAGTAACCAGTATAGCTGTGTTGCAGTCATTGCTGCGCGACTCGCATTCGAGGGAGTTGCTTCGGGATCATTAACAATACGTACCAGATATTCAGATTCCATGCTCATCCAGATCTCATCGAATAGCAGGTGAGTCCACACGTAACGTTGAATGGAAACCCAGTCGAACGAAGCTTGTGAGTGTGTGGCTTCAGCTTGACGAATAAGATCACGAATAGCTTCACCGTATACTCGCTGCTCTTTGTGGAGGATGTCTGTGTCAATTCGTTGAATGGCATCCATGATTTTGTCCAGAAAGTGGTCATTTAAATCCACTGTAACTTTATTATAATAGCTGTGTGGATAGTCCTGTGTGAGCTTATCGAAGTGTCGTTCGGCCTTCATCAGCACGAATATGGCAACATATAGACGGAATATGGCAACCTGAGAGGCTTCCCAATGATCCGCGAATGCACAAAGCTTCTTATAGGCAGTAAAATAAAAAATATCGATACGGAATCTGTCATTACTCCGTCGATATAACTTATCATATTCCTTCTCTAGCATAACCGACCAACGTTCAAGTGACTCAAAGCTCAGCTCCTGAAATTCATTTATAATCATATGCTTGGAGCGAGCTGCAGCTAAGGTTGGGCTTAAGGTTGAAGCGTGAGAGGTCCTCACTTGTGTTAACCATAGCTCAGGCTTACCATGCTGGCTATACAGCTTGAAGAAAATAGCGGCCATGTGTCGACAGTGTTTAATCGTCTGACAAGCGCATTCACTCGCTAAGAAGAAATCTAAATCTAACTGCAGCTTATAATCTCTATCATCTGTCAAGATGGCATGTACAATGAAGAAGTCATCAATCCATATATGCTTAATAGCTTGATTATTCAGTAAATGATAGCCTTCTTGTAAGGTCTCTAGAGAGAATAAGGATTCAATTTTGGAGCCGAGCACTGCAACTGCTTCCCGTGAAATGTATGGGTCTTCCATTATATATTGCCTCCGCTGCTAAAAATCTCATTATAGTATATCACACTATGACCCTGAAGCTCACCTTGGAGGTATCCTTGAAATATAATATTCGGATTAAAGCAACCTTATTGACCTAGGATTCGTATGATTCATATAGAGTTCGCTATTTCATACATTTGTATAATCCTTTTCTGGTAATTTTGTGGTATAATATTAAAACTTTGTTGTAAAGCTTTCATGAATATGAAGAATAATAAAGCGAACGAGACTATGTGCATACACAAATAGAAAGCGCGGTTTCGAGTTTTTGGAGGGGAACATACGAATGTCTAAATTAATTCAAGCAATGAGGCAATCTTATTCAAGATTGTGGTTTTTTCATCTGGCAGTCATTTTAATATGGCTAAAAACTCACATTATTCAGAGATTTATATTCGAATTACCTATTAAGGGCTGGTATCAGGAGGTCATTGCCTTAATAAGTCCTCTAAGTGCTATTCTTCTTATGGTATGGCTTGCGATGATGATTACACGTAAAAGAAAGAATACGGCTATCGTTATCGTCAGCTTTCTAACATCGTTTATTCTTTTTGCTAATGCGTGGTATTATCGTTTTTTTCACGATTTTATTACCTTGCCGATTCTCTTCCAAGGTAAGAATGCCGGTGACCTAGGGAGTAGTGCGGTTGTGCTCTTACAAGCGACCGATGTGCTTTTCTTCATGGATTTCTTTATCCTGTTGGCTATTGTCTGGGTTCGTAAGCTACCTCCAGTATCGATTAAGGCATCAGAGCTAAGCACGGTGTTCGTCATTGCGATTATTTGCTTCGTCGTGAACCTGGGTATGGCTGAGACCGTGCGCCCAGAGCTACTGACAAGAACCTTCGATCGTAATATCTTGGTCAAAAGTATAGGGACATATAATTATCATGTCTATGATTTAATTCTTAGCTCCAAGACGAAGACACAGCGAGCGTTCGCAACGANNTGGAGCAATCGGAAGATCTGTTAGGTATAGCGAAAGGGAAGAATGTTGTATTGGTCTCTGTTGAATCCATGCAGAGCTTTGTCATTAACAACACGTTATTCGGACAAGAGATTACACCATTTTTGAATGATTTGATCAAAGAAAGCTATTACTTTGATGAGTTTTACCATCAGACGGGTCAAGGAAAAACCTCTGATGCAGAGTTTCTCGTAGATAATTCATTATATCCCCTACCTAGTGGGGCAGTGTATTTCACTCATTCAACAAATGAATTTAATGCTACACCTAAGTTGCTCAAAAATCATGGTTATTACTCGGCAAGCCTACATGCGAACGACAAGTCGTTCTGGAACCGAGATAATATGTACAAGAACTTAGGCTATGATCGCTTTTTCTCCAAGCCTGATTATGTAATTAATGAGGAAAATTCAATTGGTTGGGGCATGAAGGACATCCCTTTCTTCGAGCAATCCGTTGAGCATCTCAAGACATTACCACAGCCATTCTATAGCAAGCTTCTTACGTTGACGAATCACCATCCCTACACGTTGAATAAAGCTGATGAGCTGATTCCGGAATTTGATTCTGGGGACGGAACGGTAGATCGATACTTTACAACCGTTCGTTATACGGATGAAGCCCTGAAAATCTTCTTCGAGGATATGAAGAAGTCCGGTTTATATGAAGACACCATATTCATTCTGTACGGAGATCATTATGGGATTTCACCCAATCATAATGATGCGATGGCGAAATTTATGGGCAAAGAAATTACTGCATATGAACAGACACAATTACAGAGAGTGCCATTAATCATCCATATTCCTGGAGTTACAGGCGGGACAATTTCTAAGGTTTCTGGTCAAATTGATGTTAGACCTACCTTATTACATCTGTTAGGTATTGAGGGTGAGAACCCACTTGATTTCGGTGAAAATTTGTTCGTGGATAATGCTGATCCACTGTTAGTCTTACGCGATGGGACCTTCATAACGAATAAATATGTGCATACAGACAATGTGTGCTACCAGAAGGGTTATATCCCAGCCGAGGTCGATGTTAGCTTATGCGATCCTTATAAGGAATTAGCGGAAAACGATCTGGGTTACTCGGATAAAATCATCTACGGTGATCTCATGCGATTCACAGAAGAACTCAAGCAGATTGCTGAATCCGAATCTACAGCTAATTACCCGTTTGGCTCAGATGGACCTGTTGATCCGAATGCTCCAGTTCCTATCATATCTGATGTAATGCTAGAATCTAAGGAAGAGCAAGAAACGCCGGAGACGTGGATATTGAGTCCGCCGCCAACTACTGAAGGTCAAGATGCAGACGAAGTAGTGGCTGAAGAAGTGCAGGAGTAATGAACAAGCGTATTCAATAAAACGAAGAGGCTGTCCCAAGTGGATAGCCTCTTTCATTGGTTCAATCGATTTCATCATCTTACATAGTTATTTGCGCAGCTGACAGGGTACCATATCCAGCAAACTGCTACGACATTGATCCCATATATGCTTGACTAGCTCTTGCAGCTGCCAGACGTTACGACCTAGTAGGCGTACGGCGATACCCTGATCTGCAGCGATGAAGCTAGCGCCGGCCAATATCGAATCGTCTGTATGGGGTTCTGGTAATAAGCTGCGGATTCGCTCTAATAAGGCTTGTGAAGTAGTGTCCGCAATGATCCAGAAGGTGCCGCTATGCGTATAATCCTCCATAGCGCCGGTCCCTTGATAATGATGAACGGCTGGCATTAACATGAATTGCTCCCACGCGATGAGCTGCTGCTGACGATAAACCTCAAAGCGACTTGCGAAGGATTCATATTGAAACTGCTCTCCACGGTGTGTTCGGCCAGGTGTAACGATGTCAGCGTACAATAAGACCGCACCCTCATCTAAATCAACCTTTATCCGCCCTTCGAAGCGACTGCCAGCATAAGGAATTGTAGGCTCTGGAAAATATTCTAGCACCGCACCCTTTCCGAGATGTAGGTTCTGAATCATCTCGGCATACTGGTGGGGGGTGGGATGTATTTTGGTAAAGGATTGATTTGTCACGGTTAAATGGGTGTTATCCTCCAGCTTGATATTTAACTCATAACAATCACCATCGAGTAGTCCGGGTGAGACGTCCATAATATAGAGCTGAAGACGAGAGGAATGCTCCTCGTAGAAGGTTTTTGTTATTTTGAGTGGTGCATCATGGTAGCGTTCTGTCAGTATCGTTCGATTATTGACCTGTCGAGCTGTCGCGCGGAGGACAGACTTTCTAGGCGTGAGTATGGTTGTGGGAATGGTCATGGCTGTGGGAGCTAACTTTATGCTCATGGACATGATGTCCGAGATGAGCGACTTGGTGCTCTAGCCAATGGAGAATTTCATCCAAGCCTTCCCCGCTCATTAGATTGGACATCACATACGGTCGATCTCCGCGCATACGCTCCGTATCGGTTCGCATAACTTCAAGACTTGCGCCAACATAAGGGGCGAGATCGATCTTATTAATAATAAGTAAATCGGAGCGCATAATACCAGGTCCACCCTTGCGGGGTATCTTCTCGCCCTGAGCGACATCGATGATATAGATGAAACGGTCAACTAGCTCAGGACTGAAGGCTGCTGCTAGATTATCTCCACCGCTCTCGATGAAGATGATTTCCAGGTCAGCGAAACGTGCCTCCAACTCCTCGACAGCTTCGAAATTCATAGAGGCATCCTCGCGGATAGCGGTGTGTGGGCATCCCCCGGTTTCTACACCAATAATTCGATCCTCGTCCAATGCGGCTTGCCGAATTAAGATTTGGGCATCCTCCTTGGTGTATATATCATTCGTAATGACACCGAGGCTATAGTGATGTCGCATTGCTTTTGCCAGCTTCTCGACTAATGCAGTCTTGCCGGAACCCACAGGACCTCCAATTCCAATACGGATAGGACGCGATAAGTCATTTACTGGTTTGCTGCTCCATTGCTCGTGTGAGTGATTTGCACCTTGGCACATATTAATTACCTCCTATTAGTGTGATGCTCTTTGGGTTTGGGTTCGCGTATATTGACTTATAAAATTTTAAACTGATAAATATGAAGAGTTCTGGCGCGATAAGGGATTTGTATTTGAAGAAAGAAACTGGTTATGCGAGCTGTAGCACGTTAAGGACATTCTATTTGAAGAAAGTTACTGGTTGTGCGAGTTGAATTTGTTACGCTCCGAATTATGACATGAATAATCGCGAATATAAGGTTTCGTGCTGCATAGCGCGAATATCGTGTGCGGGCGTGAATGCGTGCAATTGCTCAGCGGGCAGTTCCCTTACTAGTGTCCATTGCTGGTCAATACATGTAAGCATTCTGCGGATGAGTAACTGACCTTCGGTTTGCCCGAGTGACATGAGTCGAAGTGCACTGTTAACCATCGTGGTCAAGCTCGTGTATAGATATCCCTTAACTGCTTCATCTTGAGGAACCCCGAGTTTATAGCTAATCCAAGCGTGAACAATAGGTAAAGTTCCATACGCTCCATGTAAAGACAATCCTTGCTCAAGCTTCAGTAACTCTGCTTCTGGATATAGAGTATGGCCTAGCTTGATCAATCGTTTGCCCATCTTCTGTAATCCTTCGCGTGATTCTCTGGGCGTTCGACCAACATGGACGATTTTGTCGAATAGACATACTCGCCATAGGTCCTCTTCTGCCATCGCAAGATAAACACCTTTAACGGCAAGTCCTTCTAAGCGAACTAGGTTGGCATGAATTTGACTGACAATATATAACTCTAACTCTTGGATATTCCTCACCTTGTTGTGCTGAATGAAGGTTTCTAAACCGAACGAGTGTGAGAATCCGCCTATTGGGAGTGCGGAGTCGAGAAGCTGGACATAAGAGAGTAAGGAAGAGCCGGACATGTTGTTAGTGGGCATTCCATTTACACCTCCTTACATTACCTTTTCTGGGAATCAATATCTATCTTGCTGGTTACTTGGAGAGCCGATTTGTTGAAATAGAGTAGATTTTGGACCTCTGTCAAGGAAGTGGACACGCTCTAAGGTCGATATTGAGAGTGTCGATTAATTCGTTTTGTCTCGTTACGAGTGAATAGATGGTTCGCCCAAGCTCAGACAGCTTGTTTCAAGTTCCTTTATTTATAAGGGATTAGAGGAATGGAACTT
>DFZX01000099.1 GCA_002383695.1 Caryophanales bacterium UBA4045
CGATCCCGCCTTAACAAGCACAATAAATGTGCTTGCTGAGCCACAGTAGCTCGATCCCGCCTTAACTAGCACAATAAATGTGCTTGCTGAGCCACAGTAGCTCGATCCCGCCTTAACAAGCACAATAAATGTGCTTGCTGAGCCACAGTAGCTCTATCCCGCCTTGACAAGCACAATAAATGTGCTTGCTGAGCTGCAGAGAAGTAAGTAGAGAGTAGTAAGCGGGAACATTCCCGCATAATCGTGAATCTGGAGTAAGATTAGGGTAAATTTGGAGTGGAAATGGATTTGTAGAGCAGAAAACCGGTCGGACCAACAGACTTAGAACTGGTAATGAGTTATAGGTTTACCTTAGTTATATGCTAGTTAATCTTACTATCGTAAAAAAAAGAGACCCTCATCGCTAAGAGTCTCTCCCTCGTTCCGCTCTACCATCAGCCGAACTTATACGTCATCCCATACCCGCCCTTAGGATAAACCCAGTGGATGTTATCTGATGGGCAGCCAATACGACATGTACCGCATTCAATACAGTTCTCATAAGCAACCGAAGTCGTATCGATCTTTGCATGCCATTCATACACATCCGCTGGACAGAAGAAAGTGCAATCCTTATGCACACAGGTCACACAGTCGTCCATTTCCTTAATCACGAGATGCGATTTATCATCACTCTTGAAGCGAATCATATACAATTTATCAGAAATGGTTGAAGCTGGAGTTGTAGGTGTTGTACTCATCCGTTCATCGACCTCCATCCTTTGTAGCCTAGTTTTAACATATTCATCGTTCCGCCAGCCGCTTCCTTCAATATGCGAATCGCCAGCTTCTGCTTCTCTGCCTTGGAGATACCATCGACGAGGAACATATTATACATCGCTTCATTCGCGGCTCTAGGTAGCTTACTGAATAGCATGTTGGGATCATGCTCCTTCAAGAACTGATGCATCCCCTTGTACTTCTTCAAATCCTTGATGACAAAAGACTCACGAATCAATTCATCATACCGCTTCAACGAAGCTGCGGAATAATCACCCTTCTGCTTCGCTTCGATGATCGCTTCGGCAGCCAATCGACCTGATGTCATGGCTAGATTCGTACCCTCACGGTGAACGAAATTCACGAGCTGAGCAGCATCACCAGCCATCATCCAGCCGTCTCCCGATAGGGGCGGTATGGAATGGTAGCCGCCCTCTGGAATCAAGTGTCCCGAATATTCCTTCGTCTCTCCACCTTGGATCAGCTTCCGAATCATGGGATGCTGCTTCACAGAATCGAGGAGCTCGTAAGGTTTAATTCGCTTCGCACGTAAGTCATTGACCATGACCCCGATACCTAAAGATAATGTATCTTTATTCGTGTAGCAGAAGCCCATACCCGCCATGCCAAGCGAAGTCTCGCCCATGAATTCGATCGTAACACCCTCATCACCCTCAAGGTTAAAGCGATCCTCGATCTTCTCTCTCGGTAGTGCTATTACTTCCTTCACAACGAGCGAGACTTCATCTGGGTTCCATTCCTTATGAACACCCATGGCTTTACCTATTAGTGAGTTAACGCCATCAGCTATAACGACAACATCCGCATACAGATCGCCGTCCTCACGATCCGTCTTGACGCCCACAACCTTATTCCCCTCACGAATCACATCCAAAGCTACCGTCTCGTACACGGGAATCGCACCGGCATCAACTGCCTTCTGCGCAAACCACTGATCGAATTTCACACGAAGACCGGTGAAGGAGTTGAATGGCTCCTTAAAGGCTTCGTTTCTGTGCCCTAATGTCACCATGGATTCCTTACCCATCATCCAGATGCGGCTCTCCACGATATGCCGTTCAACAGGCGCATTACGCTCTAGCCAGAATTCAGGTACTAGCTCTTCGATCTGCTTGCGATAGAGAACTCCACCGAACAAATTCTTGGCGCCCGGGAATTCTCCCCGCTCCAAGAGCACAACGCTGAGTCCTGCTCTTGCCAGTGTCAAGGCAGCTGCAGCGCCTGCAGGTCCACCGCCTACTATAATCGCATCAAATTTCTCATTCATGTGCCTGACCCCCCACAGTTGCGAATAAACCTCTCTTGCTCTTCACTGCCTCGGTGATTGCAGGAACAATCTTGAACAAATCTCCCACAATACTATAATGAGCAAATTGGAAGATTGGCGCATTCTCATCTTTATTAATCGCAACAATCACATCAGAGCTCTGCATACCCACGGTATGCTGTACAGCTCCAGAAATCCCGATGGCAAAATACAGCTTAGCCCTCACCGTCTGACCGCTCTGACCGACCTGATGCTCATGGTCGATCCAGCCCGCATCAACCGCTGCACGGGATGCTCCAACCTCGCCTCCGAGTGCGTCTGCCAATTCCTTGAGCATCGCGAAAGGCTCTGGACCACCCAATCCACGACCACCAGCAACGATCACTTCAGCCTCTTCCAGATTGATTGTTCCTGTTTCCATAATAAAATCGATGACACGTGTGGCGATTTCTTCTTCACGCATCTCATTCTTAATTCGTATAATAGGAGCCTGCCTCGTTGTATCCCGAGGCTGAGCTAGGAATACACCAGCTCGAGCAGTGGCCATCTGTGGTCGGTATTGCTTACATAGAATCGTCGCCATCATCTTCTCTGAGAAGGCAGGACGGCTTGCAAGCAATAGTCTCGACGGATGTGGCTCTACGTCTAGCTCTGTTGTATCTGCCGTCAACCCAGTTGGAAGATGAGTTGCAATCGCTCCAGCCAAGTCTCTTCCTGTAGCAGTAGCACCGAATAAGACAATTTCAGGTCTATACTCATGAATCATCTTCAGACATACACGACTATATGGTCTCGTCCGATATGACTTCAATTCAGCAGCATCACACACATAAACCTCATCTGCTCCATAGTACATCGCTTCTTGAGCAAGATGCTCAACCTCATGACCGATCACAAGAGCCATTAATGTAGTCTCTAGCTTGATCGCGAGCTTCTTGCCTTCACCAAGCAATTGCCACGACACGGGTTTAGCTATACCATCTCGCTGTTCTACAACGATGAGAACGCCTCGAAATGCCGACCAATCGGGCATACTATCCTCAACTTCTATTTGATCCTCTGCCATTTATTATCGCCTCCGGACTATGATGACTTACACGAATATTAGCATGCTATGCTACTCCTTACCCCGTCCAACCCATTCTAGTTGGAAGATCACTTTCCCAAAGCTTAGCTATGAGCTGTTCAGCCGTCGCTTCTACGGTCTCCCCTTCAATACGCTCACCATTAATACTGCGAATTTCTGGTACCCAAGTCTTGGAGACGATTGTAGGTGAACCCTTTAGTCCAATCTGCGCTCTATCCAGCTCAGGGAAATCAGCCGTAGTCCATACGGTCGGTTTATATCTTGCAGCTCTAATCATGCCTGGTAACGATGCACGACGAACCTTATTAAGCTCCTTCAATGCCGTAATCAACAATGGCATGCTCGTTTCTACCACTTCAATGCCATCCTCTAGCAGACGATGAACCGTAACCTTATGCTGCTCTTCGTCAACCTTCACAACCTTCGTCACATACGTTAATTGTTCTAGATCCAGTCGGCATGCTACACCGGGACCAACCTGCCCTGTGTCACCATCTAGCGTCTGCTTACCGCAGAATACGATATCCACTGTTCCCCAAGTCTCAGCAATTTTACGGATCGTATTACCGATAACATACGAGGTTGCTAGCGTATCTGCACCTGCAAATCCACGATCGGTTACCAACACCGCTTCGTCTGCACCCAGTGAGATACATTCCTTCAAGCTTTTCTCAGCCGGTGGAGGACCCATCGTTACAACAGTAACTCGAGCACCCTGTTCATCCTTAATACGCAACGCCTCCTCGAGACCGTGTAAATCGTAGAAATTCACGATACTAGGCACACCCTGTCGGATCAATGTATTATTCTTCGGATCAATTCGAATCTCTCTACTGTCAGGCACCTGCTTAATGCACACCACAATATGTAACATGTGAACCCTCCCTATTCTTTTAAACATCATACATAGAATGTAAAAATTGCTTGTGAAAAAAGTCACTAACAATAGCAAGCGCTTTCAATACACATCTATTATTACTATAACATATGCAACCGTGTCTGTGAATGTGATTTATATCACATTCTTTATATTTAAAATGAAAACACAAAAAATTCTTACTCCTTTTATCTATAAAGAAAAACCCTTCGCCGAAGCAAGGGTCTCACTGTCATCCTATTTTCCTCTATTATAAATGAAATTATGGCGACCCCGAGAGGACTTGAACCTCCGACCTAACGTTTAGGAAACGTTTGCTCTATCCGCTGAGCTACGGAGTCACAGCAAGCAATATTATAACACAAACCTTTTGTAGATCCAAAAGGAAATATCCGCAAGCTATTTTATTGATTTAAGTATGGAATTATCCCGAATAGAAGTCAGTATAATCTCTGTAAAAAAGTTCTTTATTCCTCATATCATTTGTGCTATAATGACTTTTGCTGCCCCATAACAAGGTATCAGCACAGCATCAGATTTCGGGACGTAGCTCAGCTTGGTAGAGCACCTGGTTTGGGACCAGGGGGTCGCATGTTCAAATCGTGTCGTCCCGACCATTATTGTATACAGGTAACTGCAGCCTTTAGGGGTTGTGGTTTTTTTGTTTATTAGTCGCACTGTTTATATTCGCGCTCTCTAGGGTAATCTAAACTGTTACTAACCATCTATTACATCATATTAAGGAAAAGGTGATAACAATGACAAACTCACAATCCATGCACATCGCGAACATTAATGACACACAAATCGCCTATAGTGATACAGGTACAAGTACCGGACCAGTTCTTGTGCTTATACACGGCTTCTGTGGGAGCTCAGACTACTGGAAGCACATCATACCTACGTTAGACAACTTCTGCAGAGTGATTGCTCCAGACTTAAGAGGACATGGTCAGACGCCAGCTGGTAGTCAGACGAGCACCATGGAGATTCTAGCTGACGATATTGCAGCTTTACTCGCTCATCTTCATATTGAACAAGCTAGTGTGTTCGGGCACTCCCTCGGTGGATATGTAACTCTAGCGCTAGTTGAACGCCACCCCGATCTCGTGAAGAAATTCTCATTGATCCATTCCACTGCTCTAGCTGATTCAGAGGAGGCCAAGGTGAAGAGAGCCCAAGGTATGGAGAGCATTCGTAGCAAAGGCATTCAATCCTTCGTTGATGGATTGATCCCTAAGCTATTTGCCGAGGATCACCTCAGCACGATGTCAGAAGAGGTTCAAGCAACAATCGAGCTCGGATACGCAACATCGCCGGTCGGTGCAATGCATAGTCTCGAGGGAATGCGTATTCGCCCTGAGCGCAATCAGGTGCTTCGCGAACAAACCGTACCTATTCTATTAGTTGCAGGCAGCGAGGATCAGGTCATTCCCGCGGACCGAGTGTTTAGTGTAACTGGGACTCATATTCAAACGGTTACTATTAATGGCGTTGGTCATATGAGCATGCTAGAAGCGCCGGAGCAACTGATTTCGGTCATGACCTCTTTCATTCTGGAAGATAGACAGGTTGATTAATGTTCGTGCCTATTAAATGTAACCAAGAGTGAAACTTTCTATCCTACAAGTCGTCTAATCAATGAGAATACACACATTCCTATCGTCACTATATCCAAGTCTGCGTATTCAACAAGAAATTGAGGTGTACGGCTTGTTTAAGAAAATAATATGGATCACATTAGGTGTTTTGCTCGTTGGGGGAATTTACTTTTTCTTCAGTGCTGACCAGAAATTAGATGAGATGGTTATTGATACTGATTCAGCTATCATTAAGAAACCAGCTACGGAGCTCTCAACACCCAATCCATCATCTGTAGAAACAAAGGTAGAAGAAGATCCTGAAAACTACTATGTATTAATGATTGGCTTGGATCAACGTGGCAATGATCTTATGCTGAATACAGACTCCTTGATCGTAGCTCACATTATTCCTCAAGAGCATCTCGTTAAGCTGATTTCCTTACCACGCGATCAGAAGGTCTCAGATCCAGAATCCCCGGGTAACTATAAGAAGATTAATGCGATCTTCGCAGAAGGCTATAACCATGCTCTGCAAGAGGCTAGGAAGGACCCTAGCCTCTTATCCGGGAAGAAAGTCAGCATTGGTAAGAAACGTATCAGTGAAGAATACATAAGCTCAGGAATGGTTGCACTTCGAGAGACGTTCGAGGATTTTCTAGACATCTCCATTGCGAATACGTTTCTAGTCAACTTCGAAACCGTCATTGGATTAGTGGATGAAGTCGGCGGTATAGAAATTAATGTGGACCGCTCCATGCAGTACACGGCAGAGTTCGACCATACACATATTGACCTGCAGCGTGGATTGCAGCTCCTCGATGGTCGGAATGCGCTGAACTATGCGCGACATCGGTTGGATGATAGAGGCGCTAACTTCGAATCAAGTGATTTCGATCGTGGTCGGAGACAGCAAGAGGTTATTACAGCTCTCGTCAATAAGATGTCGAGCTGGGGGAACATAACGAAGACATTGGATCTGCTTGATATCGTTACCACTAATGTAAAGACCGATATGAGTCGGGGTAAGATGATTTCACTTGTTAAGGATTTCTATGGAAACCTGAGTAGTGACACTGTTATCTCTGTTCCCTATCCAGGATATTGGAAATCACCTTATGTACATATTGATGAAGACGATCTCAGGGAGACAATCGAAGCTTTCACATCCATCGAAAGACCCATTGAGTCAACAACGGGGACGCTTGATGATATAACGGTTGAGGATGAATGAATAGTGGAGCTATGACCAAGATCTTCTTAACCTTGGAATAGCTCCTTTTATTTCCTTTACATCGCACTTCCGCCGCCTTTATTCTGTCGAGAGTGATTACGATTCTTGACCTTCTTCGAACCAGATAAAGGCTCAGCCATCGTGTTTGGCTCCTCAACCTTCTCATGCTGCTCTTGGGCTTCGGGTACGGGCTGTGGAATATTCTTCGGCATCCTAGATTCCTCCTGAAAGTTTAGTTGCTTCTCGTCATTCGCCGGGGTCCATGGGACAAGGGTTTCCTTGTACCATCCATCTTGCTTCCCCCTTGCTTCCCTCTTGCTTCCCTCTTGCTTCCCCCTTGCTTCCCTCTTGCTTCCCACCTATGAAAGCACTGCAAAAGTACAGTAATTTAAAGGGAATAGGACCTGTAGACATCAAATAACTGCGATTGTGCAGGTATAAATAGCTTTCTTCAGTAATTCGATCGATGTCATAGCAATTAGCTGCATTTATGCAGGTATACTACTCCTCGAAAATAATGTGTAGGAATTTTCCTGTAATTTTGCAGGTATTCAGTACTTTCCAATACTTACTCATTGATTGATCCTACATAAAATTCATGACTTTGAATGCCGAGAAGCTACTTTAGTGATGAGTTATTCGTTGTAGAATCTGTGTACACTCATGAATATGACGAACATAATCCTCAATGAGCGACTGAATAATCTCTGTATGTTCGTCGACATGTACGCCGTCCTTCTCCACATCGACCAATTCCACCTTAACCTCCCGATCATCTACATAGAGGCATGTGAAATCAAATGTATATCCACTATGACCAGCTGCATTGATGTGTATTCGCAGTCTGCTGCTATTCGCTTCATCCAATTGAATATTTACAGAATCTCCATCATTTAATAAATGGGGCAATGTCTCGTTCCATGCTGTGAAAAGCTCAGTAGGTTTTTTGGTATCTGTTGTATTCATACGCATAGAGCCTCCTTAACAATTTGGCTGATTGAACACAGGCTACGATATTCTAGTACATACCACATGATTAAGATGCTTGTACTGCACCTTGATTATTCATAACAAATTTTTCAGTTGAATCGACTGAATTTTATATAAAAAAATAACGCCGTGCATATGCACAGCGTTTGGCTTGTTATGTATGGCAGAGAGGGTGGGATTCGAACCCACGGTGCCCTTGCGAACACGGCGGTTTTCAAGACCGCTGCCTTAAACCACTCGACCACCTCTCCACAGATAAGACGGTAAATCATTTGATCCGTCTATTAGGGAACAGATTGAATTGTAACACAATCAAAAACCAAAATTCAACCGTTATTTTTTGTATATTTAATTCTTCTCTATTTTCATTCGATTATTCATGTAAGGACGAAGAATTTCAGGGATGATAACTGAGCCATCTTCCTGCTGTCCATTCTCCAGAATAGCTGCTACTGTTCGCCCTATCGCTAATCCTGATCCATTCAGCGTATGAACAAACTCCGGCTTAGACCCCGCTTCCTTGCGAAAGCGAATATTCGCTCGACGCGCCTGAAAGTCCTCAAAGTTACTGCATGACGAGATCTCACGATACACACCACTGCTAGGCAGCCACACCTCTATGTCATACGTCTTGGCGGACGTAAACCCAATATCCCCTGTACACAGGCTTAGAACCCTGTAGGGTAGCTCCAGGAGCTGTAGAACGGTCTCTGCATTCTTCGTTAGAGCTTCTAGCTCAGCATATGACTGCTCTGGTGCAACTAACTTAACCATCTCCACCTTATTGAATTGATGCTGTCTAATGATACCTCTCGTATCTCGACCTGCAGAGCCTGCCTCCGAACGAAAGCATGGGCTATAGGCAACGTAATACTTAGGTAACGCATCGACAGTCAGAATTTCATCGCGATGGTAATTGGTAACTGGCACTTCGGCTGTAGGGATTAAATAATAATCCGAATCCTCAAGCTTGAATAGATCCTCTTCGAATTTCGGCAGCTGTCCAGTTCCAACAAGACTTTCCTTATTCACCATGAGAGGCGGCAGCATTTCGGTATAACCATGCTCCTCACTATGTAGATCCATCATGAAGTTGGCGAGCGCACGCTCAAGCCTTGCTCCAAGTCCTTTGTAAAAAACAAACCGTGAACCCGTCACCTTAGCAGCAGCCTCAAAATCGAGAATACCCAGATCCTGCCCGAGGTCCCAATGAGCACTTGGCTCGAAGCTGAATTCCCTCGGCTCGCCCCAGCGACGAATTTCTAGATTATCATCCTCTGATTTCCCTACAGGAACACTATCATGCGGAATATTGGGAATGGACAGAACTAAGGTGTTGATCGACTCTTCCAATGAACGGATTTCTTCGTCTAAGGCTTTAATCCGGTCCCCAACTTCTCTCATCTCTATGATCTGCGCTTCGGCATCCTCACCAGCCTTCTTCTTCTTGGCGACCTCTTGCGAAACCACGTTGCGATGATTCTTCAGATGATCGGTTTCTTGAAGCATCATACGGCGACGTTGATCAAGCTCGGGAAATTTCCGAACCTCATCAACCGTTCCGCCTCTATGAATCATCGATGCTTCTATACGATCAAGCTCATTACGGAATACTTTGGCGTCCAACACGTGAAGTCCTCCTATAGTTTTGAAGATGAAGCTAGCTTGTGTTCCTCAGCCATTGCTACAAAGTACGCATGTAGCTGATGATCATTCGTAAGCTCAGGGTGGAAGGAGCAGGCTAACAGGTGACCCTGCCTTGCCGCGACAATCTGGTCGTTATAAATGGCCAGAACCTCTACCTCGGGACCAACCTCCGTAATTAGCGGAGCTCGAATGAACACAGCTCGTACCGTTTCAGAGATCCCCTTGATCGGAAGATCCGTCTCGAAGCTTTCTCGTTGACGGCCGAATGCATTCCGAGATACCTTCATATCCATCAGCTTCAAATGGGCATTCGCTTGTCCAACAATCTCGTCAGCAATAACAATGAGACCCGCGCAAGTACCGAATACAGGTTTACCCGCGCCTGCGAATTCGCGAATAGCTTCGATAAATCCATACTCCAGCATCAGTCGACCTATTGTCGTGCTTTCTCCACCTGGAATGATCAAGCCATCTAATTGTTCTAGCTCAGAAACTTTTTTAACCGCTATGCCTTCTGAACCAGCCATCTCTAGCATCCGAATATGCTCGGCAACCGCACCCTGTAGAGCAAGAACGCCAATTTTCATGTTAAACCCAACCTACCTTTACCATCTATGTTCACTGTAACAAGCGAATGATTCTTTGTTCTTTATCAAATTCCGCGATCTTGCATGCGATCTTGTGGTAGCAGCTTGGAAATTTCAATACCCTTCATTGGAGCACCTAAATTTTTGGAAACTTCAGCAATCAGCTTGTAATCCGTATAATGGGTTGTCGCTTCAACAATCGCTTTAGCAAACTTCTCAGGATTATCGGATTTGAAGATACCTGAGCCTACGAATACGCCATCAGCGCCTAAATGCATCATAAGAGCCGCATCTGCAGGTGTAGCAACGCCACCAGCAGCAAAATTTACAACAGGTAACTTACCTGTTTCATGAATTTGTAGAAGCAGCTCGTATGGAGCACCTAGAAGCTTTGCTTCAACCATAAGCTCATCCTTGGACATACCTTGAACCTTACGGATTTGACCTAGAACCATTCTCATATGACGTACAGCTTCTACAATGTTACCAGTTCCTGGCTCACCCTTAGTACGTAACATGGAGGCTCCTTCACCAATACGACGAAGTGCTTCTCCTAGATCACGACACCCACACACGAAAGGAATCGTAAATTCACTCTTCGTCAGATGGTAAACATCATCTGCTGGTGTAAGCACCTCGGACTCATCGATATAATCAACACCTAAGGATTCTAAAACCCTTGCTTCTACATAATGTCCGATACGAGCTTTAGCCATTACCGGTATCGTAACAACCTTCATGACGGACTCTACCATGGATGGGTCACACATACGGGCAACTCCACCTGCTGCACGAATATCAGATGGTACTCGTTCTAGTGCCATTACTGCAGAGGCTCCTGCCGCTTCGGCAATCTTCGCTTGCTCTGCGTTCATGACGTCCATGATCACGCCACCCTTTTGCATCTCCGCCATACCTCTTTTTACTCGTGAAGTTCCTGTTTCCATAATTAAAGCGCCTCCTGATTCATATGACAAGCCTCATACATCGTTATATCTTAATTCACCGGATGGAAAGAATTCCTTGAGAAAATATTTTACATCATGATATCTAAATATACAACCCAGCAAGTCGGATTATCATGGATAACCCATCATTTTAGAATAAATTCTTAATTCCGCCTCCAATGGACTTGAAGAAATCCCCTATACCACGGAAGAACAAGCGAAGCCAGCTAGCCTTCTCCGCATCCTGTGCTGCAACTAAATTAACGGTTTGCTCCATCGCAGTACCGTCTGTAGCAGGCAACACGACCTTAAATTGTCCCAAAACTTGACCTTTCTTAATTGGAGCAATTCGCTCTTTCTCATCAGCCGCTTCAGCCGTAATCACAAAATCCTCTAGCTTTGTTCCTTTCTTTACTAGGAATTGTGCATTATTCTCGGTAACGACACCAACCTCTTTGGCAACACCCTTCTTAATATCTACCGCAGGTAATTGTTCTATGACTGTCTTCGGTTGAATCACAATCATCTTCTCGAAGTTATCGAAGCCATAATCTAAGAGCTTCTTGGTTTCGTAAAATCGTTTGTTCATCGTTGGAGCAGCCATAACCACACTAATGATACGAAGGCCGTCACGCTCAGCAGTTCCTGTAAAGCAGAATCCGGCTCTCGTCGTATGCCCTGTCTTTAATCCATCCAAGCCCTCATAAGAGAACAGCTTAGCAAAATCATTATTGTAAGACTTCCATCCCTCTAACATCCAGTTCCAATTCTGCATCAAGACGCCTTTATTATCTGCTTTCGAGTAGGCTTCTGTAGTTTGAGCAATTTCCAATGCATCTGGATGATCAAGAATAATTCTTTGTGCAATTAACGCTGCATCATGTGCCGTTATGGCTGTTTCGCCTGGCAAGGATGCCGGTGCCATATTCAACTTTTCGAGATCGCTTCGATCCAAACCAGTTGCATTAATGAAGTAAGCTTTCTCAGATAATCCTATTTCCCTCGCCATCTCATTCATCATGACTGAGAAGCCTTCTTCTGAACCGCCAATACGCTCCGCAAGAGCAATCGTAGCATCATTACCAGAGAATATCGACATGTTCTTGAATAATTCTTCCACCGTATATACTTCACCTTCAGCTAATGCGCCACCTGACCCACCGGTCTTTGCCGAATACTCACTTACTGTCACTTTATCAGACCAATTCAATTTACCTTCTTCTATCGTCTCAAGGATCACATATTCACTCATCATCTTAGCCATGCTCGCTGGAGGCAATAATTCATCCTTATTCAATTCATATAGAATTTGACCCGTTTCCGCTTCAATAAGAATGGCGGCCTGCGCTTCGATAGCAAGTGCTGGTACATCTGCTGCCTCGGCTGTATTCGGAGATATCACATTGATAAGTTGAAAGAATAGTGCACTACTGATCACGAACGCGGTCAATGAGGTTAACTTCTTACCCTGTCTTGACTGTAATAACAAAAAAGCCACTCCCTCTCTCCCAATTGGGGTGTTTACCTTATTCTGATTATCTTGGTAAACTCACTTCAAGTATTGTAACACAAGTCGTTTGCAGATGAACATTCACGAATCAATATCCATCTTAACAATAAATGACAAAAGGCAGGAGATAATCTCCTGCCTTCATCATGTTATAGCTGAAGTCTGTTGTAAGGGACATCCCTTATAGAGAATAGTTTGGAGATTCCTTCGTTATTTGCACATCATGCGGATGACTTTCACGAAGACCAGCACCTGTAATACGTATAAACTCGGTATCATTCATTAATTTATCGATGTTCTCAGTTCCACAATACCCCATACCCGAGCGCAAACCACCAACTAATTGATAGATAATGTCGGATAATGGCCCCTTATAAGGAACTCTACCTTCAATTCCCTCAGGGACAAGCTTACTCTCATCCTCTTGAAAATAACGATCCTTACTGCCATCCTTCATCGCACTTATGGAACCCATACCACGGTAAACCTTGAATCTTCTCCCTTGGAAAATCTCCGTTTCACCAGGACTCTCCTCCGTGCCTGCGAACAAGCTTCCAATCATAACCGCACTGGCTCCAGCTGCAATAGCCTTTACAACATCGCCAGAGTACTTAATTCCTCCGTCAGCGATAACTGGAACGTTATATTGTCTTGCTACATTAGCACAGTCGTATATAGCCGTAACCTGCGGCACACCAATCCCTGCGATGACTCTGGTTGTACAAATTGAGCCTGGTCCAATACCTACCTTCACAATGGTAGCACCGGCTTCAATTAAATCTCTCGTTGCATCACCTGTAGCTACATTCCCTGCACAGATCGGTAATGTTGGGTAAGCTTCCCGAAGGATACGTACCGTGTTAAGAATATTGATATGATGCCCGTGTGCAGAATCCACTACAATCAGATCAATACCAGCTTCAACTAATGCAGAAGCTCTTTCCTTTACATCCTTCGATACACCCACAGCTGCAGCAACAAGCAGCCGACCATGTGTATCCTTAGCGGAGCTTGGGAATTGAATAGCTTTCTCAATATCTTTGATTGTAATGAGCCCTTTTAATTCATTATTCGCATCAACCAAAGGTAGCTTCTCGATCTTATGCTTCTGAAGCAATCCTTCCGCTTGCTGCAAAGTCGTTCCGACAGGAGCAGTAACTAAATCCTCCTTGGTCATCACTTCATGAATTTTCATGGAATAATCGTGTACAAAACGAAGATCACGATTAGTTAATATGCCTACCAATTTATTCTGCTCGTCCACAATAGGTACACCAGATATCCGATATTTCGCCATTAGCTCTTCAGCATGATAAACATGATGATCAGGCGTAAGGGAGAATGGATTCGTAATAACACCGCTCTCCGAGCGTTTAACCCTGTCAACCTCCTGCGCTTGCTCTAAGATCGACATATTCTTGTGTATAACACCAATACCGCCTTCACGCGCAATCGCTATCGCTAATGCAGACTCAGTGACAGTATCCATAGCAGAACTTAAGAATGGAATAGTTAAACCTAATCCTTCTCCGAGTGAAGTGGATACACTAATCTCACGCCCGAATACCTCGGATTTTCTCGGAACTAGTAATACGTCATCGAACGTCAAACCCTCTTTGCCAAACTTGGCTTCCCACACAGAACTTGTTCCTCCCTCATAATATCCTCTTTATCAAGATTCTCTCGTACGTATATTATTGCTTATATTAGCAGAGTCGCAAAATTCATGTCAAGGAGAACTCAATAGGTAAGCGGTCACAAAGTATAATACATTATTATCCAGAGAAGATGAGGCAAGGCAGGCAACGAATACAACAAGTAATTTCTTCATTAATAAGTGAAGTATTGAATAAATGTTTCATACAACCGCTCCTTTGGCTATTATCGCTTCTCGGCATTCACCGGGGCCAACAGGACGAGGATTTACTTGGACCATCTATCTTACTTCCTTCCTACAAAATCACTGCAATAGCACATTATTTTAAAGGATATAAGACTTGAAAACATCAAAAAACTGCAATTGTACAGGTATTAATAGCTTTCTTCAGTAATTCTATCAAGGTCGAAGAAAATAGCTGTGCTTCTGCAGGAATACTACTTTTCGAAAATATTAAGCAAGAAAATACTGTGCTTTTGCAGGTATTTAACACTATCCAATTCGTACTCATGGATTGACCGTTAACTCAAACTTCGGATGTCGAGAAGCTACTATTAGCGAATAGAAATGATTCAATGAACCTAAATAAACAAAAAAACACCTAAGACCGAAGTCAAAGATGTCTTAAGGTAACAACAATAACGGCAGG
>DFZX01000029.1 GCA_002383695.1 Caryophanales bacterium UBA4045
AGGAATAGTTGTTTTGCAATCATCCAAGACACCACCTAGATTTGATACCTTTATTATACAGGAAAACAGGGCATCTTACCTCAAAAAAGAGAGGTAGGATACCCTGTTTATGAAATTCGGACTTTTTCAGTGGCCTCATCAAGTGTCTGGGGTTTTTATCGTAATATTTTGATATAATGTGATTATTGCAAGGGAAAATAATATACAATCCATCTGGTCACAAGGAGAGATTAATTATACTTCAACCATCGCAGGTCAAACCGTTTATTACACATCCAGAATTCCAAATCGCTAATGGGGCCCTTGACTATTATTCCAAGAGCTTCATATCCGATATTGAGCTTATGCCTTTAGTACTCACTAGGTTTCATAAGTTGGACAAGGATGATACGTATTATCTTCATAACGCTTATCGGTTTCCACAAACGGAGGAGACGATCAACGACATTCTGAGTTTGATACAATCACCCGGAACAAGTACCACTGACAGAGTGCATCTTAAACAAATCTTGTCACATGCTGACATAGCATTATTGCGTCAACATAGGTTAGCGATCTCTGCCCTATCGAAAGAGCTTCAACAAATGTGCAAGACACGTATTGAGATTGCAGATAAACAAGATGAAGAGCTGTGGGAAGCTTGTGAGGAACACTTCATGGGCGCTCGCGGTAAATATGTAAACGAGATTGATACTTATTATGGAGAGTCGCTCATACAGGAATTGGCACGCAGACGTTATTTGGACGATGAGGTTGTCCTACAAACGCTGGAATCTTATGATCCAGAAAATCTAGAGGAATATGAAACGATGTACTTCATCATACTAGCTGGTGAAATGAAGCTACATGCAGCCATTCCAATGTTAGTCGAATTTCTATGCACGGATGACGACGTCCTGCCTACTACAGCTTCAGATGCATTAATTAAGATAGGCTCGGCCGAAGTAGTTCGATTACTAGAGGAAAGATATATCCAGGAGGAAGAGGGCTATTATCGATTGTTCGCGGCTTATGTATTCGGACACATCAAGCTTCCTGAGTCCGAAGCTGCATTATTGCGCCTGCTGACGATAGAGACGGATTTTGAATATGCCACCATCCTTGCCAATGGTCTATGTCAGCTCGGCTCTAGCCAAGGGATCCCCGCTGTCCTAGAACGAATTCGTAATGGCTTTGCTAGACAGACACTTGACTTGCGTGAATCACTATATATCAATTGTGTGATGAATGGTGTAGTGCTCCCGGAGTTGGAGCAATGGAAACTTGATATACAGCATGAGAAAGTGGAACAACAGAAGCACCTATTGGGGTATTCAGCTCCTATTGTAAGGACCAGTGCTGAGAAGATCGGTCGTAACGACCCCTGTTCATGTGGAAGCGGGAAGAAATATAAGAAGTGCTGCGGGTAGCAAGCCTTAACGGAACTTTCTTCCGTTAAATTTATAAAACGTATAAACATAGGTCATTTAACGGAAGAAAGTTCCGTTACACACTTAGTCTAAATCTATGCCTAACGCTATTCAACAAAAATCGGATGGAGCATGGTAGTTAACGGAAAGTATTTCCTCTATTGATCTTTCGAGTTAAGTGTATTCCTCCCGATTTCCGCTGATGCGGGTCAAGATTAGAGATTATTCGCAACAGGAGCTGGAGCTGCTTCAGAGGTGGCTCCGCCTGATTGTTCAACAAATCGTGAAGCGTCAATGCAACAATCTTCGTTGCATTCAACAAATCTTCAATCCACACATGCTCATCAGCCCTATGCCCATTAGCTTCCTCCAAGGTTCGTGGACCCGCTCCGAACATGACAGTCGGAATACCTGCCTGATAGAAGTGTCTGGCATCGGCATATAGTGGAACACCGTTAACGGGCAAGGTTCCTTCCATAATATTGGACCAGTTCTCCTTCAGATGTTGGACAATTGGTGTATGCTCCGAAACTGGACCAAAGCTCTCCGCTAATAATGTTCGTCTGATCTCTAGCTGAACACCTGGAATGTCTCGTGCTGCTGCTTCAACATAGCTTCGTAGCTCCGCCTCAACCTCTGCGGCCTGCTCCTCAGGGATAATCCGACGATCCAGCCGGATCACACAGCAGTCAGGTACAACATTCGTATTAATGCCGCCTGATATTAAACCAACATTTAAGGTAGGAGATGTAATTCCCTCTATATTGGAATAGATGCGCTCAAGTCTTTTTCGATATCTGTAGATGGCTTGGAGTAATTCCACCACCTCATCGAACGTGAAGGCCAACACCAGCTTTCCCAATAATCTGCCATGACATTCCCGCAAAGCCAGAGCTGCGAATGTGTAAGCTGCGATATCCGACTTAGACACAGCTGCTCCTCTGCCATATAGCTTACCTTCGATGATCTGTCCGCCATAAGGATCAACAGTCCAGCCTAATCGTGGGGGCACCACATCACCATGTGCATTCAACACAATATTAGGCCCTGAATGCCCAAAGGGAATTTCCGCTACCACATTAGCTACGCGAATCATGCCTACAGCTGCTGTTGCTTCTTCATCTATCTTATAATAGTCAGGGGTAAGCCCATATTGCTCTAATTGATCATATACATATTGGGCTATTGCCTCGCAATCCCCCGATGGATTGTCAGAAGGCACGGCTACAATCTAGTATTCAAGGTGTGGTCCGACGCAGAGCACTTGCAGAACTGGTGGGGACTGACTGGCTATAAGCTGAGCGTCACTGCGTTTGACTTTCGCCCTGGTGGGATGTTTCACTTCAGTATGAAATCCGCTGACGGTCATGAGATGTGGGCAAAGTTTGTTTACCAAGAAATCGTATCACCGGAGAAGATCGTGTACGTAAGCTCCTTCTCAGATCCAGAGGGTAACATGGTTCAAGCCGAGTTCAGTAGTTCGTTCCCACTAGAGGTACATTATCATGTAAACTTTACAGAAGTAGATGGCTAGACAATAATAACCCTGCGCGGGAAACCGCTCCATGCAACAGATGAAGAACATAGCTTCTTCAAAGGTATGTTCGATTCAATGAAGCAAGGATTCGGAGCAACCTTCGATCAGCTCGTCCAATATTTGGCGTGACAATTTGAAGCGAGATGAGGTTATTCATGACAGCTAAGGAGCGAACATTAAGAACCTGTAACAAAGGACACAAGTACTATAAGAGCAGCGATTGTCCAACCTGCCCGATTTGCGAGCAGGAGCTGAAGCCAGAATCAGGGTTTCTATCTCTACTAGGGGCACCAGCCAGACGAGCTTTGGAGAACAATGGTATAACGACGGTGCAACAGCTATCCAATCACAGTGAAGCCGATATCTTAAAGTTCCATGGTATGGGTCCAGGATCATTACCTAAACTTAGGACTGCCTTGGAGACATATAGGTTAACCTTCAGAGCTTAGTCATATTATTAAGCTATGAGGATATCCGTGCTAGGAGGAGAATACGATTGAGCGAATTAGATGCCATACAAAGAAGTACTAGTCTATATACAAAAGAGAGTTTAATTCAAGATTATATTCAAATCGGTTTACATAAAGGAATGACAGTCATTGTTCATTCATCTCTTAGTTCTATAGGTTGGGTATGTGGTGGTGCAGTAAGTGTATTTCAAGCATAAATGATATACGATTTAGACCGCGAGGTATTATTACTAGGCGTAGATTACAGCTCGATTGTTTAAACAAAGAGAGTCAGTAGATTTCTCCCGAGAATTGTTATAACAATTGTATGAAAACTGAACGGAGGATAAATTAGCATGAATCCAGCTGTAACTTTAATAGGCAAAACAATAAAACTCGTGCCCCTAGATTCTAAGCATACAGAAGATTTACTAGAAATATTGGTGGATCCAAGGATATGGGAATTTACCTGGACAAAAAATGCAGAAATCGGAAGGACCTGGCTTTCGCCAGCTTATTGGCGTAAAGTCGAATCTAGTTGATTGATTTATCTTTCTTGAATAAAGGAAAGGTAATCAAGACTTCCGTACCTATTTCCTGTTGGCTATTTATGTGAATCCCGTAGTTATCCCCAAACTGGAGCTTGATCCTTTCATCAACGTTTCTGATTCCATATCCCAGACGTACCCCCGTAGGAGAGAATATGTGATGAATGGTATCTGGATGCATCCCAATGCCATCATCGATAATCTTAAACAGTATCTCGTCATCCATTAAAGCAGCCGTTATACAAATGTGAATCTCGTCCCCATACCAAGCGTGCTCCAAGACATTCTCGATAAAAGGCTGGAGGATTAGTTTAACTGTGTCATATTCATATACCTGTGAATCTATTTGGTATTCGACTGTCATCCGATCCTCGTACTTAATTTTTTGAATATCTATATAAGCTTTAACCTGCTCCAGCTCATTGGCAACCGTGATAATCATTTCGCCTTCATTTAAGGTTAACCGGTAAAACCTGGCTAACCCCATAACCATCTGATGAAGCTTCTCGATCTCACCAAACTTGGCCAGTCGACTTATCGATGACAAGGTGTTATATAGAAAATGTGGATTGATCTGAGCTTGAAGCGAGGTCAATTCAGCGTCTTTCTTCTGTAAGTTTGCAACATAGACTTGCTGGATCAACTCGCTGATATGCTGACCCATTAGGTTGAAGGCTGAGGCGATTTGGGCGAATTCGTCATTGCCACTAAACGGAATTCGCTTATGGAATTCCCCTTCACGAAAGGCATGCAGCGTAGAGATAATCTTAGCCACTCTCTTCGTCAAATATTGGGATACGGCAATACTAATCATAGATAGAAGAAGAATACTGGTTAAACATATCAACAAGGTCAAATTACGTATATTGTTGGCGCGCTCCGTAAAAACATCATTAGGTATGAAAGCAATGATCCGCCAATTGAGGTTCGGAATCGGTTCTTCCAGCATCAAGTAACCTTCTTGCTCAAGAGCGGCATATGAGTTAGGGATTTCGGGTGACTCTTCACCAGAACTGGAAGTAAAGAGTGTTTTATTATTCTGATCCAACACATACAGATGTCCATTATCTGAGAATTTCTGATAATCAACGGATTGTAATAACTCATTAAGCTTTATAGTGATCCTGATGATACCAATGTGCCGCCATTCCTGGACGTCTATTAATGGACTTAGGAGCGAGATATTGTCATATTGCTCGTCCAGGCTTACCTGCCGCCACATGTTATTACTCGTTACCCCATTATTGTCTAAAAACGCTCTATACCACATTTCCTGTTCGATTCGATTTAGATGGAACAGCTCATAGTTTTTCACCTTGGACAATGGATCAATGGCCTCATCTTGCTTGTAGAATCTTTCCGGTAAAGTGGTGTTCTTGAAATATAAGGTAAGGAGAATGTTACTCCTCGTATAATTCAGTAGATTCTCTAAGGTAGGCATAATATATTTGGTTGTCGTTTCATAGCTGTACCACCCACCCTCATATCGGCGGAGATAGTCGTGCAGCGTATAATTGTAGAATAGTTGGTCGGATATACGTTCTACATCATCGGTTTGGTACAGGATATTGTCTCTTACTTGCTGGAGCGTCCCTTTGAGGTTTTCACTTGTTCTTTCCCTGTGTTCCTGAACGGAAGTCACATAAGCGAATATACCGACTATAGCAACCGGCGTGATCACAAACAAGATATAGGAAATCATTAACTTATAACTAAAAGGTATAAACTTCCCTTTCCCGAAAAGCCTCCACATGCTCATCACACTCAACTTTGCTTTCGATAATCGCCGGGTGTCATCCCGAACGTTTCACGGAATTGCTTGCTGAAATAAGTTAAGTTTTTATAGCCGACTCGATCTGCAACCTCATAAATTTTAAGCTTGGGGTCCTTAAGCAGCTGTCTAGCACGGCTTAATCTAGCCTGTATCACATAATCACTGAAGTTTTCACCCGTCTCTTCTTTGAACAGGTGACCCATATGATTAGGTGAGAAAGAAAAGTAGTTGGCGACATCACGAAGAGTGATGTTGTTATGGAGATTGCCCTCTATATATGTGATGATCTCTAATACCAGCTTGTTGTTTTTCTTCTGCTTCTTCAAATGTAACAATTCCGAAATTTCAAACATTCGCCTTCTTAACCACGATTGAATATCACCTAATGTTTCGAAATGGTACAGAATATCTAAATTTTCCGTCTCCAGCCCCAACAAAGAATATAAATTCTCGTTCATTATGCTTAAATAATTTTCAAGCTTCGAAATAACATGGAGTGAAAAGTTGTATACACTAATTTTGGAGTCTAGCCTTCGCGCCTGCTGGAATAACTCTTGTAGGTTATCATCCGTTCTGACCAAATCATAAACCGACATAGAGACGAACAGATCATTCAGAATCTCATCCATATGCTTGACGCTCTGCTCGATAGGCAGCTTGGAATCAGCATAATGAATCATTCTAGATTTCCCAAAAAACATCTTTAATTTTAATGCTTTCTTCGCATGATCGTAGGATGAATGCAAATCTTCCGCACCTACTCTAATGACCGGTCCAATTGCTATTGTAATGGACAGCGGGAAATTCTCATTAATTTCAGTAATTAGCAGTTCCAAATCGGAATTACTGCTGTCATCGCTTAAAAACAATACGGTACGATAGCTTTCTGATTTGCAAAAGTTAATCCCACGTTCATCACACCAATTCATGATATATTCATTTAATCGCTTGATAATATCCGCACGCTCTGCCTCATCGTAATGATTTAATTTCCAAGAAATATCATCCGTCTCTATAACGGATACATAGAATAATTTTCCGTACCAATCAAGACCAGCTCTCTTCATCAATTCCGCTCTAACCTTTTCGGTGCCTTTACTTTCGATCAGACGCGACAATATCTCGTTCTTTACATAAGGAATGGAATTTTCTAGCGTAAGCGCTATGAGCTCTCTGGATCTAATCTTCTGTATCTCCTCAAGAGCTTTACCTAATACGAGCAGCATCTCGTTATCATCTACCGGCTTTAGAACATAACCGTGAGCATTCATTTGAATGGCTTGTCGTGCATAGTTGAAATCCTGATACCCGCTAACGAATATGACTCTTAAGCTAGGTAAGATCTCTAGTGCTTTCTCAGCCAGTTCAAGTCCAGACATAATGGGCATCTTAATATCCGTCACAAGCAGGTCAATGTGTTCCTTTCGTAGAACCTCCAATGCCACAAAACCACTGTTGACAGCAGCCACAACCTCCATCTGTAGCTGCTTCCAATCAATCAGACATTGTAATCCGGCCAAATCCAAGCCCTCATCATCTGCCAATAAAACCTTATACAACAGTGGATCACCTCATCATTCATCATTCAAACTAATGGAGTGGGAAAAGAGGATATACTTAAGTATATCCTCCTCTTCCTAATTATGGTACCACTTATGACCCTGATAATCTTTTTAAATTCTCCTGCCATTTTTCCGTCTTAAACGCCATTAATTTCTCGACTCCTAAGTCAGCTGCATCCTTTCTGGTCTGCTCCAGGATTGAAATTACCTCTTCATCAGATGAAGCGAACAGCATTCTTGCTGAAGCCTCCAATATTAAATCTTTCAGTGATGTGGCGATAATACCCTCATCCGAATCGGGTGCAGGATCAAGATTAACAAACTCAGTAGCATTTATAGAGGTTTTCCAGAACACATTACTTTGCGCTACAAACGCCCAATCTCTTTTCTCTTCGGGCTGAGCCATCTGCATCATACCTTTAGCTGTGTCGACAAAGGTCGTATTACCAACGAGCGTATATGCCCCCAAACTAAACTTCCCCTTCTCCTCTGCTGATGTATTGAAGAAGGCATCATTCGGTATTGGATAGCCTTGTGCATCGAATTCATCCCAGAATGAGCCTTGCGGTCCGAACACAATAACTCTCTGGCCTTCTTCACCCGCTAACCAATCCAGGTAAGAGAATATCGCTTCCGGATCTTCGGCGTTCTTAGTAATTACATTGACATTCCATCCAAGTGAATTCCAGTAATTCGGGAATACCTTGTTCTTATCAACACCTGCCTTATGCAGGGGCCATATGGCCTCATAGCCACCATCTGGATCGTTCACAATCCAGCTGTTATGTGCCCCCTTGCCATGATTCGCTGCATCGCCATCTACCATGACAGCCACAAGCCCTGTATTCAATTTTTCCTTGAATTGATCCTGCGTTTGTGTCAGGGCATCTTGGGAGATGAGTCGCTCCCGGAACAACTTATTAGCGAGAAGCATCGTTTCTTTATATGGATCTGTAAAAATCACATTAATCAATTGATCTCCTTGTGGATAAACCTGTTGCTCGTAATAAACCTTCGGATTATCGTTAGCAATGCCTGCGAATATATCGCCAACTCCACGGCCATCATTACCGATTTCCAGAGGAACGACATTCTCATATTCACTTTTTACTAAGGTTAGATAATCATAAAGCTCATCGAAGGTTTCCAGCTTAGGGGAACCCAGCTCGTTATATATTTTCTTGTTGATAAACCAGCCGCCATTTCCGTTCGGTGTTGTGGTGAACCAGTTTGGGATCTGATATATCTTACCATCCTCCGACCTAAGCATACTCAGGGTTTCTTCGCCAATAAACTTCTTCAAATTCGGATACTTCTCATAATACTCATCCAAGGCAACTAGGATATTCCCGGCTCTCAGACGTTCTACGGTAGCACCTCTATCTGTCTGAATCAAATCTGCAATGTGTTGGAAGCAATCATCGTATTTAACTTTGCTGCTGCTGCACCACCTGAATTAATGGGTTCGATCTCAACCTTCTTGTTCTCTACGATCCATTTCGTTGAGGGTGTATCCCCGAATGTCCCGCTGGACATCCAATCATAATTTCCATAGAACGTAAACTTAACCGGTATCACATCTGTAGATCCATCAGGAGTATCAGGTACATTATCCTTAATAACTGTTTCTTCCGTTGGAGTAGGAGGCGAATCCTTTTCTGGTTCTGTATTCGATACATTATTATTCGTACAAGCTGCTATGATTAGAATAAAACTACATAATACGATGAACCACGCTGCTATTCCTTTATTCATGAGTCTAATCCCCTCTTCCATTCATAATGTATGATAAAAGTCTGCAGTCTATAGCCAACAAACCTTTAATCCAATATTCGGATTTCATCTCAACCCTTTAAAGACCCAATAAGAACTCCTTTGATAAAATGCCTCTGAATGAACGGATAAATCAGGACAATGGGAATCGTCGCCACCATCATAGTTGCCATCGTCAAGGACTTCGAAGTAATCGTTCGCGCTCTTTGCAGCTCATCCATGGCCGCAGCATTGCCACCTGTAATGGATTGCAATTGTTCTGTCATCGCATTTGAGTTCACAATTTGTGTAAGCAGCGTCTGAATGGGAATGAGGTTGGGATTCTGAATGAAGATCGTTGGCCCAAACCAGTCGTTCCAATGGAAGACGGCGGTAAAGAGGGAAAGCGTCGCGATAACGGCTCCGGAAACAGGAACGACAATACGGAAGAATACACCAAAGTGACTGCAGCCATCGATCTTGGCTGATTCCTCAAGTCCATCGGGAAGTCCCATGAAAAACGTTCGGAAGATGATCATATTATACACACTGATAACCCCAGGAATGATCATGACCCAGAATGTATCCATCAACCCAAGTGCTCGACATAATAAGTAAAAAGGGATTAACCCCCCGCTGAAATAAAGAGTAAAAATCGTAAAAAGCACATAAAACTTCTTACCTATCAGCTCTCTTTTCGACATCCCATACGCTAATAATGCAGTGAAGAATATAGATAATGCAGTACCTGCCACAGTACGACTCACCGTTACTAACAAAGCCTTCAATAATCGAGTGTCCTGAAGTACAATATAATAATTTTCCAGGGTGAATGCTCTCGGCCAGATGCCGACCCCACCCAAGGCAGTATCCGAACCGACATTAAAGGAAATGACGAGAGAATTCCAGAATGGATACAAGGTAACGAAGCCTAGCATAATTAGAAGCACATAAATCACGGCTTGCATAAAATGGTCTCCCCTACTCAACTTCAACGGTACTCACCTCCTTCTACCATAAACTGTTCCCAGACCTTCTAGCCCATAAGTTTGCTAGCGTTAGCAAGCCTATGCTCACTACTGCCTTAAACAAACCAGCTGCAGTTGCATATGAATATCTGGAATTAATAATGCCCACACGGTATACATACGTATCGATGACGTCCGACACTCCGCGCAATACTGGGTTTTTGCCCAATAGGAGAATATCTTCGAATCCTGCATTAAGAATGCCACCTATCGCTAATATCAGAAAAATAATGATGACCGGCATGATGCAAGGAATTGTGATCAGGTACACTTGCTTAAATCGATTAGCCCCATCCATAGACGCCGCCTCATATAGGTGAGGATCAATGCCTGCAATCGCTGCCAAATAAATAATTGATGCGAAGCCAATTTCCTTCCACACATTGACGGAAACCAGAATCGTCCAGAAGTATTCAGGAATCGATAAGAAATTTATCGGATCATCAATGAGGTCGAAGCTCGATAAGAAGTAGTTCACATTCCCATTCTCCACGGCTAGAAGATTAATAACAAAGCCGCTAACAATAGCCCAAGAGATAAAGAAGGGCAAATAACTAATCGTCTGTATGACTCGCTTGAACATCATGCTCCTGACTTCATTGAGCATCAACGCTAGAATGATAGGCGCCGGGAATCCGAATAACAGCTTAAGCAGGCTGATGCTTAACGTATTTCGCATAATCCGCCAAAATTCAGGAGCATGAAAGAATGCTTCATAATGTTTCATTCCTACCCATGGGCTTCGAAAAAACCCTTCAAAAATATTGTAATCCTGAAAGCCCATCAGTACGCCATACATCGGAATATAACTAAATATGAATAATAGAATAATTCCCGGTATGACCATTAACTGAATTTCCCACTGTTGTATAAATCGGTGCCATGAAGATTTCTGCATGATATCACCCCCTGAACCGCTATATGTATATCATATGGTCTGAGCATTATTGACACCACATAGCTAAACAACGAAAAATGATAATATGGAATGAACTTATCGACACGAAAAAGAGGCTGTCCCAAAAGTCTAAATGACTTAGGGCAGCCCCTTTTTGTTATGAGAAACTAGGTATTGCTTCAGGGAGAGCCATGGCTTCCAGCCGCCGTTGAATGACGTGTTCTCTTTAACAACAGGTAAAGGTGAGAACACGACATTCAAATGCGGACGTAAACTCTTCCACCCACAGCTCTCCCTTACGCACCATGTTTCTCAAGCAAGCAGCCTGTAAGTCTACATAAAATATTGGGAATTCACCTATTTATTAACAAAGAAACATATAAAAAAATCTGTTTCTTTGAGGCAACAATCATCCAAGGTCACCTTTATTCGCTACAAAATGAACCAACTCTTCCTCCCGATGGATTTAGAAGAAGACATTCCACACAATCACCTCGTTCGTTATATTCGTCACTGCTTATCCAGGTGGTGGACGATACAGTTATCATCCAAAGATGTTAACGAAAGTCATTACTATGCCTATACCCAACGGATTTACTCCTCTCGTCAAATCGCCAAGGCTGTTCGTGAGAACGTTATGTTCATGTGGAAGTCCATTATTGGCTACAGCCTGCACCAACGCCCGACAGACTCGCGTTGCCTCAAGCCCCATTTGGAAAAGGTCAAAGCATCGCTCGGAAAGTTGCCGAAAACAGTCATGCAGACGCAGGATATGGCGGGGAAGAAAACTATGTGGACGTAAACTGCTGTTTCGATATGAAAGCAAGGAAACGACGGAAAGCGGATATGAGATACAGAAGCGACATTATCGAAGCGAGAGCTGTGAAGGTTGCCCATTCAAAGAAGCTTGTACGAAAGCGAAAGGAAATCGTGAAATCAGTGTAAGTATGAAGTACCTGCAATACAAGCGGCAAGCTTGGGAGAAACTTAGTAGCGAGGAAGGACTACGCGCTGTCGGTTCGATGAATGATTGAACCGGAGAGTGTCTTTGGTCAAATGAAGAATAACCGAGGATTCAGACGATCTCTAGGCCTGCCGAAAGTGAGCCTTGAGGTCGGGTGGGTTTCACTAGCCCACAACCTGCTCAAGAAGGCGGCAATAGACCAAAAGCCAGAAATGGCGGTGCAGGATTAACCTCCCTGACACCGCCATTTCTTTGATTTTTATCGATTTCTCATCAGGCAAGCTGTCTAGTCAAGCGAGCATACCTACTTTTGGACAGCCCCTAGTCAAGTATATTAATCCATTATCCTCGTATGAGAGATTCGACACCATCAATGTAGATTTCAGTACCGCTAATATGATTGGAATTATCCGAGGACAGGAACAACAGTAGCTGAGCAACCTGCTCAGGCGAGCCTGGTCCGTGCTCTAAGGGTTGATTTCCCTCTGGAAATTCAATAGGAATACGAACATCCTCCACCTCGGATCTTTTATGCGTATTCTCACCTATATTCGTTGTTATTCCACCAGGACAGATCGCATTCACCCTAATTCCATATCCGGCCAACTCCAGTGCAGCCATCTTCATGAATGCAACCTGGCCAGCCTTCGAGGCGCTATATGCACTGAAGCCGAAATTTGAGAATATCCGATTTCCATTACCATTCTGCTCAATTTCTTTCGTAACCATGTCTGCATTCTCTTTACTTCTATTCAATACTCCTACTTTTACACCATGCTCAGTGAGAAGAAGAGCGGCCGCTCTTCCTATTCCAGAGCCTGCACCTGTAATCAGTGCAACTTTGTTTGCTAGTGATTTCATAGAGCCCCTCCTCCTTCTGTAATCCTGTTATACCCTTATGCTTGTTAATCCAAACAAAAACCGCTAATGCACTTGG
>DFZX01000027.1 GCA_002383695.1 Caryophanales bacterium UBA4045
TCGACACTCTCATTTTCTACTCTGGAGCTTCAATCCAGCACCCAAGTCACGCTCTAAGGTCGTTTTCTACTCTAAAGCAAGCATGCTGCCCCGAAGTTACAACTGAAACCCCTGTACGTTAATCTTCCTGTTGTAGTTTTTTTAATAGAATCTAACCTAATTGCCTTCTCGAATCCAAACTAGCATTTCACCTGGATTCCGATTGCCCCATCGTGTATAGGGGACCGCGAGAATACGCTGAGCTTCGCGCTTCGGAGCAACGGTGTGATAGAGTGTATGCTGCCCGTCCTCTTGTTCGGGAATGACGAGCCGTTGTCCAGTTGCTTCTAGGAGAATAACTTCGCTGCTCGAATTGTCTTGAACGGAACGAAGCTCTGCGTCTGCTGGGAGCGTAAGCGAAGCTAAGAGAGCTCCATTATCGATCTCCTCGAAGCAATATACGAGCGGACCGCGCTGCAGGGAGACACGTCCGGCATTGGCGCGCAGGCTAGGACTTGCATAGATTCGCTGCGGCTCCATGTCCAATGCAATGGCGAGTATGTCGCCTACGCGCCAGTCCCGATTCAAGTAGGCGTAGCCGTCACGGATTTCTGGAATGACAGGTGTGCCATTCAATGTGAAGGAGCTTTGCTTCGACCAAGCAGGCACACGCAACGCCAGTGTGAAGCTGCCTGTGCCTTCGGCTGATACGATTGTAAGACTTGCTGCACCTTTCCATGGAAGTCCGCTCTCCAGCTTGAGACGTAAGTTACGTCCGGACAGCTCCAGCTTGGCTTCACTGCCGATATATAGATGCGTGAATAACGTATCAGAGCTAGAGGTGAAGATGTAATGGCCAAGTGAAGAGAGTAGCCTTGCGACATTGGGCGGACAGCAAGCACAGCCATACCACTTTTGTCGAACAGCCTTAACATGGTGTTTACCGGGATTGCCTTCGCTGGCCGCAGGCCATACTTCCATTGGATTAACGTAGAAGTAGTGCTTCCCATCGTCCGCGATGCCTGCAGTAACTGTATTGTATAACGCTCGCTCCATGACGTCACCGTACTCGCCCTTGACCTCAGCCTGCAGCATTCGGCGAGCGAAGAAGATGAGTCCAATTGAGGCACAGGTTTCGGAATAGTTCGTATCGTTAGGTAAATCGTAATCGAACGTAAACGCTTCTCCATGATGGGTGGAGCCGATGCTTCCGGTTATATACATCTGCTTATTGACCATATTGCTCCATAGTCGTTTGCATGCAGCGAGCATACTAATGTCACCCTTATGAATGGCTTGATCAGCCATCGCCGTATACATGTAGACAGCTCTTACAGCGTGGCCTGTTGCAGCTTCCTGCTCACGTACTGGCTTATGTGCTTGAAAGTAAGATGGGTCAGTAGGTTTCTTCTGAACTACACCGAGAGCCCAATGGGATATCCGACCTCGCTTTACCCATTCCTGGTGCAAGAAGTTGGGCTCCTGACCACGCTCCTCCATGAGGAAGCTGGCAAGATTCAAGTATTTCTCTTCGCCTGTTACTTCGTACAGCTTGATTAAAGCAAGCTCAATTTCCTGATGACCATCGTAGCCGCGGATTTGGCCCGGTTCAGGACCGAAGAGCGCATCGATATGATCGGTCAAACGCCTTGCAACATCGAGTAGCTTGGACTTACCTGTACCTTGATAATAAGCGACTGCTGCTTCGATCAGATGGCCGGCTGTGTACATCTCGTGGCAGTCTGTCAGATTAGTCCAACGCTTGTCTGGCTCAGCCACTTGAAAGTACGTATTCAGATAGCCATCTTCCTGCTGTGCGGAAGCAATAAGCTCAATCGCTTCGTCGGCGACACGCTCTAGATCGGGATCAGGCGATACTGCAAGTGAGAAGCCGACGGCTTCCAGCCACTTGTATAGATCGGTGTCCTGGAAGAAGAAGCCCGCAAACTCACCTTCCTCAAGCCCAGCCGCAATACGGAAATTACGCATCGCATGACTCGGTTCCGCGTCAGGTACTCTATCGTTAATGGCTTCCCATTGATAGGGGATAACGGTATCCCTAATGAGGTTCATATAGGTAGACCAGTATTTATCTTCTACGTGTACCGCTCTTAAATCAAGGGGGTGAGGTGCAATATACGGCTTCCTGTCATTGGTCATGATAGTTACGCTCCGCTCGGTATAGGATAGTTGCAAGAATGTGCGGTGAATGCCGGTACGCCTTTCCTGCAGTTCTATCATAAGGGAATACGTCATCGCTTGTCGGTAGCTATTCAGGTATAATAGGTGTCAAAAAACGACTTCGTTACATCAGGTGTGCGAAACAGAGAGGTGGTGTGCGCAGTGATTCCACTTTATTGGCAGACGCCCTATCGGATTCATATGGGTGGGCTGTTCATGTCCGATGAAACCTGGTCTCATACGGATCGTACGATCACTGATTATGAGCTGATTATCGGTGTGTCAGGAGTTGTATTCCTCGAGGCAGATCGGCGAATGTATGAGGTTAAGGCAGGCGACATTCTATTCCTGATGCCGGGTCAGCGGCATCGCGGATATAAATTATCATCTCCTGGTGTATCCTTTTACTGGTTCCATTATTGGCCGCAGGAGATGATTTCCGACAGTGAGCCGGACAATCAGATTCCCCGATATGCAGAGTGCTCAAATCCTAGCCGTGTGTATATCTTAGCGCGCCAGCTGCTCCATGCAGTCAATGGTGGATACCGTATTGCCCAGGCAGGAGACTACTTTCTGACCTGTCTGCTCATAGAGCTGGCCGAGCAGCTGCAGGATTCAAGCAGGCTTGAAGCGATGGATCCGCAGCTTCCCGAGCTGCTGGAATGGACGCGCCTACACGCGTTGGATCGGGACATATCTGTAGAGCGAATCGCTGTTCATATGTGTTACAACAAGGATTACCTATCACGCATGTTCAAGCGTAGATTTGGTGCGGGTCTGTTGAGCTACATTCATCAGATCAAGCTGGAAGCTGCCAAGGAACTGCTAGTAGGCACGAAGCTGCATGTAAAGGAGATAGCTGTGCGGGTAGGCATAGATGATGACAAGCAGTTTGCCAAATGGTTTAAGCGGTTATCAAGCGTAACGCCGACCGCTTATCGACAAGCCTTCGCGCGAACCCGGCTAAACAATGACTGAGATAACATTAACCCTTAATCGCTCCAGCAGTTACACCCTTCACAATATGCTTCTGCAGCAGGATGAACATGGCGATCGATGGGAGTACGGCCATCATTAATGCGGTCATGGTATATTGCCAATCGGTATTATACTGACCGACGAATGTATAAGCAGCTAACGTTAGTGTCTTCGTCTCGGTCGAGCCGTTGACCATAAGAAGCGGTAATAGGAAGTCATTCCAAATCCACATTCCTTGGATAATAACAATCGTTGCCGTAACCGACTTCAGTAGTGGGAAGATGACGCTGAAGAAGGTACGGAAGGACGATGCACCGTCGATCATCGCACTCTCGTCGATTTCCCGGGGAATTCCCTTAATGAACCCTACATAGATGAAGACAGCGAGTGGTACCCCGAATCCCCAATATTGTATGCCTAATCCCCAGATGCTATCGGATAGATGCAGCAGCTTAGCTAACTTCAGTAAGGTAACCATGATGCTCTGGAACGGAATGAGCATCGGTAAGATGCATAAGAAGTAAACAATCGTACTCATACGTGACTTCGTTCGTGACACCTTATAGGCCGCAATAGCAGAGAGGAAGACAATACCGGCAAGTCCAACTCCTGTGATGACGATGTTATTAATGAACAGTCTCGGATAATTGATATATTGCCATACGTAGCTATAATTCTCGAAGGCTAGCGCCTTCGGTAGAGCGATCACATCAGTCATTACTTCCTGGAATGATTTCAATGAGTTGATCAGCACGAGCAGGATCGGATATAAGAATATGAAGGCAACGACGATCATTACAGCCTCAAGCACGTAAAGCATGCGTTTTTTCGAGTTCATTAGTTTTCCACCTCTCTTTTCTTGAAGTAGGTTAATTGAATGATGGTAATAACCAATACTACCAAGAACAAGATCAGTGCTTTGGCAGTTCCATAGCCATATAGATTGTTCTGGAATGTGTCCCTATAGATATCATAGGCAACACTATAGGTCGTTCCTCCAGGACCGCCACCCGTTAAGGATAAAATCATATCGAAGATCTTAATCGCATTCGTCAACGATAGGAATAAGGATATCGTAATCGCTGGAGCGAGCAGTGGCAGTGTCACATTAAAGAATTTTCGGAAAGGACCAGATCCATCTACGGTAGCGGCTTCCAGCATTTCTTGAGGCACAGCCTGCAAGCCTGCGATGTAGATTACAATATAGAAACCAATGGATTGCCACACAGATACGATTAAGATGGAGTAGAATGCCAGCTTCGGATCTCCTAGCCAGCTGAGCTCGAATATGCCCCAACCGGTTAACGCCGAGAATGAATCGAAGCCCTGCATGAAGATGAACTTCCAGATGAAACCTACAATAACTAAGCTTAAGATATACGGGATGAAGAAGGCTGCTCTTAAGAATGAAGTCATCTTTAATTTCTGATCAAGAATGACTGCAATGATGATAGCGAACACATTAATCAGAATGATATAGAGGAATGTGTACTTCATCGTGAATAACGATGCCGTGCTGAAGTTCTCATCGCCGAGGAATATTTGTTTGAAATTCTCTAATCCTATAAAGGTTGGTGACTTGGTGATACCATTCCATTCTGTTAACGAGTACATCATACTCATGAAGAAGGGAATGTAGAATGCGAATGCCACACACAGGATTACGGGTAGAGTGAAGAGCCCGAATTCGATCCGGCCGAGTCCCTTCTTGCTTAATTTGTTCATTGCTTTCACCTTCACTTTCTTTCTGTTAACATCAATTATATTGAAATGGGTGCGGTGAGGATATGTATTTAAGTAAACAATTGAGGGTAATAACGTGAACTATTCTGGAGGAGGCCAAGTGAATATATGAGCAATATACACAATTTGGTCCGCAGATTCATACGATTCATCTATGTTAGAAGCACGAGTAAGCTGGTCAACAAGCTGATCCTACTCTTCGCCTCCATTATTATCTTGGTCGTCGTCTCCATCACATTTATTTCCTACAAAATGATAGAAACCGAGTCGGTCAACAATGATATCAGTAGTAATAAGAGTAACCTGCGACTGGTTAACAAGAATTTAGCCAACTATTATACGGAGATCAAGCAGTTTTCCTTACCAGGCTTACGTTACGCTGACTTAATGAGTGCCATAGAGAATGAGTCGGATGATTACATGGCGCAGCTGTATATTGAGGATTATTTGCGAAGTCTGTTCTATGCCAGACAGGACGTCGAGCACGTTTATTTGTACCTAGTGAATGCGTCAAAATATTACTACATCACCAGAGAAAATCCGACGGTGAAGGTTAATTATGACGGGGAGAGTAAAATCCCCGAAGAGGATTGGTTTAAGAAAACGATCGAGAGCGCCGAATACGACTACATTCAATCGCTCCTATCATCGGAAGAGGACACAACGGGTTATGCCATCGATACAGAACGCAGCTTTATGGGTTATCACCGTACACATCGGACATTGATTGATCGTGAGCCGCAGGCGGTTGTCTCATTATTCTTCAGTCAAGAGAACCATAACGAGATTATTCGGGATATTCCGAGGACAGAGCGGGAAAGCCTTATTTTCCTAAATGCTAATGATGTTCCCTTCTATGTAAGTGACGATCAGATATTCGAGAAGCAGCTGGGTTCGGATTTTTATGCGCTTGCCAATGCTGAGGGAACGGATGGCTTATTCGAATGGAGCGAAGGGGATGAGCGATACCTGGTTATTAGCGATCTGGAGGAAACGGCGAATTGGCAATTAATCAAGTCAATCCCCTATGATCAAATTTATGAATCTGCCGAGACAAGTCGGAATGTCAGTATTGGTATTGGCCTGATTTTCCTACTCGTCTCCCTTGTTCTCGTCTCCTTGACCTCTAATGCGATAACGAAACCGCTCATCCATCTCTCGCGCAAGATGAATCGAGTTAGCCTAGGTAACTTTGATGTGGAGGCTGAGGTTAGAGGACGCGATGAGATTTCACTGCTCTCGAGGCAATTTAATGAGATGGTTGTTCGAACGAATGACCTAATCAATGAGAGGTACAAGATGAAGCTTGTGGAGAAGAGCGCGATCCTGAAGGCGCTAGAGGCCGAGATCAACCCTCACTTCCTATATAATGCCCTGCAGGCGATATCCACGAAGTCGCTGAAGAGCGGTGAGCAAGAGATTGCAGAGATGGTAGATGCGCTCGCGCTTACGCTACGATACTGTATCAGCGGACAAGATAGGGTAAGACTGAGTGATGAGATGAAGCATATTGAGAATTATCTGGTCATTCAGAAAGCAAGATTCGGCGCTCGACTACATGTGAACTACGATTGGAATGATGAAATCTCCGCGCTAGAAATCCCGAAGCTCTCGATTCAAACCTTGGTAGAGAACTCAATCAAGCATGGATTGGAGAAGGTATCTACAACGGTGACCATTGATATACAAGCACGCCTCGAGGATGAGTATGCAATTATATCGGTGATCGATGACGGTCCAGGGATATTCCCCGAACAGCTAGACACGATTATGAGCTCACTAGATGTTGAATGGGAGGATTGGAAGGGTGAGTCGATTGGGCTGAAGAATCTGCATACCAGACTCCGCTTGATTTATGGGAATGAAGCAGGCATACAAATATCGACGGATGAAGCGGGTACAGCTATGAGTATACGAATTCCTAAGGAAGGGAAGAGAATGAATGTATAGGCTATTAATTGTTGATGATGAGGAGCCTCTCATAGAGGCGATAAAGATTCTAGGGGATTGGGACAATCTGCGTATAACAGAGATCATGGAGGCGAATAACGGGCAAGAGGGTATCGCTCAAATCCGAATGAATAAGCCGGATTTGATTCTCGTTGATATGAAGATGCCAGTAATGAGTGGGACGGAATTTCTAAAGCAGGTGAATCAGGACTATCCAGAGATACCTGTTATCGTCATAAGTGGCTATAATGACTTCGATTACGCACGACAAGCGATCAAATCCGATGCCGTCGATTATTTGTTGAAGCCTGTCAATAAGAAGGAGCTCAACCATACTTTGAGTGAGGCGATTGCTGGTTTAGAGCAGCGTAGAAGAGAAAGAGATGAGCATATCGATCGAGATATTACCCTGAACATGTCCTTACCTAAATTGAAGGAAAAGATTATCATGTCCATCCTCGAGAATAGGTTCCAGTCGAATGCAACGAATCTCGCCATGATCGGTGCGGATGATCCGGGAACTCAGTTTGGACTAGCTCATATTCGCATTATGAATCTGAAGCAAATTCTTAGATTGCGATTTAAGGATGACACGGATCTGCTCTACTTCTCCCTCACGAATGTCATTAATGAAGAGGTTAGCGATGAGGGCGTGAATTGCTTCAGCTTCAATCATCCCAAGCGTGAGCATGAGCTGATTGCCATCTATACATTTGACGCCACACAGCTTGAAACCATGGAGTTCAGAGCTCAATCGTCGATTGGACGGGCATTGAATAGATTAAATTCCTTATTCGGGATTAGCCATACCATTACGCAGGGTAGCCCAGACGGTCAATCTATTGCAGGCAGAAGAGCAGCCATCCGTCATGCATTAGAAGAAGGGAATTTGAATTATGCGGAGGCTCTCGTAGCTGAGTATACGGGGAAATTTAAGCAAGCCGGCTATTACAGTATGGGTATGGCAAGTCGTACCTTAGGAGAATATACCCTTATGCTGCGCGAGATTGCTCTTGAGCTTGGCGTGCCGAATGAGGAGCTTGCGATGGGCTGTGAGTTAGCGTTGAAGGAAAGAGGTGTGACGTTCGATTATGTCTCGTTCGACCAATTTGAGCAATTATTAGTTGCGATTCTAAGCTACTATGGAGACCTTATCAGGAAGTCGATTCAAACCCTACAGCATTTTGACATCCAAGATATTAAGGAATATATTCATCAGCATTATGCAGAAGAGATTAGGATCTCGCTATTCACTGATAAATATTATCTGAGTAGGGAATACTTGATGAAGCTATTCAAGCAGGAATATGGATCGGGCATCTATGAATATGTGCAGAAGGTCCGGATGGAGAAAGCTAAAGATCTATTGATGGACCCAAGAATGAAAATTCAGGACATTTCTGAGATGTTAGGTTATAAGGACAAGAATTATTTCAGTAAGGCGTTCAAAAATTACTACCAGCTTTCCCCATCCGATTACAGAGTCAGTAAGCTTTAGGTAAGATTGCGAAATCGATCACTTTTTTACCCTTAACTGATTACGAAACTACATTTTTATAGAACATCAAATTCTTTAGAATGATAATCGTAGCAACTAAATTATACGGAGGGGTCAAAAAATGATTAAGCGCTTTCTATCTCTAACCGTTGTATCGATTCTTATCATCGCTTTGCTTGCCGCGTGCGAATCGAATAATGGTAATAATGCAGCACCAGAGAACAATAAAGGTACGAATACAGCTACAGACGACAATGCTGGTAAAGAAACAGATCAACCGGCAACCATCTACATGTTCATTAATCAGCCAGAATATACAGATGCATTTAATGCTTTTGTAGAGGAATATAAGAAGGTTAAGCCCAATGTAACGATCCAATTAGAGATCATGCAAGCGGATTACCCAACGATTCTTAAGTCCAAGATTGCTTCAGGAAGCATTCCGGACGTGTTCGCATCAACAGCGGGCGGAGAAATTAAATTGTACGAGGAATATACAGCTGACCTCACGAATGAGCCATTAGCAGCAGCAATGGATGATGCGGCTAAAGGTAACATGTCCTACAATGGCAAGGTATACGGTATTCCTATTAAAGGAAATCTATTCAACCTCATTTATAACAAAAAAATGTTCGAGGATGCAGGTATCGCTGCTGCACCAAAAACAACAACAGAGCTCAAGGATGCTATTGCTAAGCTAGAAGCTAAGGGAATCACACCTTTCGCTTATGCATATAAAGAATGGTGGGTTCAGAAGCACATCTTCCAGCATTTCCTTAATGCAGAGACAGATGATACAGAGAAATTAGTGAATGAATTTATTGCGGGTACAACAACCTTTAATGATCACCCAGAATTGTTCAAATTCTTCGATTTCATTGATTTAACGATTAAGCATGGTATGCCTAAGCCGCTTGAAAGAGATTATAGTGCTGGCATTACTGACTTTGCTACAGGTAAAGCAGCGATTATGGTTGGTCAAGGCGCATGGGTTGAGCAAGGTATTATGGAAATCGCTCCTGATATGGAAATTGGAGTTTCCGGTTACCCTGTAAGTGAAGACCCTGCAGATTCGATGATCATCACAGGTGCTGATCAAGCGCTTCGGATTAACAAGGATTCTAAAGTATTGCGGGAAACGATCGATTTCTTCAACTGGTTGTACACATCAGATTACGGTAAAGCTTGGTTCTCAGAAGTAGCTCAGGTTATTCCACCGCTTAAGGATGTACCATACCCTGACTTGCAAATGCCACAAGCAATGAAAGCTATCGTAGAAAGCGGAGAGAAGACAGGTCAATTGGCCGTTGCATACTCTCTTGATAGCTTCCACCAGAAGTTCGGCGAAATCATGCAAGCTTACATCGTAGGCGGACCAAGCACGCGTGATAAAGCAGTTACAGAAATTGAGAAAGCATGGATTCAATTGGGCGCACCGAAGTGATGACGTCTGACTGCAAGTGATAGTATGACTATACGATTGACTAATGCTCAACCTGTGCTCCTTCTTGGGGTGTGAGGTAGAACAGAAGAACTCAACTCGTACCCTTGCTGGGGTGCTGAGTTGAGTTTTTTCTATAAACTATGGATGATTAGCGTTATAGTTGTTGTAAGTTGAAATTGTGAGACTTTCAAGAGGGGAGATTAATCCTATGCCAATCATAGTGGAGAATGGGGAAATGCCTCCATGGTGTGAGCTTCGGCGCTTTGAGATTGTTCGTCTGGAGGGGGATGAACGTGTTTATTTTGCTCGGGAGGGTATGAAGGAAAAGCTGATCATTGCTGAGGGCGGCTGTGAGGTTCGCGTTGGTGGTCGTAGCTTTACGGCGAGCAAGGGTGAACAATTTAATAGTGGGTTACAGGCTGAGAGCTTTGAAGTGTTGAANNAGGTAACGGGGGGCTCTGGAATCTTCGAAATGCATGCGACAACGGAACCTAGCAATACAGGTGATCCTGCAGATTATCCGCGAAATACCAAATTCGACCGCCACTATCATGATTGTGATGAGTATTACATTCTCTATGAGGGCGAAGGTGTGGTCCTCACGGAGAATAAGCTATACGATATAACCGCGGGTGATTGTGTTGCGATTGGCAAGGGACATCATCATGATTTACCGATTGTGCGGGAAACGGTGAAGGCTGTATTCTTCGAAACTACGTTACAAGGTCTTAAACGAACAGGTCATCTGTGGAATCATACACATGGACCAGCTGTGCCAGAGCAGGAGCGTGTGTAGAAGTTGCAACAATAAATTATCGATCACGTCATAGATATGTGTATAATAGAGTGAGATGTGTCGGAATAAAATGAGGTGAGCCTGATGAGGAAGAAGAAGAAGAAATCGAGATGGAAGCGAATTCTGCTTTGGAGCTCTCTAAGTCTAGTTGTCATTCTGATTGCTTCCCTGTTCGTCATGGACTACGCAGTAGATAGGGTTCTTCGCTCTATGAGTGGAATGGACGTTATTCTGGAAGAAGCAGATGTCTCAGATTCAACAGACCGCTCTCCAATGAGCGAGAATAAAGCTGAAGGAACAGATAATCCAGCTAAGGATGAGTCTGCTAATACTGGTGAAGCCGCTGATCAACCAGATCCATCCGCTCAATTAGATGAGTCAGGTTCAGCTAGCAAGGGTGATGCTGTGGCTAATCAAGCAGTAGAATCTACCGATAGTAAAGAACCGGCATATAAAGCTGAGGTTTCAACGGAAAGGGCTAAGGAAATTGAGGAGAATGCTTCCGTTAGTGAGAAGGCAATTGTAGCTAGCATGCTCATGAAGAATCTAAGCGCAGCCGATATAAAGCACCTTAAGAACCTTGCTTCAGGCGGTCTTAATCTAGAGGAGAAGAAGGCAGCGAGATCCTTGATTCTAGAAAAGCTTAGTGAGACTGAATATAATAAGCTAATCCGTATTGCACAGAAATTCGGTGTCAGTCAGGGCAAATCATATAGTGAGGTCATGAAGGAGGAATAATAACTTGCGAGGAAACATCCATAGAAGGAGTATAATTAGAGGTGCACTCAGGACGGTTATTGTTCTGATTTCCCTTATCCTGTTATCTAGTAGTGTTACAGCTCAAGCTGCCCAATCTATTCAGGTGTATGCAGTACCCATGAAATTCGTTTTTGATGAAACTGGGCTTGCACCACCTAAGGATCAACAGGGGTTTATCTACAATGATACTACCTACCTTCCACTTCGATTCGTTGTGCACTCTTTAAACCAGGCTGTGGAGTGGGATCATGCGACGAGTACCGTAACTATTCGTGAACCAGAGAGCCAGGAGCAAGCTGGGATTGATGATTACAACAAGAAGAATCAGACTATGAGCACCGATATCGAGTCTACTACTAGTGCTAAATCGATGCTAGGAGCAACAACAATCGATATGTTCAAACGTAAGGTTACCTATCGAATAAATGGAAAGGCATTCGTTCCTGAAGCTGGTTTGGAAGGTTTTATTGTCAATGACCGCTTATTCGTCCCTCTTCGATTCGTTTCTAGCTCGCTGGGGCACGAGGTGGACTGGGACCCTATCACTTACTCCGTTGCTTTACTCAGCCCTAAGTTTATAACATCAGAAAATTATATCCTTAGTCAATCCAACAGAGAAATTTCAGCACTGGAAACCAGCTGTCAGAATGCGCTTTTAAGTACATACCTTCAATTTATTGACGAGACGGATCCGATTGTTATTCAAGAATTAAAAACTAAAGGACATGCCCAATTAGCCCAATGTGACACTGAATTCGAAATCATCATGACAAATCTGCAGAGCTCATTATCGAGATATGGCTACTCGACGAGTATTGTCGCGGAATACAGAAATTCATATGCTGAACAGAAGGCTCTTGCAGCATCAGCACTAAATTAGTCAACAATGGTCACGATAGATGATGAAGTAGAGTGGAGGTGTCCAAATTGGCAATTCTAGTTACCGGTGGGGCCGGATATATTGGGAGTCATACCTGTGTCGAGCTACTTAATGAGGGCTACGAAATTATTGTGATCGATAACTATTCGAATAGTCAGCCAGAAGCATTAAATCGAGTTCGCGAGCTTACTGGCAAAGACTTTACGTTCTATGAAGTAGATGTACTAGATGAAGCTGCGGTGGGCAGGATTTTTGCTCAGCATGTGATTGAAGCTGTTATTCACTTCGCCAGCCTCAAGGCGGTAGGGGGATCAGTGCGTGAGCCACTCCAATACTATCATAACAATATTACAGGGACATTAGTTCTCTGCGCAGCTATGCAGCAATACGGTGTGAAACGACTGGTATTCAGCTCTTCGGCTACGGTCTATGGGATGTCTGAACGTGTTCCTATTACGGAAGACTCCCCGTTATCCGCGACGAATCCGTACGGATCAACCAAGCTGATGATTGAACAGATTCTGCAAGATCTGCTCGTTGCGGATCCGTCGTGGAGTGTGATGTTGCTTCGATATTTCAACCCAATTGGTGCTCATACTAGTGGTAGAATTGGTGAGAATCCGAATGGCATACCTAATAATCTGATGCCCTACATATCTCAGGTGGCGGTTGGGAAGCTTGCTGAGCTTGGTGTATTCGGAAACGACTATCCGACTGTAGATGGAACGGGTGTCCGCGATTATATTCATGTGGTTGATCTGGCTCAAGGCCATCTGAAGGCGCTCGATAAGGTGCTCCTTTCTTCAGGCATCGATGCCATCAATCTAGGAACAGGTAGAGGATATAGTGTGTTAGAGATGGTCCATGCATTCGAGATTGCATCGGGGCGTAAGGTTCCGTATCGTGTTCATGAACGACGACCCGGAGATATTGCGATCTGTTATGCAGATGCTAGTAAAGCGGAGCGAGTACTTGGCTGGAAGGCAATTCGTGGAATTGAAGAGATGTGTGAGGATACATGGCGCTGGCAGTCGAATAATCCGAATGGGTTTGAATGAAGCTGACATCCACTTCCAATTAGTTGATCTTAGTTCCTTGTAAATCGCACGAATGATATAATCCATGTACGCATAGTTTAAGAGTACGAATCTAGGAGAAGGAAAGGTGAATGAAAGTTATGAGGAAATTGATAATGTTGGTTATGGTCATTGCACTTATGATTCCAGCGGGACAGGCATTCTCAGCCGATGCTGCGAAGAGCATTAATGTCAGCTTCGCTCCAATCCATTACGTGATTAATGGTGTTGATTATGCTCCTCCGGAGGGTCAACTGGGCTTTATCAGCAGTGAAGGGCATACTTATGTTCCCTTACGTTTTGTAGCTAATATTCTTGAGAGGACAATCGCTTGGGACGGAGCTACCTCCAAGGTTACCATCGCGGAACCAGTAACAGATGGGGACCTTGAAGACATTAGTGCCTATCAAGATGCCCAGGAGGTCAAAAATTCGGTGATCAAGCATGTGGACAAGAAGACGGTGACATCCACAGCAATTCCAGTTTATACGCGGAAAGTAACCTATGAATTTGATGGGCAAGTGGTCGAAGAGAAAGCAGCAACACCGGGACTTTTCTATAAGAATAGTATTTATGTACCGCTTCGATTTATTTATGAATCATTGGGGTATGAAATAACTTTCGATCTAGGCACATATACGATTGAAACGAATTCGGCTGAATACGCAGCGATCGTGGATCCTAACGCTGTACTGATTAATGCTAAGAAGACCGCCTGTACGAATGAAGTGTGGGCAATGAAAAGTAATTTCGATGCAAAAGCAGCAACAATTACAGCCGAGGAAACGGCAGCTTTGGTTGTAGAAGCAGATGCATTAATAGCTGATTGCCGAACGGATGTTGATGCGATGTTGGACGTACTATCCAAACAATTAACAGATGCGGGTTTTTCAACGAATATTGTTGCGAAGTATAAGCTAGAGTTTGATGGACTTGAGATTCTTGCGAATAGCTTTATTAAAAAATATCGTACGTAAGAACAATAGCCTTAATGAAATGAATGAAGAACGTCTCTGACCACATCAAATGGATGGGTGAGGAGGCGTTTTTTCTTGTTTGCATAAAAATGCAGGTGATAATTATTACTGTGGAAGCAATTGAAAAGGGGAATACTGAACTTAATAGATATAAGGAGTGATAGCAATGACGAATGTAATTAACAAAAAAGCACCCTTTACTAAGGCAATTATGAAAGCCCATCTCTGTTCCTGTGGTGTGGCTTATCAGAATATGGACAAACCAATTATTGCAATTGCGAATTCTTGGAATGAAATTGTACCGGGTCACATTCATTTGCGGCAGCTAGCAGATCGTGTGAAGGTGGGTATTGAACAAGCTGGTGGCATTGGTCTTGAGTTTAATACGATTTCGGTTTGTGATGGGATTGCTCAAGGTCATGCTGGTATGAAATATTCACTGCCTAGTCGTGATATTGTAGCCGATAGTGTTGAAATTATGGTTAAGGGTCATGGGATATTTGATGGTATGGTTGCCTTGAGCTCATGTGACAAGATTGTGCCAGGCATGCTGATGGCAGCAGCACGGATTAATATACCTAGTCTAGTTGTACTAGGTGGTGTAATGCCAAACTTCATTAAGCCCAAGGAGTCTAAACAAGCGCGACGTGATTTCTTAGATGGTAAGCTAAATGAAGAAAAGCTTGTAGAAATTAGTAACCAATACTATCCAGGTCCAGGCGCATGCCCCTTTCTAGGTACAGCGAATACGATGCAGGGTTTAACTGAGGCCCTTGGTATGGCTCTACCCAACTCATCATGGATGAGTGCTCTATCTGATGAGCAGCTTGAGGCAGCTGAACAAGCAGGCAAGCAAATTGTTGAACTCGTAAAGAAGAAAGTTACACCGAAACAAATTATGACGCTAGAATCATTTGAGAATGCAATTTCAGTCTTGTTAGCTATGGGTGGGTCTTTGAACGCTTGTCTTCACTTACCTGCTATCGCTCATGAATTAGGAATTCATCTACCGCTCGAGCTATTAGATCGCATTAGCCGAAGGGTACCATTCATCGCAAGTGTTACGCCTAATAGCCATGAATTCACGACCAATGATCTACAGCGAGCGGGTGGTATGGCTGCTTTAATGAATGAGCTTAAATCCTACATTCATCTAGATGTATTAACCGTCACGGGGAAGACAATCGGTGACAATATTGCTCAGTATCCTGTGCTAGACCGCGATGTTATTCACAGCGTTGCGAGCCCAGTTGATCCAGAGGGTGGTATTGCAGTGTTAAAGGGTAATCTTGCCAAAGATGGTGCGCTAATTAAACAATCTGCTGTTGCCGGGGATTTAAAGCTATTCACGGGACCAGCCAAAACCTTCAACTCCGAGGAAGCATTCGATCAAGCCTATGAGCAACAGCTCATTGAGGAAGGCGACGTGATTGTCATACGTTATGAAGGTCCAAAAGGTGGACCTGGTATGCGAGAGCTGCATCGTTGTACAGAGATCCTAGGGAAATTTAAACGTGTAGCACTTGTTACAGATGGGCGGTTTTCTGGTGCTAGTGCAGGGCTTTCCATTGGTTATGTTAGCCCAGAGGCTGCAGAAGGCGGTGTGATTGGGCTTGTTGAGGATGGAGATATGATTATGATCGATATTGAAAACCGTTCGCTTCATGTTCAGCTTTCAGATGAAGAGCTTGTCGTACGTTCTAAGGATTTTAGCTTCGTGAGTGCTGAGAGCAGTGCACTATTGAGACTGTATGCGGATAGCACTAAATCGGCAGCATTCGGAGCTATTCGAAAAATTTTCTAGAGTACACAGTACCGTTCGGAGTTATGGCCGGACGTTTTTTATTTTCCACTACCTTTCTTAACAAAGTACCTTGCAAACAACTGTAGGTTATGTTAATCTACGATCAGGAGTTGATAACAACCATATGGAAATCTTAGAATGGACAACGCAGGTACGCAAAGGAATTCTAAAATTCTGCATCATGACCATCATCAAGCAGCAGCCAAGGTATGGATATGAGATCGTGCAGCTTCTACAGCAATCAGACACCTTAGCAGTCACAGAAGGAACCTTGTATCCCTTACTACATCGGCTTGTGAAGGAGAAATTCATCAATTCCTATTGGCAGGAATCCGAATCTGGTCCACCTCGCAAGTACTACACATTAACGGAAACAGGGCAAAGCTTTCTAGCGGAAATGTCGGTGGAGTGGAGTAAGATCTCTAACGCCATCAGTCAATTACAAGACAATACGAATACTGTAAATTAAGAAGGAGAGATGAATCATGGGACCGCAATCTAGTGCTTACTTAGAGGAGTTCAAAAGAAAGCTAGGCAAATTACCAGAGGATGAACGCAAGGATGTCATTCAGGAAATCCAAGGACACATTGAGGAACGCTTGCAGGATGGGCAATTAGAGGTAGCGATTCTAGCTAATCTAGGTGACCCTAAGAAATTAGCTAATGCGTATAAAGGTGATTATTATCTACAGAAGAGTAATTCCAGTGTGTTAGAGATGGTATATCTGGGATCCTATTATGTTGGCTCAAGCTTACTGAGCATGATGATCGTTCCCTTGTTGGTTGCGTTGGCTTATGGATTCTTGCTCTGTGCCATTGTCGCTATTCCAGCTGGTATTATTGATGCGGTATTCGACGTCAGCTGGATTAGCGTAGGTACAGAATATACACCACGCGTCTTTGAAATCCCAATGGCGATTCTAATAGCGCTAGTCTGTTATGTGATTTACTACGTGAGTAAGAAAGCACTTAAAGCATATCTGAAGCTACTATCCTTTACACATCGTAAGGTGACTTCTATATGACAGAGCTAGAGCAACCTATCTATCGATTCAGCGAAGCGCCCATCTGGGAGTGGCAGCGCTCCTATTATGAGGAGCAAGGTATTAAGGCTTGGCAGAAGGACGAGGTCCCGCAGTATATATCGAGTAATCCGATTATCGCTGTAGCCTATGCTGAAATGATTTTTGGATTTCTACAGGATAGAGCCAGGTTGGGATATACGACGGAAACTGTAACGATTGTTGAGCTGGGAGCGGGTTCGGGCCGCTTGGCGTTCCATGTGCTTATGGAGCTGTGTGAGCTGAAGGGAATAGCGAACATCATGCTCCCTCCATTCAGATATATCATGACTGACCTAGCTTCGGACACGATAACCTACTGGCGGCAGCACCGCAGTCTAATCCCCTTTGTTGAGCAAGGGGTCTTAGATTTCGCGCAGTTCGATGCCGTTACGGGTAAGGAGCTGAAGCTGGTTCAGTCCGGTGATGTCATACAGCCAGGTGATCTGCAGCAGCCGTTGCTGGTTGTGGCTAATTATTTTTTTGACAGTATTCCACAAGAGCTCCTCTATATAGAAGATCGTAAGATCTTCGAGTGTAGGGTTTCGTTGGAGCTTCCGGATGCGGCCGTCGAACAGAGTGCGACTGATCGAATGGAGAAGGTCGCCCTCGCGTACCATTATCATCGGGCAGCCGAATACGAGCACAAATCGTTCCCATACCATGAGGTTATTGAGCTATATAAACAGAAGCTGGATGATTCCCATATCCTCTTCCCAACGGTAGGGATCGCATGCTTGGAACGACTTGGACAGCTGTCGCAGCAGGGATTCTTACTGCTCACAGCGGATAAAGGCGACCATCGTCTGGAGAATTGGGAATATGCAGAGCCTCCTAAGCTAATAGTTCACAGCAGCTTTTCCTTAACGGCCAATTATCATGCGATCTTAACCTTCTTCGAGTTGAGAGGAGCTAAGAGTTTCTTTACAAAGCATTCTCACGATAACTTAAACATTGGCTGTGTGCTTATGCTTGAAGAGCCTTTGAGCTATACGCATACTCGATTGGCCTATCGGAGAAATATTGAACGGTTTGGTCCAGATGACTTCTTCAGCATGAAGCAATGGTTTGATGGTCAGCTAGAGCAGATGGGGATTCGTCAGATCCTCGCCATCTGGCGACTTGGTGGCCACGATGTAGAGTGGATCCGGCAGAGCGGCAAGCGAATCGCAGCCCTGATCTCAACCTGTAACGAGGAGGAGCTGGCAGATATTCGTAGCGGGATACTCTCCATGTGGAGAACTTACTACTCCATGGGTGAGAAGACGAACATAGCGCGAGATTGTGGACTATTGCTCTACCAGATGGAGTATTACCAGGATGCGTTCGATTTCTTGGAGCGGTCACTGAGTCAGGGTGATCGTGAGGGTGAAGTGAAAGCTGAGGTTGTAGGTAAAGTTGGTAAGGTTGAAGGTAATACTGAGGTTGATGTGCACTATTTTATGGCGATATGCTGTTATGAGATTAGTCAGGATGACGCTGCATTGGAATTTACACGTAGAACATTAGCAATGGAGCCTGAGCATGAGGGGGCATTGGCGCTTCGAGCGCTGCTTGAAGAGGGAAGCTAGCCACATATTGAATCACAGTGAACAATAACAACATGAAGCTGCCTACCCATTGGGAGAGGTGGCTTTTTTCGATTAACGCAACGAGAATTGGCTAAATTACCTTTGATAGAGATTCAAGTTGAATTAGCGCAATAGCAATTGGTTAAAAGCGGAGAATGCACCTTCTAAGTAACTTAATCCGGGAATTAATGAATTCCCGTTTCGTTAATTTGCGGTGATGGAAGGATTGAAGTGATTTAGTCTATTCTCATTTCGTTAAATTGGCTGAGCGAGGACGATTGAAGGGAATTCTCTTGCAGAAGCCGTGGAATAGAGCAGAAAATCGTTGTAATACTTTCGTAATATTAAATTAATACATTCGCAAGTTTATCGTTCTTGTATCGTTAACATTGTTCGTTATGATGCTCTAGGTAGAGAAGAGCTAGATAACAATATGAGGAGGAGATTGCTATGAGAAGAAAATTATTAGGTGTGTTATTGTTGGGAGTTATGATCGTAGTCAGCGCATGTAATTCGAATGAGGACAACATGAACAAGATGGATACGGAAATGAATGAGAATATGTCTAATACGGAAGATGAAATGATGAAGGACGACAATGGCAAAGAAGAGATGGTTGAAGATGAGATGATGAAGGATGATAAGGGCAAGGAAGACATGGTTGAAGATGAGATGACGAAGGATGATAAGATGGTGGAATGATGAGGGTGGGTTCTTAAAGCTACTCGGGGCTGCTAATAATCGCTATAATGGATTTAAAGTAACTCGAAGCGATTTATCGTAGGGGGGATCGGCGTTGGGTGCGAGAATAGTTATAGCCGATGATGAACGGAATATAACCGATGTCTGTCGCAGATACTTGGAACGCGAGGGCTTCACGGTCTGGGTAGCAGCAGATGGTGAAGAAGCATTCCAGCTCTGGAAGAAGAATCAGCCGGATTTACTTGTTCTCGATCTTATGATGCCAAAGCTAGGTGGTCTTGAGGTATGCGACCAGATTAGACGAACGGATGACACGCCTGTCATCCTATTGACAGCTCGGGGAGAAGAAGCAGATCGATTGCTTGGCCTTACTATGGGTGCTGACGATTATATGACGAAGCCGTTCAGTCCTAGAGAGCTTGTCCTGCGAATCAAGAACATTCTGAGAAGAACAGGTGTAAACTCGGGTGCGGTGGTACGAGAGCTAACCCCGAGTATGGAGGAAGTGAAGGAGCAAGCGCTCTACTACGATGGATTAGCCATCTTCCCTCAGGAGAGGCGAGTTTTGGTCAAGGGTGTAGAGGCTGAGCTTACGGTTAAGGAATTTGACTTAATTCATCTTCTGGCGCTTTATCCGGGGAAGGTGTTCTCAAGAAGTCAGCTACTTAATCAGATTTGGGATATCGCTTACGACGGGGATACGACGACCGTAACGGTACATATTCGTCGGCTTCGTGAGAAGATTGAGGAGAATTCTTCTGAGCCGGTTTGGATTAAGACGGTGTGGGGAATCGGATATAAGCTGGAAGGTAAGGGAGTGGGACTATGAAGCTGCGTTCTTACTTGCTTCTAGCGAATGCGATTAGTATCGTCTTTATTATTATTCTGTTAATCCTGTTCTTTCAATATATGCTACTGTCTAAGGAGCAATTTATATGGCTGACACTTGTGACGGTTGGAGCGGGAGTCGTGTCGGCATCGCTGCATTATGTATTGATACGTCCGTTGGAGATGTCTGTTCGTCGAGTAGGTGAAGGTGCTAGACGAATTGCTGCGGGGGATCTTCAGGTTCGGATTGCACATTCAGGGCTGAGGGAATTTAAGCAGCTGGCGGATCAGTTTAATCATATGGGAATAAGTTTAGAGGAAAGCTTCCGTCAGATTAAGGCGGCGGAATCCGCACAACGGGAGCTTGTTGCGAATATGGCTCATGATCTGCGAACACCTCTTGCCTCGATGCAATCCTATGTGGAAGCGATTGAGGATGGTGTGATCGAGGATGAGGAAACCTTTAGGCGTTATCTAGCGACGATTCGTTCAGAGACCATTAGACTTGGTGAATTGATTCGAGATTTGTTCGAATTATCGACCTTAGATGCAGTGAAGAGTGAGTTGTCTCAGCAGAAATGGTCGGTTGTAGAGGATGTATTGGTTGATTTATTGCCTAGATTTACGAGTCAGCTTGAAGCGAAGGAGCTTCAGCTGAAGGTGCTGTTACCGGAGCGTCCACTGAGATTAATGATTACAGCAAACCATTTACAGAGAATATTCCAAAACCTACTCGAGAATGCGATTCGGCATTCACCTCAGGGTGGGACGATTATTATAGAAGCAGAAGAACCGGGTGGGGAAGCGAAAAAGCATACGGACCAGAAGTCGATTGAAGAACTGAAAAGCAAGGGAGCAACAAAAGAACACGAGGGAAAAGCACACAGAGTAATAGAACACGAAGAAAAGGTACACATATCAAAAGAACACGAGGGACAGAAGAAGCTGCTACGAATCACTGTTCGTGATTCGGGAGAAGGGGTTCCTGCTGGGGAAGAGCTTCGAATATTCGAGCGATTCTATCGATCTGACAGAGCGAGAAGCCGTGAGAGCGGAGGAGCGGGGCTAGGACTTGCCATAGCAAAGCTACTCGTCGAGCAGCACGATGGTCAGATCGGTGTTCAGACGGCGGATGGGCAGGGGAGTATTTTCTGGTTTATGGTTTGGGAAATGACTGGGCGTATGGAAGCATAAGGTTTCGATTAAACCTAAATGTGTTGGGAGTGGTTGTCGAATGGGAGTATTCATAGAACGATTACGTAAAGGCTACGGGAAGAAGCTAGTGTCGCTACATGCATGGAATGGCTGGATCGTGGTCATTCTGGCCGTGTCGGGATTAGTACTCATTGGCGGCTATTGGCGAGGTGTTCTTGGGGAAGGACGCGTATGGCTTAAGTGGCTACATATTGTCGTCGGCATCGCATCCATCCTACCGGTTATGTACTATCTGGTACTCGCAGGAAAGCATTGGAAGCAGCTGAAGAAAAAGCCGTGGCAGCGATTTAATGTGCTTGTGGTGCTAGGCCTATTGTTAGGCTGGTTTATATCAGGAGTGTTACTGTGGCAATTTAGAGCGGTCGGTCCTCGTGTGTCTAATGTGGCATTGGTCATCCATGACCTGCTGACGTGGGTGGGTTTGCCCTACATTATTATTCATTCGATAACTCGGGCCAAATGGCTTAAAGAGCCGAGTCGTCGCACCATCATCGCCGAATCGAAAGTTGGTGATGAGCTATCGGCTGATAGGGAGCCGGTCTATGCACCACAGCCGGTCTATACGAGAAGAGCCTTCATTCGCGGGGCGATTGGGATAGGGCTTGCTGTTATTCTCGGTCCATCCTTCTTGAAGTGGTTATCCAATTCAGTTGGCGGTTTCGGTGGTACAGCATCCATAGATAAGCTCATTGAGAATAACGCCAATCAGATGATACCTAAACCTTTGCCACTTCCTTCTTCAGCGCCTCCGATTGGGGGAGGGGCTCAGGGTTCTTTTCGCGTATATACGGTTACTCCAATTCCTAGCTTCTCTAATGAGAACTGGTCGTTCACCATCGATGGGCTCGTAGACAAATCCTTCAAGTGGAACTGGGAGCAGTTCGTTGCTCTGAAGCGAAAGGTGCAGGTTAGTGACTTTCACTGTGTTACCGGCTGGTCGGTATATAAGAATACCTGGGAGGGTATTAGGCTCAAGGACTTACTTGCCATGGCAGGTGTGCAGGCGAATGCGAGTAACATCAAGCTGTACTCCGGAGATGGTGTATATACGAGCACCTTGGCATTGGAGCATGCGGATATGGATGACGTGATGGTGGCAGTTATGCATGATGGAAAAGAGATTCCTAGTGATCTCGGGGGTCCGGTCCGATTGATTGTACCAAGAATGTATGCTTATAAATCAGTGAAGTGGCTAAACCGCATTGAGCTCATCGAGGGTGATCATATTGGCTATTGGGAAGCACGTGGATATGCGAATGATGCGTGGATATAAGTATGCTGAACGATAAGACAGGAATGAAGAACTGACTTTGACGAATAGAAACAACTCTATAGCCAGCTTTCTGCGATAGTGGCTATAGAGTTGTATATCTGTTTCCCTTTCGAACCCTTAGCCCTTCACACCACCAACGACCATCCCTTTGACAAAATACTTCTGCAGAAACGGATAGACCATAATAATCGGCACACTTGCAACAATAGTCATCGTGGCACGAACCGATGTCGGAGTTACAACTGTGTTATTGCCCTGTGCATTGGCATAGGCGTCAGCCGCAGAGCCGGAACTTAATGCAGTGTTAGATGTGGACAATATCTTCACCAATTCATACTGCAAGGTACTTAGCTCAAGCCGTGATGAGTTGTACAGGAATACGTCAAACCATGAGTTCCATTGGTATACCGCCACGAATAAGGATACCGTAGCAAGAGCTGGTATAGTAAGCGGAAGCACGATACGAGTGAATGTGATAAAGTCTCCTGCGCCGTCCATCTTGGCTGATTCCATAATACCTTCAGGCAAGCCCTCTATGAAGGAACGAATGACAATCATATTGAATACACCGATAATGCCTGGAATAATGTAAACCCAGAAGCTGTTCAGCAAGCCAAGCTCCTTGGTAAGCAGATAGGTTGGAATTAATCCGCCACTGAAATACATAGTAAATATGAAAACAACGGATACGAATTTTCTCAATGCATATTCAGAGCGACTAATGGTATAAGCCACCATTGCTGTGCAGAACACGGAGACGATCGTTCCAATAATGGTCCGTGCTGCGGAGATGAAGGTCGCCCAAAAAACATCGGACTCTTTAAACACATACTCATAGTTTCTCATTGTCCAATCGCGGGGCCATAAATAAATGCCGCCACGAACCGAATCGTTCGCATCGTTAAACGATAAGGCAAACATATTTACGAATGGGTATAGGGTAATAATAATTAGAATAAACATGAAGATGTAATTGCCCACATCGAATACTCTTTCGCCAATTGAATAACCCCTAGCAGATTTGGTACCTAACATAAACCTTAACCTCCTTTCATCTAGTACAATCTGCTTTCGCCCATTCGCTTAGCGAGGCTGTTCGCAGCGATCAGGAAGACGATGCTGACCACGGTTTTGAACATACCGGCTGCAGTTGCTAATCCATAATTATTAAGTCTAAACCCGTATTTCAATACAAATATATCAAGATTCTCCGAATATTGAACATTCAATCCGTTGCCAAGTAGCCATTGCGGTTCGAACCCAGATTCGAGAATGAATCCCATGTTTATAATGAGCAAGACAACGATGATCGGTTTCATGTTCGGAAGTGTAATATGCCACATCCGTTGAAGTCGCGATGCGCCGTCTATCTCGGCAGCTTCGTACTGAGCAGGGTCGATCGAGGTAATGGCGGCCAAGTATATAATCGTGTTCCAGCCGACGTTCTTCCACACTTCCGTTACTCCGAGAATCCCCCAGAAATACTCCCCGACTCCCAGCCATAGAATAGGCTTATCAATCAAATGCGCTTGGAGCAGTAATATGTTGACTATACCTTCTGGAGCTAGAGCCGTTTGTACAATATTAACGGCAACAACCCATGAGATGAAATGAGGTAAGTAACTGATCGTCTGTACGATTCGTTTGAAATAAATTTTGCGAAGTTCATTTAACAATAACGCTAATGTAATTGCTGTTGTAAAACCCAGCACAAGGTTGATAGAGCTCATGACGATCGTATTGCGCAACACCAAGTAAAACTGATCTTCCGTAAATAAATACTTGAAATTGTCCAGCCCAACCCAGGTTTGATCAAAAATATCTCTAGCCAATTTGTATTTTTGAAAGGCTATTGTCCATCCCCAAAGCGGAATATATTTAAATATGATGACCCAAACGAGAAAAGGTAAGGACATTAGCATCAGCATTTTCTGTTTGGACAATGTTCTGATAAAAGCTCTTAGGCGCGAATCGCCAGAAGTCGATTGAACGATAAACCCTGCATGTTTCTCCACTTGATCCGACTCCTTTCAGCTCGAACTAACTCTCTCTAATAAGTATAGAAGGGAAAAGTGAAGTAGCTTCACTTTTCCCGAGGTATTACTAATTCTCAGTAGTAGCTAATTACCACTTACCGGCAACACGATCTTGGACTTTCTTCGTTACGAATTGTTCAAAGCCCGCACCATCCAACTTGTTGAACTCTTCGACATATTCATTCCATACTGATTCGAATTTGTCAGTGGAAGCGAACACTAGCTTCGGATAGTATTTTTGCTGCAGATCTCCGGATTTCGTATTGAAAATCTGTTCAGGAGAACCTTGTTCCTTCTCGATACTCCATGCAGGGTACCATGGGCGCTCCACAGGTGTAGCGTAGAAATCGGAGAACGTTTTTAGACCATAAGCTTCAAGCAAAGCCTTGTCGCCATCTGTGTAATTGTTAGCCGCTACCTCAGCTTGATAGAAAGGCCAATGAGCGTTACCGTTCTCGTAGATAGAGTTGTTGCCGTATCGTGGCCATTCATACTCGAAGTATGCAAAGCCGTAATTGCGTTTGAAATCATTATCATTTCTATCGGCCAATTGTTCTGTAGTCATAACGTATCGGCCATCTGCGTTCACTGAATAGGTAACACCTTCTTCGCCCCATGTCATGAGCTTCTGGTTCTCTTCAGTCAGCATGCTATCCCAATATTTAATAATACGTTCAGGATCCTCAGCGCTCACGCTAATTCCGAGTCCACGGTTATTAACGAAGGAAGGAGGATCCATATAAGCATCTGTGATGCTCGTGTCATAGACAAGGGGAAGTGACACATAACGCAGATCGTCGTTGCCAGCCGTCTTTAGGTTGTTAATCGCATCGCCGACTTGCCAGATATAGCTTGCAAATCCGAGTAAGCGTCCGGAAGTTAACTTGGCTAAGTACTGATCTTTGTTAGCAGTAAAAGTTTCTGGATCGACCAAGCCCTTGCTATTCATCGCATTTAATGATTGCAACCATTTCTTCTCGGTTTCTGATGCCATATAGAGCTTGGCTTCATGAGTTTCCATGTCTACTAGGACATTACCATCATTCGGATATCCAGCTAAATGCATGACCGGATTTGTAATTGTGTAATACTCGCCAGGAGAGCTAGCGAATGAAGCGAAACCAATCGTATTTTTTCCATCTTTAGTTGGGTATTTGGCTTGATATTTCTCGATTAGTTCAAAATATTGATCAAGCGTTTTCACTTCTGGATAGTCGAATTCTTTTAGAACTGCACGTTGCATCCAGAAATTAGTGGTCGCATCAGGGTCCTTCAAGTAGCCGCCAATGTTGGCTGTGAAAGGAAGGATATAGATGTTGCCATCCTCATGTGTAATCTTATCCATGTAATCGCCATATACACGTTTGATGTTAGGACCATGCTTCTCAATCAGATCATTAAGAGGGATGTAAGCGCCTGCATCCAACAGCTTAGCATACTCGCCTACTGGTGAGATAACATCGGGATAATCACCGCCGGCAATCATAACACCAGCCTTAGTGGCTGAATCTCCGACAACAAATTCCATCTTCCAATCGACACCGGTCTGTTCCTGAAGAAGTTTACCGATTGTCGTATCGCTGGCTGTCACGTCTTTATTTGCTCCAAATCCAAAGTAAGTGAAAGTGACCGGGTCCTTACTGACCTCGGCAACGACCTCAGTATTATTCTTACTGTTGTTCTTGCTGTCGTTCTTGGTATTACTCGCTACTGGCTCATTATTCGAGCATGCAGCAAGTAGGAGTGTTGCAGCCGTCAGCACGGCTAAGCTGGTTTGAAGTACCTTCTTCTTAAGCATTGCCAAATCCCCTTTCTTTCTCCAAATGTTGTTAATGTAAGCACTTTCAATTTTTAGTATAGGAGAAAAATTAAATAATTGTTATATGGTAAACCTTTGATTGGTCTTTGAATAGTTTAGAACTTATTATTGGGATTTGGTCCTTTTTATCCCATTGGCAGACGCAACGTGATCCGTGATCCTTTACCTTGATCGCTAGTAATTGTGAAGTCGAACGATTCACCATAGCATATTTTCAGTCGAGTAATGACATTTTTCATACCGATAGATTCACCCATGGCGGCATCCTCATGAAAGTAGTGTATAAGCTCCTTGATTTTCTCTTGATCCATGCCCACCCCATTATCCGTGATCATGAAGACAATCTGATTGTGCTCTTGTACGATCTGAATGGTAATATATCCAATGCCAGGCATATTCTCTATACCGTGAATACTCGCGTTCTCCACGAATGGCAGGAATGCCATCTTAGGAATTTCGATATCCATCAGGGATTGATCGATTTCGATATGATACTCCAGCTTGCTGTCGAAGCGATACTTCTGAATTTCTAGAAAGCTTTCGATCAACTCCAATTCCTCGCGAATCGTAACAAAGCTTCGGTTCCATAGAATCGATTGACGAAAGATTCTGGCCATATTCTGAATCGTCTTGGCCGTCTGTGTTTCACCATTCATTAGACTCCGCATCCGGATTGTTTCTAGTGCATTGAATAAAAAGTGAGGATTGATCTGACTATGGAGTGCGTTTAGCTGTGCTTGCCTTTCTCGCAGCTCCAATTCTTTCTTCTGTATCTCCACTATATACACATCATTGATCAGGTTTTCAATTCGCTCACTCATTCGGTTGAATTCGACTGCAAGCTCACCTACTTCATCCCGTTCTCTATTAAAGGGAATTCGTTCAAAGTTCTTACCCTTTACTGATTTCATGTGCTTCAGGATATTCCGAATTCGTGTATGGATAGAGCGGGAGATAATTAAGATTACAAGGGTAGGTACAAGAATATTAATCCCCGCAAACCAAAGAATAAACTGACCCGATTGCCTGACATCATATAAGATTTTTTCTTCGTCTAGGACCCCATATACGGTCCAGCCCCCCAGATATCGATTAGTCTGATATTGCTTGCCGATGACGATTGCTTTATTCGGCTTAGGTATTTGTTCAAGGCTGAGCGTCCGATCAGCAGTGATCAGCTCGCTTGGTTGGCCGCCTGCCAGACGCCCGTAACGCGCTTGATTAGACGGATCAAGAAAATAAATATCTCCTTCAAAGCTGGATAATGTGAGCATTTGGGTAATGTAAGTACTATTCAAATCGATTTTTACAACATTCTCGTAGTTCACGTAGCTGGGATCTGACAGCTTTTGAATTACGCTGATGCTGTCGTAGGTTACATACAGATGGGGGTAAGTATGATTGTAATTTTTGATTTGGCTATACCAATCGGTGTCCCGTATTTCATCCTCAAGCTTGATAATATGGCCGGAGGTCAGAATCGACGGATTGTTACTCATTATCGTGACGGAGCCGAGGGTTTTGTACTCCTGGTCAGCACGATTGAACAGATTCGATATGGTGCTCAACGATTCCACATAACTCTCGTACGATGTGAAGTTGGTGTTCAGATGTTTACTGAGCTGATTGTCAATGGAATACAAATATGAAGTGCCGGCAGCATCGTCAATAAGGGCCCCTAATTCGGCTTGCAATAAGGTAATCGCTTGTTCTGCATCCGCCGTCTTCTGATTCTTTATGTTAATGGTTGTTACTTGATAGAACATCACGTTTGTCAGAACAATCGGTATGAACACACATATGACATAGATGAAGATCAGCTTGTTTCGGAGCTTCAAATTGTGCAATCTAAGGTTGAGCACGACAGGGACCTCCTTATTTATGATCGTTCATCTGATTACGATAATCCGTTGGCGTCATTTTCTCTAGCTTTTCAAATTGGGTGGCAAAGTAATCTGCATTATGAATACCTACCATCTCTGCAATCTCGTACACCCGTTTTTTCGTTTGCCGCAGCAACCGCTTCGCCTCTTCGATGCGAAGTGACAGCACATATTCATTAAAGTACATACCGTAATGCTTGCGAAATAATTGCCCAAGATAAACAGAGTTCATATGAAAATCGGCAGCGATGCCCTTCAGATAAATGTTTTCTCTGAAGTGGCCGTCGATATATTTTTTCACTTTTTCAATATTGCCTTCGCCTTTTTCTCCCCGTATTTCCGCGATATATTCAGCGGCTTCCTCTATGAAATTCAAGAAAACATCGCTTAACTGGTTCAGATTACGGTATTTCGTCTGCCAATTGAGCAGCTCTTCCAACCACACGAGATCCTTCTCATCGCCTTCCAATTGTCGGATAATATTGATAGTGGAAATCATACTTCGCCTTATGGTATTCGTAACTGCTCCGGGAGTGAAATGCCGTTCTTGAAAGGCAATGAAAATCGCATGAATAGCGTCTCTATATCCTTCCTTATGATTGGCTTCAACCTCATAGAGTAGCCTACTGTGCAGTTTTTCATCTACATCATAATAATATAAGGGTAGCTCCAAAAGCTCCGATGCCATAAAAATGCCGTTTAAGCCTGCGGCAAAACGATAATTCAAGCATTCATCAGCGCTGATGCGGGAATCAACGATCTGCTTCAAGTGATTGACCTTATGACCTACAAACAAAGCTATTCTCGTTACAAGATCCTTCTCCAAGCTATGAAGCAGCTTGGTGTAGCTCATCCGCTCAGCATCAACTTGCTCGTCTTGCCACAATGGGGGCACGATAAAGCCATATTGATTGTACGCGCGTACATGAATGAGAAGAGGTTGCCCCTCAAGATAAAAATATCGCTGGAGCGACGTCTGCAATGGAAGAAGATAGTCGATTACTCTATGAGCCAGCTTATCCTGTATTTCTGCAATGATATATGTATAGGAGGAGGAGAGAGGAAACCCCAGTGTATTTGCAATTTGCGTCATCACTTGCTCGTCGGGTTCGGCTTGGACCAAGCTTTCGATAACAATTTCGACAAGCGGCTTTTCTCTTGTCATCGATAGAAGCTGTTTCTGATTCAGTGTAATTGCTATTTTTTTTAAGGTAGCTGTAAGCTCATGTTCATCGACCGGCTTCAGAAGATAATTAGACACATTGTAACGGAAAGCTTGCTGGGCATACGAGAAATCAGGGTACCCGCTTAAGATGATAAAAAACGGTTGATACCCTCCCTCCGTATTCACCTGTCGGATTAGCTCCAGACCGTCAAGCAAAGGCATACGTATATCTACAATGACTAGATCAGGGGTTAGTTGTTTAATAAGATTCAACGCCTGCTCCCCGTTCTCCGCTTCGCCGCAGATATGAAATTGTAGCGATGACCACTCAATTAGATTGATCAAACCTTTGCGTACAAAAAGCTCGTCATCGACAATCAGTACCTTGTGCAAAATGCTTCCCCCTCGTAATTAAATGACAAGATTTATCTTACTTAAGCATACGTGTACAATTATAATTTGTCTGTATTTATTAACTAACTCATTTCTATAACAGCTTGTCAAATCAGCAACGCGTTGGGAATGTTTCCGAGGACATATTAATGCCCATGTTAAACGAACTCCCTTAGCGGAAGCAAGGGAAAAAGAACGGTGTGAGTGAAAGGGTGGATACTTGGTTGTAGGAATATTGTTTATTTGCACCCATATATCGGATAAAACAACTATACTTACAATACAGGGAGGAGAAATAATGAAACAGATCAAATTATTAATATTCACCAGTTTACTGGTCATATTAACCGCCTGTTCCTCACCAGAAGTAGCACCAGAAGTAGTAGGCTTTCAGGGTTCATATGAATATTTCCAAACGGTCGATGATCTCTTTCAGGAAGCAACGGATGTATTGGAAGTCGAAGTAGTAGAGGAAACTAGAGCATTCGAGGTCATTGATTTTCCAATTCGTTCATTTTCTGTAGAGGTTAACGATGTACACAAAGGTAGCTTAAAGAAAGGTGACCAAATAATTGTGAATGAGATGGGAGGTATCTATTACCAATTTGGACTATTGCAGAGCAAGTTCATAATTAAGGGAGGTAATATAGATCGTGGGGTTAAAAAGGAACTTTATCAGGACAATTATTTCAACTCCTTCGATGATTTTAAAGAAAAGCTAAAGATGTTGAAGGAGAAAAATGAAAAGTAAAAAGTAAAATAACCAAAATACCAAGCTGCGTCGGTTGAGAGCAATCACGTATTCAAAATTGTTTCTGCGAAAGCAACTTTTCTTATAAGACTCGGATATTCCTCAGGGGTTGAGCCACTTTCTATATTCCAGCATACTGCCATTGCAGTTTCTACATAAAGACATTGCCTTAATATGTCGTTTGGAATATGAAGGTTCTTTTCTAAGGTGCATATGATGTCGTTTATTTTCTTATATAATTCAGTAGTTATTTCATCGTCAAATTCATTTAATATAAACCGTGGAACATCAAATACTGGATCGCCAACTACGCCTTTAGGATCGATTATTATATAACCTCCATCATTACTAAGCAAAATATTATCATGATGAAAGTCGCCATGAAGCAGCATCTTTTGTGAATACAAAGTAGAAACCGATAAGCAGATACCTTTTGCTTTTTTCATATAAGCATACAATTGTATACAATCCTGTCGCTTGCTCATGTACGCTGTTATCCTACCAACCCATTCTGTATAAGTCGGATATATGTCTTCTTTGGCGGGCGTTATGTGCAAACCTTTATATAGGGAACAAAATACAGATAGTCTATTATCAAGAGAACTCTCATCCCTCAAAGGATTTCCCGGTTTCACACACTCTTCAAGTATGACGTTATTATCCATATCAGCGTCAAAGACTCTGCAAAATCGTCTGCCGTTATATTCACACAAAGTATTGAATTCTGAATCTATTCCTCCGGAAGAAGGATGACCTATCTTAAGCACTACGCTTCCAAAATGCTCTGAATCGCATATAAAAACTAAGTTTGCAGAATAGGAAGGAACAAACTGAAAACAGGTTAAACTCCACTTATCAGCATAAACCTCAATATCCCTCAAAACCTTCTCATAAAAATGTTTACCAAAACGTTTACTTATATGTTCGATTTCAATTGGTTTGAAACTATAACGCATGTTCATGCTTAGTATCTACCTCCACTCCTCGAACAGAGGACTACTTCGTAAACCCAAAATTATTGCATGGCTAAATTGCTGATTAGTACAGCGAGGAGAAAGGAAAGTACATTCTTAAAAGCAAGAGTATTGATGAAATTTACGATAGAAAATATGTTGGTTAGCTTAATTGTAATGATACTTACACTGAATAATATAGATATTCTTGCTATCCATTGTGTACACGAGGCGATCTTTTTCATTTATTCTTCTCGACCAGTATCCCGTGAAATCAAATCTCAGGGGCTCAGGTTTACCAATGCCCTCATGTCCATTACGCTGTATATCTTGAATTAATGAGTTGATTCGCTTCAAAGTTTTCTTATCCTCAGTCTGCCACGCAAGATACTCAGACCATGCTTGCTCTGTGAATACGACATTCATCATTCTTCCTCTAGCAGAGCAGAATTAACCAACAGTCCCGCTTCTAATTGTCTCTTCGATTCAGAGAGTGAATTTCGACTAACCTCATGACCTAACAGATGAAAATTCTCCATCAGATTGTCATATTCATCTGCTGACATCATCACCACATTCTTCTCATTCTTGCGTGTAATAATATAAGTCTCATAATCCTCAGCCACACGATCCATATATTCCTTCAAATGGTTACGTACTGTAGAATAATTGACTGCCTTCATAAGATCACCTCATACTTATTGTACAATATATTGTACAATAATGTCAATTACTCTTCCATTTGATTAGTGGGAGAATGAACAAGTAAGTACTCTATATATGATTATAACTTTTTTTTCAATTAGTCGAAAAATGTAGAAGTGAATAAATGATGCTTTATGACTTTATGTATGAATTTTTAGATGGATATATAGTTTTAGGTCGATCAAAGTTAACTCAACGGGAAACACATGTATAACTGATCTACATGGAACTGTTAAACTGCATAAAGTCTATAAATATTAAGCTAAGAAGATAGCCCATATATTTCCATTCCTCGCTTGTAAAAGCGCGTAAATGGGAAATTATAGGAATTACCTATATATTAATGTAGTTAATATATAATATACTAATTTTGAAGGGTCGACCTTTTCATAGAAAATAAGGATGATAAAAAATGATGAAGAAGTTTCAGTTTTCTTTATTAAGTGCAGTCGTCTTGGCTCTAACCTTATCTGGGAGTGTATTAGCTGACAAGGGTGTATTTACTTCTAATGGAGTAATGTATGATCTGAGGGCAATTCCAGAAAAGTCAACTGGTAAGGTATCGAGAGATTCTATGAAAAAATCAGAGTATTCAACAATGGCAAGTCCAACGAATACATCTTAAAGTCGAGGAAGAACTCCAGATGTATAATATTCAACAAGAAAGCCTATTTTCCTTGCAAGACTTATTAGATATGTCACCCAAGCAAGGATACCTATGGTTATCTTTTTGAGACCTTAGATATTAAACCATTTTTACGTGTTGTATCCAAAAAAGCATTCCTTGGGGCACCGACTCAGCTTAATTATGCGGCTATGTTACACTCGCTGTTCATTCGAATCGTGGAACGTATTCCAACGATTAAAGACCTAAGAAAACGGTTAAAAAGAAGCGTTGAATTTAGCGCAGATTGCGGCTTCTCCGGTTCTGATCGAATTCCAAGTGAAGCTTCGTATACACGGCTCATTCAGAAGCTTCAAAAATCCCAAGTCTTTCAGCAATCACAAGAACAATTAGTTCATCAAGCCTTTCAAGAGGGTTTTATCGATGCATCCGTGATCGCCGTGGATGCCACTCACGTTGAAGCTAGAGATCGTGGGCCAAATAAGACAAATCAAGATGGATGGTCTGATGAATCCTCAAACCCAAGCAATGGTGATGGAGAAACAGGTGTTGGGTTTCAATACCAGGATGAGGCAAGAGTTGAAGCTATCTCAGGATCTACAGTTTACTATTCATACTTAGGAAGAGGTTTTGCCGCTACTTTAACTTACAACTCCGATTTTTCCGATTTCAATGGTAAAGCTCGTACTGCTTACGCGCATACATGGGATGATGTTTATATTAGTTCAGTTTCCTATAACGTATCAAGTAGTCCAGGTTTTTCAGTTGGTTTTGCAAATGGACCGGAGGGTTGGGCTATTAGCAACGGTTCGGATACTCTTTTCTAAGGAGTGAATAACATTATTGAGTCGCAAGTTTTAGTATCCTTTTATGAAGTAATTATTGGATTAGTTGTCACTGCCATTCTCTTCTGGTTAATAAAAGATAGGCCTGTGCAATTTGTACAGCTGTTTTCCATTCAGATTGCTCTTATTGCCGTCGCATTTTTACTGATTTGGTATGAGACTACTGATACACTAATTGCAAGATTTGCTATTATATTAATTTTTTCCAGCTTATTGTTAAGTATAGTCACGTTATTCATTGGAAAAAACAAGGGAAAATAATCTCAGTACAAAGGGACCTCGTTGATTTGATTTTGCGGAGGTCCCTTTGTACTATTCAATAAGCAAAATCGATTAGATTGGGTTTGTTTATGTGTATGATATATAACTTTATTAATCAGATACAACCTTTGAGTGGAGTCAGATGGCAGACCGGTTAACGGTCAGATCAATGTCAGCAGTAATTGTAGCACTAGAAGCTGATAAAGTGTCTGGCCAATTAGCATAGCTACAATGCGATGGTCTGGTTATCCGTGTCACAGGCCAATCCGTTCTTCTCTTCCTTGATGAAGTTCTCCATATGTCTGCGTTGAAAGTAAAAGCGATGCACGGATTTGGGACGTACGGTCATATTCGTCACGATGTAGGTGAATTGGAAGTGCAGATCACCAGCAAGGCGTTCCATCTTCACAACCACACATCGTGCGCAGTCCCAGCTTTTAGCTTTATACTGGAATTCGCCATAATGTATTTGTGACTCATAGAGTTTATTGGGGTTCAGCACTTGAATAACCATTGACTGTGCGGTAGCTTGTAGACGGGCATTAGCTTTCAAGCGAATCGCATACAAAGTTCGGGCTCTATTTCCATGCTTTTGCATCACTTTATAGGTGATATGCCCATTCCTTCCAAGCCTTTCAAGCCTTTGTTACACTTGAGTCTTTAGCTTTTCAGGATAGTTCTATGAATATTTCAGGTTTAGTTTTATTATCTATAATAGTAACATTTTGTACCACAAATAATACAAATAAAAAGAAAGATGTAACTTATTCAAATATTCAAGCTGCAGGTAAAAACGAAGGCTCAATATCTTTTGGATTAGTTGGAATGAATGGGGTGGTTATAAACAACGGAAGCGAACTATCTCCCTCTTCTAATGTTAACATAGAAACAATAGTAAATATTGAAGAGAATACCAACGAAGTAGATTTCATAATTATTAAAAAGCCTGATTATTTGCTTTTGGAGCAGGATATTAAAAAAGCTTCCGTTCTTCAAGAAATTATATCGATGAGATTTCGAATACGATCACCACATGAAAAAAGGGTATTGTTTGATATAGAACCAAAACGGTCAATTTATGGAGGTCCCAATGATAACGTTTTTCTAAGTGATCAAGAAGAAAAGCTGAAGTTTGTATATGAAAAAAATGAAATAGATAAACTTTTTTTGTCAATTGGCAATATTGGATCGGAGCCGATAAGTTACGCAGTAGTTGCTCTTTTTAATTGGAAGCAGGTTCCATTAATACGCGAGAATGAAGTCCTATATGTATCTGCTAATTCTGATGAGAGGGAAATTTTTGAAATAAACTTACCGGAAACAAACAGCCCTAAAAATTATCAAATACTTGCTTTTCCTGATCCATATGAAGTTAGACCAAATAATTATAGAAGCCATCAAACTCATGGATCCTTTCGAGTAATGGTAAAGCCGGATCAATGATGATTTTTTAATTGAAATGCGTGGAGCCTGATAAACAGTTATATATGAATATGCAAATGATTAACATTTTGCCCGAAAGTGGGCCGCGAGACTCTTTCCAAAAGGGAAGGGTCTTTTCATGTCTTTGTAGGGAAATGAAAAAATATTGATCCAACCTCGTATTTCTTAACAACAATAACCGCATTATGACCTCCAAAACCAAATGAATTGGATATTCCGATATTCAAATCGGCTTGGCGAGCTACATGGGGCACATAATCCAAGTCACACTTATCATCCCTCCGCTCTAAGTTAATCGTTGGAGGGATGATTCCGTTCTGTAAGCTTTTCACCAAGGCAATGGCTTCTACACCCCCCGCTGCTCCGAACATGTGCCCGGTCATCGACTTGTTGGCCGTAACGGGTATGCGATATGCATCTTGACCGAATAGTCTCTTAATGGCTGCTGTTTCCGAGTTGTCGCCAAGCTCTGTACTCGTTGCATGCGCACTTATGATATCCACTTGGTTCGGGCGTATATTAGCCTCTTGAAGTGCTAATTTCATTGCACGGTACGCGCCAATACCCTCAGGATGGGTCGCCACCATATGATACGCATCAGAGCTAGCGCCGTAGCCGATAACCTCAGCATGTATGTTAGCTTTTCTCCGTAATGCATGGGACAACGATTCCAAAACCAGAATTCCCGCCCCCTCGGCCATGACAAAACCGTCTCTTCCTGCATCGAACGGCCGACTAGCCCGCTCAGGCTCTTCATTCCTCGTCGATAGTGCCTTTGCATTCGAGAAGCTAGCTACCGATATCTCGGTTATGGCCGCATCCGATCCACCTGCGAATACGATATCCGCTCTTCCAGACTGAATATGATAGAATGCCTCCCCGATAGCCGTATTCCCAATAGAACAAGCCGTTACGGGAGACAATGTAGAACCTAATGCACCAAGTTTAATACTTATTAAGGCTGCAGCCATATTGGATATCATCATGGGAACCAGGGAGGGGCTCACCCTTTCTGGACCTCGTTCACATAACAAGATATGTTGATCCAATAATGTCTGTATTCCGCCGATTCCTGAGCCGACATACACACCCATTCTCTCTTTGTCGACTTGCTCTAAGTCAATTTTAGAGTCGACTAGAGCCTGGTCGGCTGCTGCTAGAGCGAACTGACTGACGCGATCCATGCGTCTTGCTTCCTTGAGGCCGAACAGCTCCTTAGCATTAAAGTCACGTACATTTCCGGCTATCTTAACCTTAAATCGACTTGTATCGAAAGCATCTATAGATGAAATCCCCGATTCCCCCCGAACTAACCGAGTCCAGAATGTTTCTACATCATTACCTAGCGGCGTGATAGCACCCATTCCAGTTATAACGACTCTTTCCATAAGCCAATCCCTCCTTGAACGTTCTTGAATAAAACCTTATAATCATCATGTCACGATAATTATCCTATTACAAGTTGGTCTTTATCCTAGTATAATTAATAATATGATAATCATATGGAAGGGTATGTAGCTATGAATCCTCAATCAAGACTACAAGCGCTGTCCTTATTCTTAAAGGCTCAGAGAGCTAAACTCACCCCTCAGTTCGTCGGTTTGCCTGAAGGTTCACGAAGAAGGACGCCAGGGCTCAGAAGAGAGGAAGTCGCGCAACTGGCAAACGTTAGCCACACCTGGTATACCTGGTTAGAACAAGGACGGGATATAAAAGTATCATCGTCCGTCTTAGATAACGTTGCCACGGCTCTACATTTGACCGTTGACGAACGAAAGTACTTATTTTCCTTGGCATTGGAGACGACCCCGGGGGTAAGTCTGCATCATGAAGAGGTTCCACAAATCAGCCCCTCGCTGAGGATCATTCTTCAAGAGCTTACATATTGTCCAACAATCATATCCGATCGCAGGTGCCATATCGTTGGCTGGAATGACGCAGCTGCCCATGTATTCCTGAACTTTGAGCTTATTCCAGTTTATGAGCGGAACATGATCCATTTATTATTCGCGAGAAAAGAGTTCCAACGGCTAGCCGTTAATTGGGAGCAGTTTGCTAGCGGCTTTCTCGCGATATTCCGGGCTTATTATGGACAGTACGTAGGGGATCAATGGTACGAGGAATTTCTAGGGAAAATGAAACATACCCATCCTGATTTCAATCGGCTTTGGGAGCAGAGCGAGGTAAGCTCCGCACCGGAGGTGTTACTCGAGTTCAGGCATGCTAAGGCTAGAAAGATGCTGTTCCAGCTTACTTCACTGCAGGTTCAAGGTGATACCGATTTAAAGTGTAGTATCTATACACCTGCGGTGGAAACCTCAACGAAATTGAAGCTCAAGCAATTGATGCAGTCGGGCAAAACTTCGACGATAGTGTGAGCCGCGAAGGTATCTTTTTGAAAGAATTAGCCGGACACCTGTGACGTTATTTACTTACTCTCTCTTCCTCAAGTGCTATCTGGACTAAGGAGCCTATAGCTTGTCAAACCAGTCCGCATAATTGTCCAAGTTCCCACATAGACATGTACTAGTTGTGGAAATTTACGGACGAGGGGATGAAGCGCATGCGTAGAGTCACGTGGACGCTAGCCATGGTGATGTGCGTGGTCATAGTGCTGGTTGGGTGCGGTAAGAAGGATGCGAGTGATGTGATTGCGGATTTGGATAAGACGATGAACAAGCTGGAGAGCTACGAGGGTGCAGGTACGATGATTCTCCATACAGGCTTGAAGCCGCAGGAGTATGCGGTGGAGGTGTGGTATCAGAGTCCGAGCTATTACCGAATTGCACTGAAGAATGCCACCAAGGATGTTACACAGATTGTACTGAAGAATGATGAGGGTGTGTTCGTGCTTACGCCACAGCTGAACAAGAGCTTCCGCTTCCAGAGTGATTGGCCGGAGAAGCAGGGTCAGGCTTATCTGTACCATACGTTAGTACAGAGTATTCTGCAGGATAAGAATCGTCAATTTACAGCCGATGGTGATACGTATGTGTTCGATGTTGTATCGAATCTACAGAATCATTCCTTAGTCAGACAGCGAATTTGGCTAGACAAGGAAGACTATGCACCAGCACGAATGGAAGCCAGTGATGCGGAATCGAATGTATTACTGGAGGTGAAGTTCAACTCCTTCGTATTCAATAAGAAATTCGATGAGGATTCCTTCGATATGGAGCGTAATATGGTGAGCTATGAACTACAGTCGGTAGCTACAATGGCCGAGGATGAATGGGCGACGGAAGAGGGAATCAATGCAGCGGGAATGGGTGCGGAGAGTGACACGAAGGATACTGCTGTAGGAACGAGTAAGGAGACCGACACGGAGGGTACAACATCTGCGGAGACTAAGAAGGCTTCGAAATCCTTTGGCATTCTTATTCCTAGTTATCTACCTGAAGGAGTCGTAACAAAGGATATTAGCGACATAAAGCTTGGTGGGGAGGTAGGCGTCTTGCTTCGCTATGAAGGAGCGCATAACTTTACCTTATTCGAAGCTCGACCTACCGAACGTGGAGTATCCTCGCTGAGCGGTACCATGGTCGATCTGGGCTTTACGCTAGGCACCTTATTAGGGGATGAGCAGAAGACGCTCACCTGGATGGACGATGGTGTGGAATTCCGCTTAACATCTGGCGACCTACCTGAGGACGAGATGGTTAAGATCGCCCAGTCCCTGGAGGATCAGGTGGGCAAGTAATGGATTATGGAGTTGAGCTAGTAGGGAATTAGCGAGCTCATAGCATATGAAGAGCAGCTTCCGATCTGGGGAGGCTGCTCTTTTGCGATTAGGTTCCAAAACAAAAAACTGAATTTGAGCCATAAGAGCCTTTCGGTTAGTGTGTAGACAAATGGTTAGCTTCTGTATGACGAGCACAGAGAGGGTTTTGGCTTATTACACCGAAATAAACGAATAACGAATACACAATATAACTACAAGTGTCGACAGAATGGAGGAAGAGGGTATTCATGCAGAAAACTTGGTTTTACCGTTTGCTTTTGTCCTATTTTCCGATCTTCTTCGTGGTTACATCGGTGCTAATTCTGCTTACCTTCTTGCTACTTAGTGAAACGTCGAGGAAAGAGACGATTTCGGCGAATCAGACGTATGTCCGACATATCGTACAATTGATTGATCATACGCTTGGAGAAATTGATAGCATGCTCATCAAAGATATCGAGACGGACGAACACATTAAGCAGTTTTTTAATGATGGAAGCACGAATCCCCACTATAATATTTATGAGATTTCGCGCAAGCTCAATCAGATGTCTACCTTTAATGGACTCATCGATTCCGTATATTTGTACCGATACATGGATCAGAAGGTAATGACGACGAATATGTATGTCCCACTCGAGCAGTTTGGGGATCAGGCATTCCTAGGCGACCGGGAAAACGCACAAGCTTTCTATGAGCTTTCTCCGAAACGATCGTACCTCGAGTTCCAAGGAGAGGAGCGATTCTCCTCCTCGGTGGTTTCCATTGTTCGCAAGTATCCGTTGCTTCAAGGTGGGCAAGGTCTTGTTGTCGTCAATATCAGCTTGGCGAGTTTAGCGAAGATGCTGGAGGAGCTCAATCAATCGAGCATCAGCTTCGTGGAAATCCACGACCGTGAAGGCAATCTGATCCTCGCCCTCGACCATGCATCAGACCTGCCAGGCACCGTAATCTCGAAGATGGATTCGAGTCACACGGGATGGACATACACCGGTGGCCTGCATGACGTGAAGCTGTTCCAGTTCGCTTCGATCCTGTCGTATATATGGGTCGGGGCCGGTATTCTGATCGTAATCATTGGCTCGATTTGGATGGCTGTCGTCACCAAACGAAACTATAAGCCGCTTGAATCGATTATCTCGCGGATTAACCGTCTAACTGAACAGAAGAAAGGAGATCTGGCGAAGGGAGACGCTGACGAGTTTGGCTTTATCGAGCAAGCGATCGATAACCTGATCGAGCAGTCTAACATATACCAGCGACTACACGAGGAGGATTCGCTCTTCCGTAGAAGACACTTCTTCGTCGAGCTTATGGAGGGCAACCGTCCGATCGGCGAGGCAGAATGGCAGGTGGAGCTGGAACGCTTCGGGCTTCCATATGCTTACGAATCGTTGGGCGTTGCTGTATTCGAAATCGATAAGTATGGGGACGTAACAACGCAATATTCTTATCGGGATTTTTGCTTATTGAAGTTTGTCTTAAGCAGTGTGATCAAGGAGGTAAGTGAAGGGAAGGGAATCTCCGTCTGGGCTGAGTGGACCGAGCAGCATCGCATTACAGCGTTATATCAATGTAAGAATAGCACGGAAGAAATTGGCGAGGTTGCCGTGCAGGTGGAGCAGGTACGGGCATGGGTGGAGCAGAATCTGGACTTTACCGTATGTGTAGGTGTTGGCAGCTCGGCAGCAGAATTGTTGGATGTGCCAACCTCCTATGAGAGCGCCTTGAACGCACTGTCCTATAAGCCGAGTTTAGGGCTTAATCGCGTGATCATCTACAGCGAGCTGGAAGAGCCATCCGGAGAACGCGTTCGGCATCTACAGACGTTACGTAGCTTTGCCTTAGCGTTCCGCACCGGTGAGAGCGATTGGGAGCCAAGCTTCGAGGAATTATTCCAGCAGCTGCGATCGGACCGGTATACACGAGAAGAGCATGTACAGCTGTTGAATTCGATGGTGCAGCACATTTATCAGGAAATCGCTGATTTCCCATCTGAGGTTCAGGCGGCATGGAGTGATAACGCTGTCCCTGAGCTCCATCGTGTGCGTGATACATTCGATGTAGCGGAGGAAGCACAGGCTCGATTCCATGTGATTCTGAGTGAGTTTCATCAATTCATCGTCGCTTTCCGGTCGAGCCGAAGCCATTATACCCTCATGCAAGAGGTGAAGCTCTACATAGAGAAGGAATACGCCAATGCGGATTTATCGCTAAATTTGTTATGTGAGGTATTTGGACTGAACGGAAAATACTTGAGCCGCCTCTTCAAGGAAGCCTTCGGGGAGAAGCTAGTCGATTTCATGGTCCGTGTCCGCATCGAGGAAAGCAAGAGGCTGCTTGAAGCGACGACGCTATCGTTACAGCAAATTGCGAATGCAGTTGGTTACATCCACGATATATCGTTCATTCGCGCATTCAAGAAGGTGATGGGGACAACACCTGGCGATTATCGTAAAAATCATGGCCAGAGCCCTTCCTAGTGAGGGGCTTTTGCTATTAGGTTAGCTGTGGATATTCGGTTTATCGGGCGATTTTACCTTTTGGCTAGCACTAAGAATCATGTACATTGTCAAGTCTCGGGGGTAGTTGGTACAGTGAACGCAGATCGAAGCCGCAAGGGGAAGATCAGCGGGGATTACCACTAACAGGAACGCCCGCACACTCACTCATTCTATAAGGGGGAACAACGAACAGTGAAACAAATCAGATGGAAAAAGAGCTGGAAGGCAGGAACGCTCGTCTTCTTGACTAGTGCCTTGTTAATTGCATCAGGCTGTAATAATCAGAATGATGCACCGAATACAAGCAATGAGGGGACAAAGCCTACGACAGAGAACGTAGTGAAGGAAACACCGGCACCAGAGGTTAGAGGTAACATTACGGTTTCGATGTATGAACGTAACAACATACCACCTGAAGAGGGCAATTGGGACAAAAACCGTTGGACACAGTGGATTAACGAGAACGGACCAACGGACGTCAGCTACATTACTGTCCCACGCTGGGAGTCGCTTCAGAAGTTTAATACGTTGTTCGCGAGTAATGCAGCACCGGATCTTATCCTGGAATACGATACGGGGTATCGGAACCAATGGTACGGACAGAAGCTGTTGATGCCAATCGACGAGCTGATCGAGGAACACAGCACGACCTACAAGTCGATGCTAGAGCAATTCCCACAGCTGCGCAAGCTAGGCACGAAGGACGATGGGAAGCTGTACGAGATCGGCAAGGTGTCACCGCTATCGGCAGGGCATATGATCTATATCCGTCAAGATTGGCTTGACAAGCTAGGCTTGCCAATGCCGAAGACGGCGGAGGATTTCTTAGCGGTTGCGAAAGCATTCGCAGAGGATGATCCGGATGACAATGGAAAGAAGGATACATTCGCTCTTAACCTGAGTGGGAATGCCTATTCGATTCTGAACCATATGTTCGGTTATGGTGAGGTGATGTGGCGTTTCGAAGGGGAGGACTTTGTCCATGAGTGGGACCGCTTAAAGACAGGCGTTGCGTTCCAGAAGCAGCTGTTTGATGCAGGAACGGCAGATAAGGACTTCCTCGCAGATAAGAACGGTGAGAAAGCGAAGCAGGACTTCCTGATTGGGAAGCTAGGCATGTATCTGTGGCAGGGAATGAACGACAATGACTACGATACCTTTAAGCAGAATAATCCGAACGGTAAGCTGGCTATCCTGCCGTTGCCATCCTCAGAATTCGGTCAATTTAGCCCGGTTTCGGGAAGTCCGATTCAGATGGTTGGTGCGATTAATGCAGCGACGAAGGATCCGAAATCGGTCATACAATATATCGACTTCATGATGGACCCGAGCAATGCAATAACGATTCAGTTCGGTCTCGAGGGTACACATTGGGAGAAGAATGATAAAGGCTGCCCAGTACCGATCGATCCGGAGAAGAATAAGATCGAAGTTTCATACACAGGTGACCTTGGTATGATGGCGTCGCAGCTATTGTATGGTAAGTGTGCATTCAGTGAGAACAAAACACAGGTTACTGAAACGAAGAAAGCGATTGCTAAACTGTATATTGACGCTGAGAAAGCTTACATCTCTAAGGATCGTCCGATTCCGACGCTGAAGCCAGAATATTTGCCGGTGCTACCGCAGGATTTGAGCATTATTGTGAAGAACGTGGAGCAGCAGATGAAGGACCAATGGCTTCGTGCGATCGTCAGTGGTGCTGGCTATACCGCTGATCAAGCTTATGACGATGCGAAGAAGATATGGGACGGCGCAGGTGGCAAGCAAGTCGATGAGTTCTATGCGAATTGGTACAAGGAGAATAAAGCGAACGCCTTCCTGCTTGAGGATCTCTATCAATTTGGCGAGGACGCTCGAGCGTTGTATTCGAACAAATAAGCGGATTGGGGTAAAGGGGCTGTCGACCGAGAGTCGTCGGTCCCTTTTTTCTCCTCATGGAGGTGACGATGTGTGGCTTTCTCAACAAGAGGAACAAGAGCTTCGGTCCGTTGCGGATCATGTTTACCAGTACATGACGGCAAGCGTATCGAACGAGTGGGGTGAACACGAGTGGACGGATTGGGCGATGAATCGGGAGCGATGGGATTGGAATCCCGGCGTTGGCATCATTGCGCAAGCGGACTATTACGAGGTAACCGGTCGGCAGGTTGCGCTGAAGGATCTGATCGGTTGGATGCATCGCAACGATGGTGGTGCGCAAGAGGCTCATACGGTGAATGGCTCGGCGCCGTTCGTTGCGATGCCGTCACTCTTCCAAGCAACGGGTGATCCTACGTGGCTATCGACTGCAATTGTAGCTGGTGAATGGCTGCTGCGGGATGCGCCTCGCACACGTGAAGGAGCCTTCGAGCACACGGTGACAGAGAAGGCTGCCTTCCCTGAGCAGGTGTGGGCGGATACGGTTTTTATGGCAGTGCTGCTGCTAGCGCGCCTCGCGAATGTTACGAAACGAAGCGACTTCGCGGAGGAAGCGGAGCGCCAGCTAAGGATTCATCTGGAGCTACTGCAGGATGAGTCGTCGGGAGTATTGTTCCATGGCTGGGATTGTGGTGCAGGTAATCATCTGTCCGCTGCGCGATGGACGCGTGCGAATGCGTGGATCGTGCTGGGTGCACCGATGATCATGGAGGCAATCTCCGGAATGAAGGAGGCGGATGAGGCATTGATAACGCGCTACCGTCATCTGGCGGAAGCACTGGTTTCATATCAAGCCGAGGATGGACTCTGGCCGACTGTTCTGGATCAACCCTCCTTCTATACGGAGACGTCAGGAAGTGCGGGTATTGCCTGCGGTTTACTAAAGGCGATCCGTATCGGATGGCTTTCAGATGCAGAGAGTACAGAGGGTAAATATCAATCCTCCGCCATGGCGGCTTTGCACGGGGTGCTCGCACGCATTGATGCCTCCGGTCGGGTAAATGGCGTATCGGGTGGAACACCGGTGATGCCGACTGTTGCTGCATACAGCGAAGTTCCTGTATTCCCAACGTTATATGGACAGGGGCTTACGCTGCTGCTGTTAACGGAGGTGCTCCGCTGGGTGCCGCCGGTTGATGGCGGACGACGTGTGATATCGGAGACGGAGGCTCGTTCAATGATGTTGTCGTTCGAGGATCGTGGGCAGGTGCTGCTAGAAGCGGTGAATGTCCGGTCGATACCACCGCTGGATGCTGCTCGCTGGCATGTATTCACAGCGATCGCGAAGCTTGGTCTGGGCATCGATGTGGTCGAAGCAGAGCGACGTATAGCCGTGGCGAGCGGAATGCCACAACCGGAATCGATCTTCGTCCGCTATGGACTTATCGATGTTTATTGTCGATTCGGTGTTAGCTTCCAGCCTGAAACTGTTGCTTCAATAAAGGTGTGCTTGCTTGAGGAATCGGAGTATCTCATGTCCGGTGGGACTGAGAACCATAAGCTTATGCGAGCGGTCACGGGTTACTTAACGGCACAGGCATGGCCTGAATGGTCGGATGCCCAATCGGTAAGTGAGCGCTGTTCGGTGTACATGGATCAGTATTTTGCCAGTGTAACCCATTACGGACAAGGCGAATTCGACTCAACCACGTACGCTGTTCTGTACTTTAATTCACTGGCGACGCTGTACGACTTCGCGGCTGACCCCGCGATGAAGCTTAAGGCAGGGATGATGCTCGACTGGTTTCTCGCGAATACCGCGGGAGAGTGGTTGGACGGTCTGTTTACCGGAGCACATTCGCGGGATTACCATCCAATGCTCACATTCGAGGATGGACCGGGGGGCACGGTGGCGGCGTGGTTGTACTTTGGCGGCAAGGCACCGAATTTGAGCGCCGGCGAACCGCATTATAGCGCGGTGAATGTTCTCTCGTCATACCGTGTGCCAGCTGCCCTGATCCTCGCTGCGCGCGAGCGAATGAGCCCGTTCGTGCATCGAGAGTCGCACGATGTGACGGGGCTCGCGATGCCTACCCACGACGGGAACGAGACGCGGGTGATCGATAATAGCGCGCTGCGTGGTCGCGGTTATATTAGTCGCGTGGGCGTACGCAAGCTGACGTATATGACGCCCGGCTACGCACTCGGCAGTATGACCGATGGCACGGTCGGCGACGTGATCTGGTCCGGCCAGCTGCGACGCTGGTCGCTGCAATGGCATACGGAAGCGGGCGGCGGAGCCTTCTTCTTCCATCACCCGTTCCCAGACTATGGGAACGAGGGCGAGCGATACGTCGAGCGGTGGCTAGGTTCGTCGCCGTATGAGCAGATCGCCCAGCACGAAGGCGCGCTGATCGCGTTATATGATATTCCGCTAGGCGGCATATACAAGTACGGACCGCGCCAGGCGCAGCCAGCGGACGCTGATCCTTACATCGACGGCTTCCTGCCGATGGAATCCCTGCTTCGCCTCGAGGAGGACGAGGCGTCGGGCTGGCTGTTCGCGCACGGTGGCTCCGTGCTGCTCGCGGTAAGGACGCTGCGGCCATACCGCTGGGTGTTACGCGACGGTCGGCGGGAGCGTCTCAGATGCGACGGCCTACGTCACGCAGTGATCGTGCAGACGGTGGAGCCTGCTTCGTTCGCGGAGCCGCAGGATGCGCGGCTCGCTGCACGTGAGCGCGTCGATGCAGAGCTGCGGCGCTTCCGCACGGCGATGCTCGAGCGGACAGTGGTCGAGAGCGTAGGTGTCGAGCACGCTTCGGGCGAGCTTGCGGCATCGTTCATCGCGCTCTCAGGTGATCTGCTCGCCTTCACGTTCAATGGCGAGCGCTCGGTGAACGGTCAGCCTATCGACTTTGGGGCTTGGCCCTTGATCGATAACCCATATCTTCACTCTGAAGTCGGGACTGGCTTGATGGAGGCGCGAGTTGATGCGCGCGCGATAGTCCGATGGGACTTCAATGCTTGGACAGTTACAGATAGAAGAGAGAACGAATTTGACGATTCGGGTGGAGGAGAGCCATGAACAGTACACACGGCGGAAGACTTCGGCGAAACCTGCCGCTTATCATCATGTTTTTGCCGGTGATTGCCTTTTTTATCATCTTCAGATATGTGCCGATGCTTGGCAATGTAATCGCCTTTAAGCAATACAACCTCATGGAAGGTGTCTTTGGCAGTCCATGGGTGGGGTTGGATAACTTTCGAATGATGTTTAATAACCCCCAGACGCTCCAAATTATTCGCAATACGTTCCTGCTTAGCTTCTTCGGCATTGTAATTGGTTTCCCGTTCCCGATCCTGCTAGCGGTGATGCTCAACGAGGTGCGCAGCCTATGGCTGAAGAAATCGGTGCAGACCCTCGTTTACCTGCCCCACTTCTTCTCATGGGTCATTCTCGGCGGTATCGTCGTGACATTGTTCGGCACACAGGCTGGCATCGTGAACGGATGGATTGAGCATTTCGGTGGAGAACCGATTGCCTTCCTGTATCAAGTACCGACCTGGCTGACCATCTTCTTCAGCTCAGCGATTTGGAAGGAAGCTGGCTTCGCTGCAATCATCTATCTCGCTGCAATCGGGAACATCGATCCACATCTATACGAGGCGGCAGGCATGGACGGTGCCAATAAGCTAAAGCAAATTTGGCATGTGACGATTCCAGGTATTGCGCCCATAATCACGCTGATGTTCATTCTATCGCTCGGACGTGTGATGGAGGTTGGATTCGATCAAGTTTATAACCTACAGAATGCCGTAGTCTCAAGCGTTGCAAGTGTGATTAGCACGTATATTTACACCGTCGGTATACAAGGTGGACTTTACAGCATTACAGCGGCTATGGGATTATTCGAATCGTTGATCGGCCTTGTGCTTGTCATCGGAGCGAACCAGGTCGCGAAGAAATTCAATCAATCGTTATGGTAAGGAGGCAGAGGCTGCCATGAAACCTTCCTTCGGGGATAAAGTGTTTTACATTGTGAACAGTACCCTACTCATTCTAATCGGAATCAGCTGTCTCATTCCGTTGCTCAATATCGTATCGGTGTCGTTCAGTAGCTATGGCGCGATCGCCTCGGGCTTCGTCGGCATCTGGCCGGTCGGGTTTAACCTGGATTCCTACAGCGCACTTATGAAGGGAACGCCGATCATTGAGAGCTTCAAGAACAGCCTGATCATTACGCTTGTTGGCGTCACGTTCAGCATGCTGTTTACGATTCTTGCTGCTTATCCATTATCGCGCTCCTACTTTTACACGCGTCGGTTATTTACCTTGGCGATTGTCTTCACGATGCTGTTCGGTCTGCCAACAATTCCCGCGTTCTTAGTTAATCGGAGTCTCGGGATTCTGGATACGTATTGGGCGCTCTGGCTGCCAGGGCTTGTAAGTGCATATAACATGCTGGTGCTGAAGTCTTTTTTCGAGAATGTACCTGTGGAGATGGAGGAGGCGGCGCAGATCGACGGCTGCAGCGAATGGAGGCTGCTCTGGCAGATTATCCTGCCGTTGTCGCTCCCTGTGCTCGCGACGCTTACCTTATTCTATGGCGTTGGATACTGGAACGTCTTCCAGAGCGTGCTTATCAACATCAATGATTCCAGCAAATTTAATCTCGCGGTACTCGTACAGGGCATGGTGGCGAATCAGTCGCTCCTGCAGAGCATGAATAATCTGCAGCCGCATGAGATTGAGGAGCTGATTACGCCCGCGTCTATTCGCTCGGCTGGTGTCGTCGTGATGCTAGTGCCACTGCTGGTAATTTATCCTTTTGTGCAAAAATATTTCGTCAAAGGCGTCATGATCGGCGCAATTAAAGGGTAGATTTCTAGTTTTCGACAGGGAGCTATGTCTATGTAACGCGGCTTTCTCACGCTATGATTTGATCGGATTTGGTAAACCCAGCCGTCTCTAAAAGGCGGCCATGGCGTTTACTCTGAGTATTTATGATAGCTGTTCTGGATTTGGAAAGGGGGTGGTAGTAAGGGAAGTAGATGGTTTTGTGTAAACGGTTACATGAATTAAGGCGAAAGGGGAATGGGTGAACGGATGATACGAATAGAGCAGAAAGGAATGAAGGAAATGAGAGGGATGAGGGAAATGATAGGATTAGGTGGAACAAGAGTAACGCGAGGAATGAGCGGCAGGAAACAAATGAAACAAATGAAACGATGGATCATTGTCATAATGCTCGTCGTCTTGGTCGCTGGCACGGTCAGTCCGAGCGGTGCTAGGAGGGCGCTTGCGGCAGATACTACGGCACCAGGTGCACCAACGAACGTGATGTCAACTTGGCGTACGGGTGACGCGGTGCGTCTAGTCTGGGACATACCATCGGATGATACTGGCGTGGTAGAATACGATATTTACCTAGACGGCGTGCTTGACGGCAGTGCCTCCGGTGCCCCTGTGTACGAGATCGGCGGATTGACAGCGGGCTCGGTATATTCGGTGACGGTCCGTGCGAAGGATGCGGCGGGCAATATCTCTGTGGAGAGCACTGCCTTGAGTATCAACCTAGAGGAGTTAGACCGCTCCCTTTGGCTAGCGAGCGCCTCCAACTCCTCGGCTTCACCGACACTCGCGATTGATAATCTAAATTCGACACGTTGGACATCGGGGCTGGCACAAGCAGCGGACCAATGGTTCCAGATTGATACAGGGCCTGCAGCGAAAAGCTATGATCAGCTCGTCGTTTCCACATCCTCCTCCGGCGATTACCTCCGCGGCTATAAGGTGGCCGTATCCGACGATGGCGTCGTTTGGAGTGAGCCGATCGCCCAAGGCGCAGGCTCTGTAGCGCTGACAGCATCGTTTCCTGAACAGACGTCCCGTTACCTGCGAGTGACGCTGACCAGTGGCACGGGGAGCTGGTGGTCGATTCATAATTTGAAGCTATACGGTTCGACTGAAGTGGACATGATTGTGCCGCAAACAACGACGGATCTGAGCGTAGCTACGCTAACAGATAGCGAGGCTTCGCTGACTTGGACGCCAGCTCCAGATGATGTAGCCGTACTTGGCTATGAGATCAATGTGAACGGTATGTTTGTTGCATTCTCCAAGACAGCAGGCTACAGCGTCAAGGGCCTACAGCCGAAGACCAGCTATACATTTACGATAAAAGCGCTCGATTACGCGGGGAATGGGTCCGCTGTGAGTAACGCAATTGAAGCAACTACCAAGGAGCGGATTGACCGCACATTGTGGAGCGCTTCCGCATCGCATAACAATGGCTCTGCGGGTAACGGCATTGACGGCAACGCATCGAGTCGTTGGTCGAGCGGTGCTGCGCAGTCGGTTGGTATGTGGTATCAAATCGATACGGGACCTGGCGACAAAGCCTATAACAAGCTCGTGCTGGATACAGCGGGCTCTGGGGGCGATTATGCCCGCGGCTTCTCCGTAACGGTGTCCGACGATGGTGTGAATTGGAGTGCACCCGTGGCAACCGTGAACGGAGCCTCGGCGATACTTACGGCAACCTTCCCGGAGCAGAGTGCCAAGTATGTACGCGTGACGGTGACGAAGACCGCCGGCAACTTCTGGTCGATTCACGAGGCCTATCTTTATGGGGCAGTAGCGCCAGACGAGACGCTACCTACAACACCGTCCGGTATAACCATCAAGAATGTCCGGGATACAGAGGCGGACATAAATTGGAATGCGTCGGAAGATAACGTGGCCGTAGTTGGTTACAACCTGTATGCGAACGACGTATTTAAAGGGTATACGACCGGGCTCGTATATAAGGTAACGGGTCTAACGCCTGAAACGACCTATGACCTTACAGTCAGAGCAAAGGACTTATCCGGAAATCTGTCGGTAGCTAGCGCACCGGTTTCCATGACGACTTCCAGCCTGATCGAGGCACCCTTAATTGCAAAATATGAAATGGAACCGGATCCATCCGATCCCTTACGCCTTATCGATAGCAGTGGGCTGGGACAGAACGGTACGATCACGGCACCAGCGGCTTTCGTCGATGGACGCCCCGGAGGTGGCAAGGCTCTGTCGCTTAGCGGACCGAGCCAAGCCCGAACCTTGAATACGAATATGATGAATCAAATTTCCTCGGAGCTTACGATGACCGCCTGGATTAAGCCAGACGATCTGGTCGGCTATCAGCCCATCGCGACAAAACGGGATGCAAACTGGAAGGGCACAACCTTCTACCTTGGCCTGAACAACGGAAGCCTATACTTCGGTGGAGACTATGGCGAGAAGTGGTACAGCTGGTCGTTCGCCTCCTCCGAAATTAAGGCAGACGAGTGGACGCATCTCTCGGTAGTCTTCGAGAGATATGTAGGAGCAAGATTCTATGCGAACGGCAAGCTGATCGGGGTTATTGATAATTGGGCGGTATTCACGAGCCTCTTACCGAACGATCTGAATATGCAGATTGGCAGGGAATGGCACTGGGACACAACGACGCGCTCGATGAAGGAGTGGGGCTTCCGCGGGCAGATTGATTCATTGCGGATGTACGCGGCACCACTTACGTTCGATCAGGTGCAGGCGGATATGAGCAATACGATCGCGACACGTCAAGCGACACTCGATGACTTCGATCCAGCTTCGAAGTATTCGACGCTTCGGCTCGTACGCTTCGATATGCCGACAGGCCTATTCACGAAGGGTAGCGCGAGGATTCACCAGAATGCGGTTCGCGTCACGGGTGAGAATGCCGTGGATTGGCCCAAGATCACGCTGGATATTCCTTATCCAGAAATTAATTGGACACGGACCGTTGAGCCATTCACAGCAGGAGCAGAGTTTAAGACGGAGCTTATGCTGAAGCAAATGCCGGATAATATGTCATTGATTCAGCAGCCTTATGACAACGTGCTTGAGCCTGGTAATCACTGGCTACGTGGTGTCGCTTGGCGCTGGGGACAGACAAACCTCTATACGAGTGACCGTACGGCGCGCTCATGGTCTTGGGATTATGAGCTATGGACGTTCCCGGTGAAGATCTCAAGCGATACGTCCGGGGCAGTGAAGAACGTCGTCTTAACGTACGACGGCGAAGAAATCTACAACAGTGGAACGAATGTACATGATTCACTAACACTATTGCTGCCACAGAACGAGGTAGGCAAACCGTACGTGTTAACTGTAGATGGTCGGGATCCGGTATCCTTCGATGCGGGGCTGATCCCAATCGTAGCAGGAGATCCGAAGGATGAGATGCTGTCCTTCTCACTTCAAGTGCCAGGAAGCGGTCCTGCGATAAATGTTGCAAGCGTCAATCGTCCGGACACCTTCCCACATCAAGCGAAATGGGAAATGGATGAAGCTGCGCTCTCCAGCGCAAAGCCAACTGCACTGCCTAGCATGGCAGCAGGAACACCATCGATCGAAGATCACGTAGGCATCACTGTTCCGCGCTCACCAGAGACGATTAACTTCGTTTACTTACCGCACGGGATGAGCTCAGGGGGATTCTTTCACTCCGAGCACAAGGAGATCGCCGATCAGTATAAGAATACCGGGACAGCGGCAGATTACGCCTCTTATGTGGCGGACACTGGGTACGACCGCGTCTTCGAATTCACCTCGTTCGCGGATCCGAGCGAAGCGACCAGCTACGAGAATGTGGCGCGGGAGCTAGCGCAACAGGGGGTGCAATTCGGCGTTATGCCGAAGACAGATTGGGATACAATTACGGCCTCTAGCCAGAATTTACCGTTCTATAGCTCTTATATCGCAGACTATCATGCGCCACTGTACCGAGATATACAATTGGGGCTACAGCGATTGTCAGCCTATCCGAACATCGCCGGCATCAGCTTAGGCGCCGATAATGCGGGCTATGCATCGTATTGGGATTGGGCACCACCCCATCCGAATCGTCCATGGGCGCGTGCATACGAGCCGTTCCGATCCACCGCCGGACGGCCTATAACCGCTCCGCTTGCACCGAGCTTGCAGGGCTACACGCCTAAGGCTCAAGAGTACTTCGCTACGACGACCAAGCCATTTCTCGATTATATTGCGGAATATAATGAGACCTATAAGGAGTTCGGATATTTTGCCGACGCGGTTTCGGAGGTAAGCGGAGATCTCGTCACGACGACGGGGTCATATGGAAGCGGTCCAGGCGTTGGGGCGCGTGGAGGTTGGGTATGGGCGACCATCCCAGGCAAGGAGATGCACGAGAATCTCCCTGTTCAGAGCGCATACGATTGGAATGAGCTTGCAAGCTCTAAGCCCTTACACAACGTGTCATTAATCGATCGCTTACGCAGCTATTATCCGAATAAAACGACATGGGCGCTACAGGATGACTTCCTGCTGTTCCATGACAAGATGGATCGAGAGAAAAATTACGCGATGACATTAACCCGCGGCATCCAAGCGATTGGCACGAATGTGCTCGTTAATGACAAGGGCTCACTCGCGAAGCCACAGATGATTGCCGAGCAGAAGGAGCTGTACGACTGGATTCATCGCTACGGTGGCGCGTATGCAATGACAGATCCAACACCAACCATAGGTATTATGTATGTGAATGAGCAGGCACTCCTAAGACGGATTGTAGCTGGGGCTGCTCCTTCCGACGCGGAGCTGCTCGCGGGCTCACACGAGGGTAAGGCCACCGAAGCGCTCTTCCTGACGCATGCGGCAGGCTGGCCGTCGAAGCTCATTACGCCTGAGGAAATGAAGCGAGGGCTTCCATCCTCTATGAAAGCCGTGCTCTTAGTCGGATTGAACGAATTCGATGACAGCTGGCACTGGTACGACGGGCTTGAAGCTGAGCTTGAAGCCTTCGTGTCTGCAGGTGGAGTTGTTCTGACGGACGACGAATCCGTGTCACCGGTACCGTCCACCCAGACGAGCATGCAGGTTCGATCTTATATCGTGCAGAATAACGTCGATCAGACAAATGTTATGCTCTCACGTAACGGAGACAACATCGTTAAGCTACAAACAGCGATGGCTGGTATTGATTCGCCAATCGCGACAACGAGCAGCGAGACGATATGGGCAGTGCCGACACGTGCAGGCGACACCCAATATGTTACCGTGCTGAATCAGATGCATGACCCAACTGCGGGACAGACGCAGCATCTTCTCGGTCAGACAAGCACGCTCGAATGGCATACCGAGCGTCCGATCTATGATGTGCGGCTTGGACGTCAGCTAACCGCTGTGGAAGCGCAAACGGTTGATCTAACGACTAATGGCTTCCAATATTATGCCTTGCCTCCGGCGGTGGTTGTTGCACCTGAGGTAACCGTGGAGGTTTCCGCTTCTGGCTTCTACGAAGCGAATACGACCGTCCGAAATCCCGACCCGATGTCCGGTATTCCGCTAGCGTACACGATTACCCATAGTACAAGCGGCGACACGGCAGCGGTCTATTCTGCAACCGGCTTAACGGCGAAGCTACCGCTTAGCATGACGGACGCGCCAGGGGAGTATACGATCGTTGCTGAGGAGCTGCTAAGTGGGTTAACAACGAGCATTTCGGTTACGATAGCACCTCCGAATGTTCCGAATGCGCCTGCAGTGCAGCTTGACGATGAGGACGATCTACGCGCCTTCGCGGTACGTAAAGAGCAACCACTCGTTGTTGCACTCACGGATGGACAGGCTAACGATACCAGCATCGTGGCGGAAGCCAATCGCTTGGTTTCGTACTATGCCTCAATCGGGCGCAATGTCTCGATGGGGTCTGCAGAAGCAGGCGGTGTTGTAAGAGGTCTGCAGGAGTATCAGACATTAATGAAGTATCCGCAATGGAAGACAGAGGACCTCGACATCGTGCTCTTCGGTACATCGTCGAACAACGTCCTACTGCTTGATCAAGCACGAGCTTACTTGCTCGATGAGCACGGAGAAGGTCTCTCAGCAGGAGGCGCTTATGTGAACATTACCAAGTCACCATTCGTTGGGGAGTATCAGGCGCTGAATATCGTCACCGGGGATATTACCGGACTTTCAGCCGCGATCGATGCGTTGATCGGCTTGCCGGCTGCCTCACCAAAAGCACCGCTTGGCCTCACTACGACAGTGTTAACTGATACTTCTGTCTCGATAGCTTGGAAGAGTCGAGCGGATGCAGATGGCTACCTCGTCGAACGACAGAATAATGGAAGCAACATGTGGCATACCGTCTTATCCGTAGCGGCAGGGACAACGACGATTGAGGATGTCGGCCTTACACCCGATACGTTCTATCAATACCGAGTGACCTCACTCGGAGGAGCCGGTGATTCACAACATAGTGAAGCGATCCGCATCATAACTCTTGGTGCACAGAATGTCGTAGATCCGAACGCACCTCTCGATCGGACCGGGTGGACAGCGACAGCATCGCATGCATCGTACAACGCGGGATATGCGTTGGATGGCCTAGCGAATACACGTTGGAGCAGCGGTACGCATATGACGAACGGCATGTGGTATCAGCTGGATATGCAGATGGAGCGTACGCTTGATAAGCTAGTGTTGGATGCAACGAACAGCTCCAGCGATTATCCGCGAGGCTACGAGGTATACGTTTCGAACGACGCCATTAATTGGGGAACAGCGATTGATTCAGGTGTCGGTAGCGCGGTAACCACGATCGATTTCCCAGCCCAGACGGCTAGGTATGTGAAGTTCGTACAAACCGGTTCTGTAGGACTGTATTGGTCGATCCACGAGCTAAACGTCTATCATACGGGGACAGCGTCAGTAGACAGCATTGCCCCAGAAGCACCAAGTGGATTATCGGTATTAGTCGATCCTGATCATACGGTTAAGCTTTCCTGGCTCGATGCCACGGATAATGTCGGAATCTCAGGCTACGATGTGTTCAACGGGAGCGAGCGTGAGAATGAAGGATTGATTCAGGAGACGAGCTATACCGTGACAGGTCTAACCTATGGGACCTACACGTTTGAGGTGAGAGCGATCGACCTGTCGGGCAATGTCTCGGAGGCAAGCGCCCCAGTGACGATCGTGCTTGAATCGCAAGAAGCACCTTCCGTACTTCTCGAAAGCAGCGGTTGGGTGGCCACAGCTTCTCACGCGACCAATCAAGCGCACAAGGGAATCGATGGAAAGCCAACGACGAATTGGAAATCGAAGGCGGCGCAAGGGGATAGTATCTATTACCAATTAGATATGCTGATGGTCAGGACAATCAATAAGCTGATTCTCGATACGATTCGACGCACAGGTGAGTACCTAGGTGCTTATGAAGTGTACGTCTCGAACGATGGACACAATTGGGGTGAGCAAATCGCCTCAGGAATCGGTGACCTAGTCACGACAATCGAGTTCCCGACAATAATGGCACGCTATATCAGAATCGTAACCGTAGGAGAAACAGATGCGGACTGGTCCATTGACGAGATGCATGTTTATGGCTCTATTGAATTATGATTTTCCTAATGGGAAATGTATGCTAGATATATTGAAGCCATAATGAGTGGCAATGAGTAGATTTAGGTGAGATGGTGTGCAGGGTTCCAACCTGTGCACCATTTCTTATGTAGAGAGAGAAGTGAAGAGAAGAGGAGAGGAGAGGAGAGTATAAGTTTACGGGTTCCCCAAACCAAGTCACGCTCTCAGGAAGAAAATGAGACTGTCGATAAATTAATACCATTTGTATATTTATAGAATTTTATGAATATTTAAGTGAAGTGTACTACTATCCCCTTCCTTTTGACCTTTATCCCCTCAACTCAGCAGCATGAATGAGCACAACGAGAGAATTAGAGTACCGAAAGACCTCTACAGCGGCATGGATGAGCACAACGAGCGAATTAGAGTACCGAAGGACCTCTACAGCGGCATGGATGAGCACATCGAGCGAATTAGAGTACAGAAAG
>DFZX01000075.1 GCA_002383695.1 Caryophanales bacterium UBA4045
CACTCCTTTTTTAACGCAAAATAAAAACACAAGAGAATAAACTCAAGCGCTCATAAAAAAGATCACAAGTATTAATTCCTCTCTAATCAACGCTTACGAGGTTAGCTGTCGGATTCGGACGGTAAGAGTCGCCCTACCAGAAGTATTACTGATGATCTGGATTCACCCCAGTATAGTGGCCTAAAACCACGATTGGTTCCCCCGTTTTCCATAATGGAAACTCAGCGATATGAATTGAAAACTATTATTTAATTGGCAATGAAATGTATATTACTCCGATTACACGCAATAGTAAAGTTTAATATTACGAGTTTTTCACTCTTCTTATTGGGTATTAGGCGGATATCCCGCTTAATGGGGTCATTATCATTAATTTGCTTTCATTTACTCCTGATTATGTATGATTACTTATCAAGAACTAAACCTTTGGGTAATCAACCACAACTACATTTTCCAAGATACCGTCCAGCGATTCCACAAATTTCTGATGGACAGGATGTGGTCCATATGAACGTAGCGAGGAAAGATCTTCGAAAGTAACCCGTAATCCGAGCGTGTAATCGTGAATATTCTCTGTTTCTTCCGTTACGTTGATGCCTGCACTTATATCTAATATCCCAGGGATACGCCCCCGAAACGCAAGCAATTGATCCAGAAGCTCCTGTTGTTTGGTGGGGGTGATATTAGTATTGAATTTGAATATAACAAGATGTTCATACATTATTTAACGACTCCTTTTCATGCTAATTTTTGTGTCCACAAGTAGTGCAAATATTGTCAGACGATTTCATAATGCTCAACTGTTGGGAATGGCTCATAGAAATGGTGCAATAGCTTCTTCCATTCTTGGTATTCCTCTGACCCTCGAAACCCCATAGTATGATCCTCAAGCGTATCCCAATGCACTAGCAATATGTATTTATTCTGATCTTCCACACACTTCTGCAGTTCATGACTCTTATAGCCATTCACCCTCGAGATAATTCTAGAAGCTTGTTTGAAATTCAATTCAAAATGATCAGTTAAACCAGGTTTAACTTGCAGCATCGCCACTTCAAGTATCATTGTTGACCCTCCACCTCAATTATTATCTTCTTTTGATTACGAAGGCATTGTCCGCCTTATCAAATCCAAGACGCGGATAATAGTCAATCGCCCCTGGAGCAGAAAGCAATATTAATGCACATTCGTCACCAAGCTTGGCCTGCAGCTGTCTGACTAATTCTCTACCAATTCCATGCTGTTGATAGCTCTCGACTACTGCAAGATCTGATAAATAACAACAATAAGAGAAATCAGTTAATGCTCTTGCAATGCCAATCATCTTGCCGTCCACCCAAGCACTTAGCACGATATCAGAATTGCTTATCATCCTCTGAATCCGATCTATGTCCTCATAGGGTCTTCTGATTCCTGAATCCTTAAAAACCTCAGCGACTTGTACCGCATCCAGTGCTTTATCATCTGAGTAAGTGATCATTGTATAATTCCCCCGAAAATTTCTTGTCTCAATAAACTATCTTCCATATCCTTCAATCCACTCTTCTCCCAATAATGACTAAGTCCCTTTCCACTTCATCTAAAACAGCAACCCTAGGTAAGTAACCCCATTGTTCGAAATTATACTTCTTCAGAAGAGCCATACTAGGTTCATTATGAGCAAATACGAAGCCTACTAAGCTAGTTAGTTGGAGCTTTGGACACTCCTGAATGGCCTTTTCTAACAAAATACCTCCTATTCCCTTTGAACGGTTTTCCACGGATATATAAATGCTAATCTCAGCGGTTGCGTTGTAAGCGGGTCTTCCGTAGAAAGATTGAAAGCTTAACCAAGCAACGATCTCATTGTTGATCTTCATCACCCATAACGGTCTAAAGTCAGCGGAGTGTTCATCAAACCATCTCCTCTTACTTTCTATGGATACAGGCTCCAAATCAGCAGTTACCATTCGGCTTGATATCGTAGAGTTATAAATTTCAACAATTCGTTCTAAATCTTTAAGCACTGCATCTTCGATCACATATTCAGCTCTCATTAACTTTCCTCCAAGGACAATGTTGAATTTGCTTTGTTGACGCTTATGCTTCCCCATCCTTCTTGAGATGCTTCAAGCCAAGATTCCGTATCTTTCTTAAAGTCATTGCTAAACCTTCTGCCTTTAATAATAATATAATTCCGAATACAAATCGAATGCTCTGTTCTGCAAATGTGTATAAGTGACTTTTTCTATCGAAGCGAAACTCTTGATCCAACAAGTAATAATAATTCATACTTATTCTGACGATAGCACTAAAGGATAGAATCACAAGAATCAGACCTACAATAGACAAAATATAACCTTCTAATTCCTTGATCTGTGGTGAATGCTCTGATTCATCCGAGTTTTTCGGTATTAAAAACCTCGAAAGCTTATCTGCTTGGAACCACAATACTAGGCTGCATATTATCAGGAAAAGCGCTGGAATGATAACGATAAGAATGACTTCTGAATATGTTGTATTATCCTCTAACACCTGCAGGTATACCGGTATAGAAAAGTTTAAGAGATTAACCAAATGGTTAATTCCTAGGAAAAACACGTAGATCGACAGCATCCTTACTGCTAGATAAGAAATTTCTCTTAATTTCATATTGCCAACTCCTTCTGAAATTCCTTAATTGGATTCATATGATGCTGGTCATGCCAGATAAAATCCTTTAGGTATTGTAGAATATTAAATATGTTGCCATCAGCATCCGTATAATTCTCTTGAATGTTCACTTCTGAGAGTGATCTAATATCTTCAATGATATGCTCGCGATAATATATCGTCTTCTCTATTAATTCGTCTATTGTTATAGTTCTTCCAAATTTAATAGAATTACTATTAAATTCATCAAAGTTTAAGTGTTTCAGAGTGATTTGCTTATCAGTTGTAATTTTATGAATAGCTTCTTCATAGAAGTATTTGTCCCAGCACATGATATGACAGACAATGTCTCTAATCGTCCATTTACCTTCTACTAAACTTGAATTCCAGAACTCTTCACTCATCAGTGGTAAAGTGTGAATGAATCCAATCCATTCCTCGAATGTTTGCGTAAGGTCATCTATTTCCATTGACTCTATTTCCATTAAAAATGAAAGCCTCCTCTTAGTTGGTTTATCGTTCTAGATTTTTCATGTACATCTTCACTTCACGGGGAGTTCTAAATACATATACCATCTTGTACCTCTTTACTTCTTCAAGGGTTTTCAATATCTTCCCTCTACTTCTCTTCTTGAAATTCCAAATCCACCTCAGAAATTCCAAATCAATTTTTTCCTTGCAACCTTCTGCCATATCCCTTCTTGTTCTTCCATGGTTAAGTATCCTTCTCTTGATCACTCGATACATACAAAGATATCGTGGGAAATCAAAGAAACGTTGTGGTACCACATTGTTTCCCCTCATGAATAATTTGTATTTCATCAATCGTGTTGATAAATATTCTTGGTGAGGAAGAAGCAAGTCCAGTCGGGATATATGATGGGCTTGGCATTTTGGACAAGCCCATTTCCGCACCGTCAGATCTTTGACTGCCTTGTTTTGGTAGCCACAGCAAGAGCATAACTGACTACTCGGAAACCATTCATCGACGGTCACAAGGTTTCGACCGTACCAATTTGCTTTATAGGTCAACATTGTGCGAAACATCGACCAGGAGGCATCACTAATGCCTTTACCTTGTTGGGGGACTTGAAGCATATTGATGACGTTTAAGTCTTCCAACACAATCATTATTGCTCATATATCCTCTCACAATTAACAAACTCAGTCCCTTCAAATTCAACCTTATAAATATCAGGCTTTGAAGTACTCTGCCAGAAGTCATATCCATAGCTCTTGTCATAATAGTTTAAGATAATTGTCATAATATTCCCATGTGTTCCGATAGCAATTTTCTTACCTGCATAGTCAATTAATAGCTGTTGTATGATTGGGATAGCCCTGCTCTGGGCTTGCCGCGTTGTTTCACCTTCAGATAGACAATAATCGATGTCAACAAATGACCTCTCGATAGCGATTAATAATTCTTCCTCGGTTAATAAATATTTCAAGCTGGCAATGGCTCTCTCTGTGAGCTGTTCAAATAAGATTATATCTGTTTCCATATGATCTGCGAGCGGTTTTACCGTGTCAATTGCTCTGGCAAACGTACTGGAGACAACGATATCAATTTCATTAGGTTTAAGTATCTCTGCTACTCGTTCTGCGTCTAATTTCCCTTGCTGTGACAATCCGCGATTTCGTTCATTATCAAGCGAGAATGGAGATATCGCATGTCTCACAAAGTACAGATAGGTTTTCATTGCGTTGCCTCCTACTCGATTATAAGTTCAAAGCACTTCTCAGCGTTGTTATATGCGCTACATGGTGCTTTCCATGCCACGCGTACGTGCCCAGGTTATAATCAAGCCTAATCAGCTTTTGTGATTCGGGATGAAGAAATTTTCTACTATAGTCAGAATCATTCATTGATTTCAATAAGATGACCCATCTTCTATGTAGTGCTTCTAGGAGCATAATAGATAGAGTAATATCTATATGTAACGAGTCCTGCAGTTCAGCCCAACGATCCTCATAATAGGGTCTAATCGTAGGAGTATCTTCGGTTAATGCTAGTTTGAATCGTATAAAGCTATTCATATGACTATCAGCCAAATGATGAACAACCTGCCGGAGTGACCAGCCCCCTTCACGGTAAACTAAATTTAATTGTTCTTCAGATAAACCTCTCACAGCTTCATTCAGCTTCATTGGCAATTCTTCAATCTCACGAATCCATGCATCTCTTAGGGATGATGATGCCTCTCCAACAAATTCGAAATGTCCTATCGGGTACCTAACATCCATAAAAAACCTCTCCTTATCTATAATTTATTATCCTCATGTAAATCTCTCATTATTTCCTTCTGATACTTACAAAATCTATCTTCAGTGCTACCCAAATACTCAAATCCGTTTGCAATATAATAATCATTTAGTTTCTTGTTATCACTTACACAATCTAGCTTTAAAAAATGCTTATTCTTCGGCAATTGAATACCTTGATCGATCCAATTTATGATCTTCTTCCCAAGTCCTTTACCAGACTCTGATCGAATCAATGCAAGTCTATGAATAAAAATCGAATCCTCTAATGGCATTTCTCTCCATATACGTCTATCCCATTCATCAGGTCTAAATTAGAGAATCATAATGCTTAATTTCAGCTTTAATAATACTGTACTCATCATCAATTTGATGATGAATTGAGATTATTTCCTCCATGTGTATTCCCCCCTTCACTTGATGAGTTATTTATTAATTTGTATTTCTCTTAACATATAGTCTGCAAATTCTATTAATTGATGCTTATCATAATCATACTCATACTTCTCTTTTGAACCCGCATATTCTGCCAAACATTGCTGAACTAACCCAAGGTAATTATGAGGCAGTATGTTCAAGCCCCATTCTCCACCTTCTTTCTTTGAGGACACCTTACCTTCTTTCAGGAAAAATAACACTCTGCATAGGTTTAGGGAGCAATATACAGGATTATTAATTATCTCTTCTCTAGAACCCTCTACGTCATGAAGAATAGATAAGATATAATACCGAGTGTCTATAGGTTTATATAGCTCTCTCATCGGACTTCCCCACAGGGTAAGCCCTCGCTCGTATGCAATTACAATTTGCGATGCTAGATCTTCATCATCAAACCCACCACACAGATAATTCTCATCTGTCTCATATTTATCAGTATGGAAATTAGAATAATGAAATTCAAAGGGTGTGGGATAGTTAAAGTCTACGCTCCTGTCGGGATTGAAGCAGCCCATCGCTAAAGAGCCATGCACATATATGCCTACTAGGTTTTCTTTAAGCGTTTCTACGAATAATGTAACAGCTTTGTCTAAATAGAACTGTGTGTTCATAACATCTCCCCCATGCGATACCCATTATTGTATATTCTTGCTCACAAAGGTTATACAGTTCGTTAGAAGCTTTACTGGATTTCCATTACGCTCGATGAGAAATTCTAATGGCTTGACTTTACACACCTTAATTTCCCATCCTTCATATTGTCGATCTAATAGCTTTAACAAACTTTCAGTTGTCATATTCACTTCTAGTAACGGTTCCAATTCCATATTTGTGCCATCTTGTATCTCTCTCACATTGGAGTTAATGATGATACAGTTAATTCCGTTTGCCTTAGTTCCCATCGCCATTTCAATAAGCTTTCGCTCAAGCACAGCTACTGAACTTACATGCTCCAATGCAGAAACAGAGATAATTAAGTCATATTCAGCCCTTCCAATGTGGAAATGCTCAATGTCGGATATGATTGATTCAATAAATTGATAAACTCCATATTCCTTACTATAGTCCTGTAATTTTTCTATTGCAGAATCTAATAGATCGACACATACAACTCTTCCGTCTCTAGACTTTAATGTTTCCGCAATAGGAATGCTATTCCTGCCAACCCCACACCCGAGATCAAGCACATTTAAGAAGCTACGGTCATTTAATTCCTCAAGGCAATCCAATACTGTTTTTACGGGTTTATGTAACCAAGAACCTGGTTCAAATAATTTGTTACTCTCATAACAGGAGTCATGATACTTCTTCTCTTCTGATCTTATGTATTTCGTGTTCATGATTCTGTCTAGTACAATAGCCACACCATCATTATCATTGTTATCCGTTATTTCACTAGCAATACTCTTTAATATTGGTACCGCATTCCCCATTGCAACAGACCAGCCACAAGTACGAAACAAGCCAACATCATTATAATCATCACCAAAAACAACTACATTCTTCATATCCATACCAAACTCATCCATTAAATTCAATACTGCTTGCTCTTTCGATGCCTTCTTTGACATGATTTGCGTAAGCTGTCCATTGTCTGTTAATAGGATGTTTAAATCAGATGAAAATCTCTCATTCAACAAATCATGATCCACATTTCCGGTAATAAGAATCTTTGTAGCATCAAATCTTCTTAGCTCATCTATCGATTTCACCACTGGATTACCTTTGACATTCATTACAATGGTGGAATCCACCTCTTTTAAACTGAACCATTCATCTAATACTTCAATGCCAATCTCAATACCTGGATCACTTCCAATACAATGATCTAGAATTTCTGCTGTTAGAGCAGAAGTAATGGGTTGATGCAGACTAATGCCTGAATGAATACAAGAAATCATCGCACCGTTGTAATAGATGAACGATCCAATATTCAATAAATCTTTAGGAAGAAACCACTTTACGGCTCTTGGAGGTCGGGCAGTTGCGAAGATAATTCTCATTCCTTGTTCATAACAAGCTAATACACTTTTGCGATTCCTGTCGGAAACTTGCTTGTCAGATTGAAGAAATGTTCCATCCAGATCTAACACAACTGCTGCATACATCTTTAATTCTCCTTCCACATATATATTCCGCGGATCACACCGAACAATTATGTAATATATTTTGACTTCGTCAGTATTATTCTTGCCATCTCATTAAGATTCTCAATAGGTTCGTCTAGGCTAAAATATTTCAATTCCAACCCTTCATCATCATTGATACAGGGCTCTCCCGAATACTCTCTTGTTTCAAAGACAGAAACTAAATTATAAATCTCATCACCGTGCGGATACCTATAATACATATCTGCGCCAGATAAGATATCTATAAATTTCAAGCTACTAGTTACCAGACTTGCCTCTTCATAAAGCTCTCTAATTGCAGCTTCCTCTAGGGATTCTGCTAACTCTAACGCTCCACCGATTACTCCCCAATCACCTGTATCGGATCTTCGTTGTAATAGTATTTCATTCCGATCATTCAGAACGATAACACTAACACCGGCCATAATTATCGGTCTAGTACCTACCAGCTTTCTTATGTCTTGGATGTAACCCATATTTTCCTCCTCCATCATACACGCCTATTGTTATGAATAAGGCAGTCTAGAACCTTAGAAAAAGCCCTAGACTGCCTATGCTCAAGGCTTACTTGCAACAATTAGAAATCTGTGTCCAACGGACTGAATATAACCAACTTTATCAATCCGCTCCTGTAGGGAACATAATTTCTTGAAGCACTTCTCAACAGAGAAGTTTGGGAATTCCCACTCAATAATTTTCGCATAATAAACGAATGCCCCTACATCATAAAACTTACGGATTGGAAAGCTCTCTTCCCCGTCACTTATCATAAAACCTGCATTTATTAACTCTATCTGAGTTGTCTGAAGATTAAAATTGGGTTCTATTACATCTGGTTCCATGCCGTAATCGAAAAGAACCCTCTTACATAATTCGAAATTTACTGGATAAGCTTCCGTAGCATAGGTTCTACCTTTTGGCGGATCAAGAGATAATACAATGTTAGTTTTCTACATCTACTGATTAATTTTTCCATAAATGTGAGTATCTCGTAAGCTATTACCATCCATAGAAATATCTTCATTTCTTAAGGTGCCTTCTAAAGAGTAATGTAATCTTTCTGGTATAGCCTTGCTTTTCACGTTCAAGCTATCGCAGCGGATTTCTAATCTACGGGCTTTCAGTTCGTTGAATGCGTAATTAGTAATGCCTTCTACAGCTTCTGTCATGTATCCGTACCCAGTATACTGGGTATTAATCCAATACCCAATTTCAAACTTTGGTACATTCCAGTTAGGTCTATGCAGACCTGATGACCCTACGAATTGATGGGTATCCTTCAGGAAGATAAGTAGTCTCAGATCCTCACGTTTCAGAAACCTTAAGTGTGCTTCTCTAATATTCACTTCAGTATTATGCTCAGATTGTTCCATTCGCGCAAAAGGCAACCACGGTTTCAATTCGTCTATTGATGCATGAATTGCTTCGTAGACCACTCTTCCATCACCTGGTAAGGGCATTCTTATCAATAATCTATCAGTAGAAAATTGATTCTTAAAATCTAATAAGATCGGATTCATTTAACCACCCCTTTTCCTGACAATATCATGTACGAGCTGTTTTTCGGACCGGTTCGTAATTATGAGAGTCTTACAAATTTTGTTCCATCATCTTTTTGATAATATAATCATTTCATTATCTACAATCTCAATAGTTATTAGCTTCATTAAACACCCTTTTCTATCTTCCATGTTGATTCAGGCTTTAATAGCTTTCCATATGTATTTATATTCTTTCAAACCGATTCTTCCATTTATGATACTTTCATTTAACTTCACATTAAGCTCATTCTTTAGTTCGTTCAAAGTATAGTCTGGGTTTCCTGGAACGCCTGATATAAACTTTGCAAATTCCTTTTCATTAGGAAAATAAATTATTGCATCGTTATATTCTTGGATTTCTACGCTTGTAAAACCATTTATATCCAGTCTTGATCTAACAATTTCAAGTGCACCTGAATGTATACCCAATACGGTGCCTCCAGAACTAAGAATTCTTGGATGGTTTAATATTGATGTTGGACCTCTGCGATCATATATCAAATCAAATTGTCCATCGGAGAATGGTAACTCCTGCTTTGTTGTAGCATATACAAATTGTGTATTTGTAAGTTCTGTTTCCTGAAGTATTGCGTTTGCAATTGTTATCATCTCTATTGAATTATCGAATCCAATAATTGACTTTGCAAATCCTGCCATCTTTATTGTGAATTCACCATGACCGCAACCAGCATCCAAAACAGATTTGCAGTTAGGTATTACTCTAATTAACTCATTCTCAAAAATTTCCTCTCCAGATATTCCTTCAATAGTAAACAATGCCTTGCTCCTATAGCCCCCGTTTCTCCGGGCAATCATATTGTACCATTCTACTCCCATGCGTTACCTCCCTGTCAGCACTCAAGTCAATCTTGTGGAACTCAACAAAATCTAGAGTGATTGTCTAGTTAATACATAATAGATTACGTAAATCCAACTCAACAGCCCATGGAAAATTGCCCATAATATAGAATGATGAACACTCCAGGATATTACGATAGCTAGACATGCACCAAATGAAATTCCTTGTTTAATGATTGTGTGGGTAGTGTTCTTATTACTACTCATTCAAATCCCTCCATTTAATTAATTATCTAAAATCGAGTATTGGTGGGAGTCGTTCCACTTCCCCTTATGCCACATATGCTCCCTCAAATGACCTTCGTAAATCATACCGATCCTTTGCATGACTTTAGATGGTCCTACGTTATCCACGAGGCAACTGAGCTTGCATCTCAATGGTCATGTTAATAAAAGTCCTTGTGTCTTCATAAGAGTTTGGTCCCCAAATCATGTGCTTTACGACTAATGGATCAGATGCATATACATGTACATTTTCCACATCTGTTAACTCAAACTCCCTAATGATAAGCCTGTCAGTCTCAAGGATCATAATGAACTCACACCTTTCTGTGAATAAAAAGCCTCGTTACACCTAATCCAATAAGAGAACCAAACGTATTCAGAATAATATCATCAATATCAAGACTTCCAACCTTTGTGAACATCTGTATCAATTCAACAGAAATCAAGATTGATAAGACGAATAACACAAATGGAATAACCTTCATATATTTTATGTTAAGTGTCGGGATGGCCAACCCTAGTGGAATGAATAATATGATATTCCCGAATAAATTCTTGACCCAGATGTCCTGATTAAAAGAATGACGATTGAATACATAACGCTTTATGGTTTCAAAAGGAACTAAATTATAATTATATGAATCCCAATAATAGGAGTACCCCCTTAAGAAGAGTAACTTAATCATGATCAGAGCATAGATAATTGTGAGAGCTGCAATACACATATTCACAATTCGATTCTTATAGAATGAGCTTTTTAACATCTTGAATGTCTTCACCTCCTAGGTGGTATGCCAAGTATATATGTTAAAGTAAGAGAGTCATGATGTTAATCATGCAGCGCTAGCATATTTCTAAGGAATCTCATACAATCTGAAGCCTTTATAATTAGTATTAGACTGTCTCTAACTGTTATTCTCTACATCGACTATATGAAATAATGTAGAGAATAGTTCCTGCTCCCCCTGATACGTTTCTTCAACACAGATTCCACAGTCCCAAATTCAAGTCGGATTTTTCAGTCATCTAACTAGCGTATCTGTTCAATAGATCAATCAAAAGCTTACCTTCCATTGTCTATTTTTTTAGTCTACCAAAGGAGATTTTCTGAGGTAAATCCAAATGTTTTAGCCGTTCGTGCGTTTCAAGCATATCTGGAACGTTTTCTTTTGTGAGAATGAGACCATTTAATGTACTACTGATAATCTCTATTTCATCTTTACTATACAAAGACAAAATGCTTGTAGTAATTTGAATGATGTATCCAGTCAATCATCGTCATCCATTAGGTTAATTAGCTTCGTCTTTCTAACGAAATATGGTATGACACCCTTATTGTCAAATACTAAGGAAAGAATGTGGCTTGTCGTGTTGTAATAAACACCAGTAATTCCAATTGGTCGTGCCTTCAGACCTGTTTCCTCATACAATTCTCTACATACCGCTTGGTGTGGTGGCTCTCCTTCCTCGACTTTCCCACCTGGTAATCCCAGGTATCAGAGCGTCCATGTGTTTTTACCAGTAATACTTCTCCATTTCATTTCTTACGTAGGTAGAATCGCTCGTTTGATCGTCTGTTACGTTAATCTCCCGTTAGTTGAGCTATCAACTTGGGTGACTCTCACACATTAAAACAGTGGCTCCACCACACTATCATAATCATCCTAGTATATTTCATTTATCGATGATCTTTTTTATAGGGTTCCAGAATAGTCCAATGATTACTGTTATAAATCCTACAATCACAAATAATAATTCAGTTTCATACCAATTATTTTCTAGATCCCCCTGAATATATATGCCAAGAAGCATAAGAGAGATTCCAAAGAGAATGATCTTAATTGAGTTATTCATTGCTTTTAGCCTCACTCTTCATCCATTGTTTAATAAACAAAATCAAGCATATAACACAATATATTATCAATACATCAATAAAATAATAGAGAATTTGAAGGCTAATACTGTTTGCAAACCATTTGCTATCGGTGATTTCGTATTCATGATACCTAACAAAAAATCTTATTGGGTAACCGTATTCAGTTCTAGTTACAACCTCAGTGATCACTTTCCCTGGGAAAAATATCAGTGTAAGTAAAGCTAGCCAAGCCGAGAAATTAAAAATTCTGTTATTGAACTTCAATTACATTTCCCCCTTACCATACTTAATGTTAAATTCAAATTTTTCTCTCGTAAATATAAAAAAGCGAGGGAACAAATAAATTGTATCCTCGCTTTTTTATTTGTATCAATATAACACACTTCGTAATTTATGGGAATTATAAATGCAGATTCTTATTCTATCTGCACCTAAAATCAAAATATTACACTGTACAGCCTAGAAATCCCAAACATTAAAGCAGAAAGTAAGTGGATAGAGAAAAAAACTACAACAAAACCAATTATAAAAGTCAACCATAACGGTCTTTCCTTCACTTCTACTTGTTGGCTGACAAGTAAATCTACTTTGGATTCAAGTCTTATCAGTCTTTCCTTTATATCTTGGATATCCTGTTCCAATTGTCTTCCTCCATTCTACCGATTTATCAGATCACGAAACAATGTTTTGTGATTCCATCCACAGTTACATTTGTAGGTTATCTAAGTGAATTGTGCAATTATATATTTCACACTCCCACTGATTCTCCATTTTCTTTAGCCTTGTAATTGAGGTGTTCTTCAAATGCACTTCTGTATTTACATGGGGTATCAGTTTCTTCAGAGTAAATCCAATCAGAGCTCCATGACTGATAATTAATACCTTAAGTCCTTTTTGTTTATTAGAGATTTCTTCAACAAAATCAGCACCTCGCTGAATCACTGATTCTGCGGACTCTATATCTAAATCAAGATCTCTCCAATTAGTTCCCCAGAGTTTTACTCTTTCTTCTTCAGTAGTACCTTCGATTTTCCCACCTTTCATTTCACGTAATCTTTCATCGAGAATAAGATTTTTCATTCCTCTTCTCTCGGCTATAATCTCAGCGGTTTGTCTTGCTCTTAGCAGATCACTCGAATATATGACGTCCCAATCTTCTTTACTCAACCTATCCGCTAATGCCTTTGCCTGATTGAGTCCATCCTCATCTAGGGGAATATTAGATAGACCTTGGGCGCGTCCCTCTTTGTTCCATATTGTACTGCCATGTCTAATTAATCCAATAAGACTCATAGAATGCCGACCTCTCTATTAATGTTTCATTATCTGTTATTCTACTCACGCAGCTTATTGCCAACTTAAGACAACAGCAAAAATGCATCCATATACTTAGCTACGCCATCCTCGTTATTACTACCAACGACCTCGTCGGCTAATTTCAAGATGTCTTCATGGGAGTTAGATACCGCTATCTTCTTACCTCCTACCTCGAATAAACCAAGATCATTCAGGTTATCTCCAAATATGCAGATATCATCTGTTTCAACTCCCATATGCTTAGCCCAGAGCTTTAAACCTCCCTTTTTTGATGCGAACGGATGACTGAATTCTAAAAAATATTGATTTGGTATGTAATAGTCTTTCATTATATGTATGCTAATCTTGGACCCAAAATCTTTAATCACTTCTTCCTTTAAACCGATTAAATCCTCAAGCGATCCAATATAATTTAATGAGAGTGTTCTCTGTTCGCTCGGGCATTCTAACCTTTCTATCTCGCAGAACCTCGGATCGTTTTCACGACTCTTAAGAAATTCCGTCATACCAAATGTATATAGCTTCTCATGATGGACACGTTCACAATGATCTGAGTCTAGAAAAAAGTGAAATGGAGTAATACCGTGCGATTTACCTCTGATAATAATCTCACTAGTTAATTCGTTACTTAACCAATACCCATCAATAACCGATTTCAGTGTAACATCATATAACAATGCTCCATTATATAGGATAACAGGGTGCTTCCATGCTACTTCTGATACTGCTTGCATTGAACTAAAAAATCCTCTTGCAGTTGCAAAACTAACAATATGACCACATTGAATCGCCGTATTGAGAACTTTAACCGTATAAGCAGATAGAGTTTGGTCTGATCTCAATAATGTCCCATCTAGATCTGTTATGAATATACTAGTCAAATTTACTCCTCCGATTTTACTGGTTTTATTGTCTAAAGCTTAAAGCGCTTTACACATGGTGTACCATTTATCCGACTTGTCAGGGTATTCATGTTCTTCGATGGCTATATATTTAAGCCTCTCATAATATCTTAGGTTATCTGGTAGAGACAGTCTTACATTAACTATTGTTTTTAAATATCCCATCCTCTTAGCTAGGTCCTCTAGATAAGCCATCAGTGATTTCCCAATACCCTTACCTCGATAGGTCGGTAGAACTGACACTCTTCCTATAAACATATAATCACTTTCGTAATAGTATAAAACCGTGCCTACTGGCTTAGCTTCATCCCATACAAGGAGTGCTCCTCCACGTCCTTCGATTTTCTTCTTTATTCCTTCTACTGTTTCCCTCAAGGCACCTGATTGTGGTTTCAGAATACCGATGTATTCCTTAAATGACTCATACATGACATCTTTGACGATCTGAATTTCATCCATACTTGCAGCCTTGATTAACATTCATCAACACTCTCCATTGATAAACTTTTTGTAGGTTTACCTCATCTATTCTTCTTCATAAAAATCAATTTACAATCTTTGAGAAATCATCATTAATTCGATATCATCCACTGATAATATCTTTTCACTAAAATTACCAGCAATACAACCATATCCATCCAGCACTTTGAATCCTGAGCTTTCTAACAAAATTTTCAGTTCCCGATAAGTAAAGGCAGTAGTATAGAATTCGACTTCTTTAGTTTCACCTTCAGGATTTGTGATTGTTTCACGACTATTTGTCGTACCCGTGTAGGGATCAAATGATCCATTCTTCTGAGCTTCACTAAAAGCATTCATTGCAGTTAATATGAACAGGGAATCAGGTTTTAACGCCTTATGTATGCCTCTCAATATCTGAAGATGACCCTCATCATCTCCAGCTAGACCAAATGCACCTTCACATAAGCATATTGCCCCATCAAAACTTTGAGACAGTTCTAGCTCGCGAGCATCTGCTACTATAAACTCAGCATTCAGCTTCTCCTCATTTGCTTTCTTACGAGCTATTTCGATAAACGAAGAACTGATATCCACACCTACAGGCTGGAATCCCCTACGTGCCAGTTCAAGACTATGACGTCCAGGACCACAGCCCACATCCAAAATTGATGCTCCTGCTTGCAAATTCATATGTTTAACTAAAAAATCAACTTCTTCTATAGTGCCCATGGTAAAACCATAATTCAAATAATTTTCACCCAAGAAGTTACCAATTCCCTCGTAATAATTACCGTTATATTGTCTATTGTGATTTGTTGTCATAGCTACACCCCTACGATTTATATTTCTAATTCCGGCCAAATTTCTTTCCAACTTTTCTTGTCCACTCTTGACCTATAATAAGCTTCATTCATAAATAATGGGCTCCTTCTTACCTTAAATTCAAATAAGTCGTTAAGTCCATATGGGCTAACATATGAGATACTATTATCTTCATTCAATTTAATTCCTACAGCCGTAACTGTTTCTGGCCAGTGACTAATTGCATCCTCAATCGTTTTGTATGGTTCATCTGAGTTGATTGTGTGCATTCTTGCTTGGTTCTTTACAGACCATATTGATATTCCAGTTACTAATTTTAATTTCTGTTCATAACTCTTCTCGATCTCCTCATCCATTTCCTCTGTATTGTAATAAATGACGTCTATATCATTTAACGGTGTTCTGATTTGGTAGCTGTGTAATGAATCCCAAATATAATTACGAACATAACCAGCAGTAACATACCAGTCTGGTAAATTTAATTCTCTAAGTATGGTTAGGTCTTCCATCATCTCTTTATTATTGCTTATTAGCTGTAAGAAAGTCTCTGTATACTTTGACAGTTTGATCACGCCCTCCTACGTTTAATTCGCTTCTAAACTATCAATCCAATATCGGCAAATCCCAGCACGAATGTCTTCAAGTTTTCCATTATTAGATTCTACTACTCTTCTTGAGCGCGAGTTAGTATCATCACATGTAATTAATAATCTAATAATTCCAAGCCTGTTGGCTTCCCTAACAAGCTCAGCAAGAAATATCTTGCCGTATCCCTTGCCTCTTTCACTCGGTCTTACAATATATCCAACATGGCCGCCATACTGCAATAACCTATCATTTAATTCATGTCTAAGCTTCCCATAAGCTACTGGGCAATCATCAATATACAACCAATAAATTGTCTGACGGACATAACCATCAGGTAGGTTAATGCCCATAGATTTCTCAACTAATCCTGGCAAACTACATTTGAATTCAACAAAGCTTGATTCAGGAAAATTAGTAGTAAAACCATTTTCCCCCAAACCTATCTCTTGGATCATTCCGAATATCTCTTGATCATCCAATTCACTTAGTTCCTTTAGATTAATCTTCATTGAATTAAATCTCCTTTATTAGTCTTTGTCTTCTTTCCTTCCAAATTCTATCTTTGAACGCAGGTCATTATTATCTAATTTATGTTGAATATCTTTGATGTTTGTATTGAATTTTAATGTCATTTCGATTCCTTGTTGTACTTCTCTTGGTAGTTCTACTGCATAGCTAACTTCAGCTTCAGATATTTTGTGCCGTCCTTCTTTATACTTCCCGGTTGTCTCAATTATATCAACAACATAATAGCTACCATTATCTTGATCAATTGATAATGGTCTACACAATATTTTTGTTCCATCATCAGTGTATAAATGCACATACATTCCTTTATACGCATTTAATTTATGCATCCAGAATTATCCCCTTTGCATCTTCAATATCTTTACCGCTTCCCTGGTATTCAATTAACCAGCAATCTCTTAGTTCACCTTCATGCATTTCATGTTTTTCAAGGTATTTCTTCTTTTTAAATCCATTCTTCTCATAAACCCTAAGAGCTCTTGTATTCCATGCCTGAGGGTCCATTACAATAATATTTGCTTTTTTACTTTCAATTAGATATTTAACAGTTTCTTTGATTATTTTTGATCACGATCCCTTGATTCCAATATTCAGTTTCCCCTATGAACTGATCCATTCCGTAGATCTTTCCTTGATAGTCTTTATAATCATATGTATCTAATTCTTCATCATTAATAAGATAGAATTGAATATATCCAATATCCATATTCAAGTATTGAATAATACAAGGGGATCACTGAGCCATTTAACAAGTATAGCTGCGTCTTCAGGTTCGAGCTTTCGGATGCAAATTTCTTGTGTTTGAAATAGAATCATAGCTTCTCCTATACTCGATTTATGTTATTATTGTATTAATGTAATGCTGGGATTAACACTTAACGTATTAGCATTTTGCATGGGTCATACACTAACCAGTGATCACCATTTTCGTTTTGCTCTTCATGCGTCTGAATAATCGTCCACTTCAAAGTTTTATCAAAAATATATAAGTCTTGTGGTAAGACATTCAGATTATCAATTAGTTTATTAAATCCAGTTTTAAACACATCACTAATATCCATTCCCCATAGCATTCCACCAGGGTCATCCCAGAAAAACAGTATTTGATCTCTTCATAGCTAGTGATACTTATTTCGCTAAACACTGATAAACTATTCCATAAGAAACCATCAGATCCCCATAGATAGTTAATATAAAACTCTTCTTTAGCATTTACAAATTTCTTAATATACTGCTCAAGCCAGAATCGACCTTCCTCTTTATTCAACACGTTAAACAGTGAGTTAACTACAACCTTCCTATGATTTATATGGTCCTGTCGATTCATAATTTTCTCTTTATCATTAGTCAATTACTACCCTCCTGAGTTCCTTGAAATCTTCTTTCATAAAGGACGAGAATAATTGGAAATATGTTACAGTAGTTCTGAGTAAAAAGCTTTGCTCAGAACTACTGATGGAATCCAAAACATCCACCACGACCTTCCGATTCAACCCGAACATATTTTCTGTTAATTTTGATCAAAATAAAACCGCCACTGAAGGCGGATAATTTCAACTTCCACATGCGCCCCGAGAAGAAATATGCTTTAATATACCAAAGGAGCGTGAATCAATGGACATCAAATCGTTTCTATATCCTAAGAACGAGATCTCTTATCTCAAGACATCCTCTAATATGAAAGAAGCCATGGATAAATTGGAGGCGAGCCACTATACGGCCATTCCGATCTTGGACGACAATGGCTTATATTTCGGAACGCTATCCGAGGGAGATTTGTTATGGAAGCTGAAGGCTACACCCGGCCTCGGCTTCGATACGTTGCACGAAATCCCTGTCGTCTCCATCAAAAAAAGGATGAAAGTCGAATGCGTCGTGATCAGCGCCGATTTGGACGATATGCTGGCGCTGGCGGCCGATCAGAACTTCGTTCCGGTCGTAGACGCCAATCGTGTCTTCCTCGGTATCATTCGCCGCAAAGATATAATCGAATATTATACCCGGAATATTGCTGATTAGTTGGAAAGATCTGATGTTACGGATCATGAAGGCTGCCGTTCGTTGGCAGCCTTATCTTGGTTCTTAATGTTTATGAAGTTGGAAGTTATTAAATATATTCTGATACGCTGGATTTCAAAAGTCCTATTAAATCTTCATCCATGTATGGATAATCGTCAGGAATGTTTAGGCAAATAACCTTTTTGTCTTTTAAACTGTTCCTGAATTTCTCTTGGATTCTTCTTATATGCTTCTTCTCCATTACAAAGACGACATCAGCCCAACCAATATGTCCTTCAGTAATTTTTATCCTTGCATTATCCTCTGTCCCAGCTGATCTGACATCATAGCCATTAATTCCTTGAAAGATCTTTTCTGCTGTTAAACTTCGCCATCTATTCTGACTGCACACAAATAGTAATTTTACCTTTTTCACCATCCTGATTAAACTCAAATACTAGCAAAATCTTAATCACACTCTTATTCTTTTACAATCTCAATTTTTCTACTTGCCGTTTGGGCTGGGTAAGAATCATCGACATCACTGAACCAAACTCTAACTTGATCACCAATATCAAAACCTTTAAAACCTTTGACTCTTATCCAGTAAACATCTCTGAATTTATCTGAGTTTATGATACCTTCTACATCTCCATTCATTTCTTCTCTTGTAATTCCACCTATCACAAGAATTCTACTTCCGTCTTTATCCACAACTCTTCCAACTAAATTTGGTTCTCCGCTAACATTTCCATTGCAACTTATAAGGATAGCGGCTCCCAAAATAATTATTACAAATGAAAATGCCCTTCTCATCAGATTTCTCCTTTCTAACCAGCTATTGTTCCTTATTATTATCATCATGATTCCGAGTATCAAAATCATTCCAGTTATCTTTAATATCTTTCATATTTCTAGTAATTGTTGATTCAAACTCAGCAAAAATCAAATATCCTACTCCAGTAATTAGCGCTAACCAGCTTAAAATCACTGGCCCGTTACCTACGGAATGCAACATTATCCTGAATAAACTAATATCCCAGGAAGAAATATTCGATCCGAATATTGCTGCCGATAAATAACGTATTCCATAAAGAAAAGCGGATATACATATAAAGATGACGCCAGCTGTTCTCCTTTGCATAATTCCCTCCTGATTTTTATTTTCCATATATCAATGTCTATTTCGATCTTTTAAAAACGACGAATACATCTCTAGATGTCCCTTGACCCATACTGGTATCGATGTCCTTTATTCAAACCCTTTCTTCACTTTAAATTTATATTTCATATGATTCAACCATGTCCGAATCCCATAATAAGTTATGATCAAGAATAAAAACGCACCAATACCAACAATCATTGATATCCAGTTACCTTTATACAAAATACCGAATGAGACTTTATGTTGTAAATAATCAGATGACTTGTAGTTATCAATTATGTCAGGCACATAATTCTTTGTTAAAAAATAACCCTGAGATATATTCCAGCCAAGCCCTAATAGAATGATTAAAATTGAGACAATTATTGATTCGATTAATAATCGTCTATTTACCTTCATCTTTGACCCCCTATATCATATAGATTCTTATCAGCATTATTTAATGCTTTTAACCCTCGTTACACTCTCTTATTGGTTTGTAGTATTTGTAAATTCTTCTTTTATTTCATCTTTAATATCCCATATAGACCAGGCTGCTTCTAAGAAATTCCCTTGGTTATCTCTGAAATAAAAATACTTTGCCTCCCCATTTCCAAGTTTTTGTATATCTTCAACTACAATTCCATTCCCTTTCAAGCAGCTATGCGTATACTCAATATTCGGACAATTAATGGCCATAATAGGAAAGGGCTCCCCATTCCGAGATAGTTCTAGTCTCATGCTATCTTCAGTCTCTACCAGCACTAATGCTATTGAATTCTTATGAGGATGATGTAATACAGCCAAAAACGAACCACGATCTTGAAACTTATTCATCAATTTAAAATCTAAATTACGGGTATACCATTCAATTGATTCATCGATCTTTGAAGTTGGTATATAGACATATCCGATACGGCTAAACGCGAATTCTCTCTCCATTAACAAACACTCCCTTGGTTTGATTTAATTTTTAATTTTTTTGTGAATAGCCTTTAGAACATCGAGAATGTTATTAAGAGCTATCAATATAAATCCTAGCATCATAAAAGTTACTATCTCTCCAGTAATAAATGCCACTATAGCCAAGACAACAATATATAAATAATTCATCTTTACCTCCATTTCAACTAACGTTTCGATATTCCGCAATGTGGTATGTGGGTGGGTCATCTGATGAACTCAACAACACATCTTCTAGTTGATTCATCAATAACTTCTAGTACTTCTTCAAATTCCAAAATCTCTAGTGATTCTCCTTTTGCGTCGTTCATGAATTCGAAATCTTGGCTTATATCATTAATAAGGCCAGGCAAATATCTGCAATCAATTTCATCAATCTCAAAAGGTTCTGCAATGAGCTGCTTTAACTCAATTGAGTAATAATCTATCAATTTCCCGTTCAATCTCCAAAAATCCCTATAGTATTTCTGCTGTGCCTCTTTCTTCTCTTCGGATGGTAACCATTTGATTTTTTTCATATAAATTTCTCGTATCCATACCTCATCAGAAATCAAGTGAAAATAATAACCGATATGAAAAGGAGATTTGTGATTCACTAGATATTTGTCGAAGAACGCATCATAATCAATGTAGAAAAGCCCTTCTGAGTCATGTTTTGCAAAGTGAGATATAGATTTCGGTTGATTCATATATTTATTTAAATCAGGAGCTAATCCTCCTAGTAAAAACTGATCTTCTCGTAGCTTCAATTTCTCATTTATTAATGAAGAAATACAATAATGCATAATTCTTGATCCCATTATATTACTCAACCTTTCTCCTTGGTTCCCTTCTTCGAAACAGTTAAGAAGATGATACATATTTTACCATGAAACTATTCGATTTGGGCATATTTATTATATAGCAAATGAATACGAGACATGTCTAAGGGTCCGTTTGTTGGTATTTCTAAGAAATATTTTAATTGCCACTTTTGTGTCTTTAATGCCTGCAAGCTTTTAGGCTTGTCCCATGAAGGATAGACACGTATTGCACGTTTACCACCTTTACCATTAATAGATATTACATTCTGCTCTATAAGAACATCCTTCGGAAACACGAACTGACCAAAGTTATTTCCATTACGTGCACTGATGACAAAATAGTTGATTGAGTCTGATTCATCATAGGGTTGAGAGATTCCATGATCATTTCTCTGCCATAGTGTCACAAATTGACCCTCTTTTTTCGGAGTAATTTTTGCGACCCGAAACCGAATAGAAAGTGAGTTAACATTAAATAAATATGCTCCATATTCTGCGTTTTCTACTTCTAAGAGAGGTTGAGAGCAATCAAACCCACATAGGTTATAGATAAGTTCCCTAGTGGCAAGCAGGTCACTATGAATAGTGTCTGATTCTCTCCAAGAATTATGAGCGTTATCATTAGTATCTGGTAACATAATAGGTTTATTAACCATTGTATTGAATCCCCCATTCTTGACTGAGAATGTCATCGTTCTCTCAGGTTTACTTTCCAGTTTTAAACATGTCCGTTCCCACTTTAAGTTATTCACAGAAAATAACTTCTTGTTCTCTCCATTCGCTTTGTTTATATGCGTTCGCTATACCCAAGTGTTGAATCATTATTTTCGGGACAGCTTTATACTTTAACATACATGTGAAATTAGAGTTGAATGGGAAAGAATCTAAATTCACACGTTTATTATCCATCCAACTAGCCACTATTGGTTTATTTGCATGATTAAAAATCTCCGTATTTATGAAGCCCTCTTTGTACCTCTCATGTTCATTAACTTTACTTATTCCTGGTTCGTTTAAGCAAATATATAAAGAAAGTCGATCACAAAACTGTATCATTCGAAAGTGCTGGAAGAGTAAATTAGCATCGATTGGCTTTAATAGATCTTGTATGTTAGCTTGCCTTTTTAACTCTAGGTTCTTAAATCGAATACAATCTTTGTTCACTGTGTCTGAGAAGAAATCTGCGTAATGCATACTACATAGTAAGGCAGCGTAGTTGTTGACTGATTCCACTTCATCTATCCCATTCTTATAACAGAGTAACTTTATTAACATAGGAAAGTCAGTAAACGAATAAGGCCCATTAGACTGATCATTCCAGAAAGGTGTCTCATCCATAACGATCCAACCTCTATCATGCTCATATGCAGCAGTTACTAAATCATCAAAATATGTATCATTATTCAAAATCTTTATATTAAAATTTTCAGTAATCTGACCCGACAAGTTAGCATGATCATGCTGTGTAATCATCATATATTCATTATCCGTTTCGCGGAATATCACAGCCTATCAACGTCCTCTCACCCAAAGTTGGTCGGATTCTCCGACTAAGGTTTAAATAAGCTCTTGTCAGAAATTACTGTTCCAAGTACATATCTAGTGTCATATTTAACTTTAACGAGTATTTCATCTTCAGCGCTTCCTTTATTGCCGACAAAATGTAATCGTCCTTTATTAAAGACATCATCAACTGAATATACAAATGAGACCTCAAAATTTTTATAACCTTTAGCATATAGATATTCGTATCCTTCGTTTCCATTCGTTATTGAATGTGAATGTATTAATATTGGGTCATTTTTAATATCACTTAACCATTCATTAATTAATTCTTTATGTCTCGGTTCTATCGAATTATATTCGTATGAATATATCCCTTCTAGCATTTTCTCTATTTGTATTTTGTTGTTTTGTTCGTTTGACGAGGTGTTAAATTCATTAGAACATCCACTTAATATAACAAATATCATTAGTATATAGGTTAGCTTATCAAGATAGCTCTTCATTCATATTTCCCAACTTCCATTGCTTACTTATTTACCGAAACAACCAAAATTAATATTAAATACTATTCACGTCTAGCTCTAATTCAAAGTCAATTTCTTGTACGTTTCCTGAAAAGTCACTTCCATTTCTGTGAACGCCATTAAACGAAGTGCTGTATGTCGCTCTACTATGTGTTTCAATTACAAGGATATTCTTTTCGAATATAATATCGACAGAATCTTCTGGATAAAATGGAAGTGTTGGTGTAACAGCTATTTTAGTTACTCTCCCATAGTTGAAAATTGTGAAAGAACAATCAGCTATTACATGATTTTCCTCAGATTTAAAACTACACTTGCCACTAGAAATATCAATTGAGTCAATATCATTTGCGTTGTACTTCATTAAGAACATCGCTCCTTGAGTTGCAAGAGGGAAAATAAAGAAAAATGCAATACAACCGAAAACTAATCGACTAAAAATTTTAGGGTATTTAGGTCGAAAGTGTCTTACCGATCCAAGAAATCCAATAATTATAAGAATAAATCCAATAAATACTGGCAAATGCAAGCCTGAATTACCCTTGTCTGTCCACGGTGAAAGTCCTAATGTATGAAATATACTATCGCCAAAAGAATACTTTAAATGGTGATGTGATAATAGAAATAACGCTATAACTATGGCAAATATATAATAAAGTCCTTTAATATAAACCACTCCCCTATTCGAAATTTCATTATATTGTAAGAAATAATCATATTAATTCAGCATCCTTACTCACAGACGTCCTTTGTATTCCACATTATAACATTTATGTAATTTATATTATATGTTTATTGATTATTAAACTTCGATATCAAATACATAACTCGCGCTTCCTTTATCCCATCTAGCGAAAATATCATATACATAGACACCTCTTTCATCAGGTGCTTTAATAACATTTCCGTTTATATTTGCACCGAGTGTTTCATTGTTACTTAACCATAGGAATCATTGGAGTTACCCCTACCGAAGATACTCTTGCTCTAGAACCGAAAGTAACAATATGGGTTTCCCCGCAATACTTACACAATATTGGTCTATATCCAAAGAGTCCAGACCGCAATAATTGTTTGTATTTAAATCTCCTCCCGCAAGCTGAGCAACATGGCATCTTCATTCCCCTATCATGATTATTCGCGAATCATACCATATTCTGGATGTGTTGCGAAGCGAAAACTTTCTAATTACTTCTTTCTTGAGTTCAGAAATCTTGCTCACTTAATCGTCATATTTAATTTCATTTGCTATCTTCTAACATCATTGATTTTGGTATATAATGTTACTAACGCGCGTTCGTAAATTGAGGAAGGAGGTCTTATGCGTAGCGAAGACATTGCCAAGCTCGCCGGAGTTTCACGCAGCACGGTTTCCCGTGTACTTAACAATTACCCCGATATTCCCCAGAGAACGCGGGATAAGGTACTGAAAATTATCGAAGAGTACAATTATGAGCCTAACACATCTGCTCGGGTGCTAGCCGGCAAGTCAACGAATACAATTGGATTTTTCGTAGTCAGTCTCGACGATCAAGACAACATGAATCGGATTTATCAGAACAGCTACTTTGCACCTTTTGTTGATGCGATTATCGACACTGCAAATGCTGCCGGTTATTATGTACTCGTTCATACCGTGTACACACGGGAGGATTTCATAAAGGTCAAGCAAGCGTTCCAGCAGAAAAGAATAGATGGCGGCATCGTGGTTGGAACACGGAAGGATATCGGAATGGTTAGAGAAATCAGCCAGCTTGATATGCCCTTTGTACTCATAGACTACGATATCTCAGAGATCATCGAGAACCATCTAGATAAGAAGCATCTTGCAGTTATCAATTCTATGGATTATGAAGGCGCTTACGATGCAATGTCTCATCTGATTGATTTGGGCCATTCGAAGATCGCTTTTATCGGAGATGGCACCAGCAATACTTTCTCCGGTGCACAACGGTTTGAGGCTTATCGGACTGCTCTTATGGAGCACGGTTTACCTCTGAACGAAACGTTCATCCTAAAGGGTGACTTCCTGAAGAAATCCGCCTATCGAGAGGTTCTGAAGCTGCTCGACCAAGCTGAGCTTCCTACAGCAATCTTCTCTGCGAATGACGATATGGCGCTTGGCGCACTCGAGGCTTTTAAGGAAAGAGGCATTCGTGTACCTGAGGATATCTCGATTGTCGGCTTTGACGATGTACCTGTCGCTGCCCAGCTGAATCCGAGCTTAAGCTCGGTTCGACTACCGATTTACGACATGTCGCAAGCTGCGGTGCATAAGATTATAGAGATGTGCCAGCAAGGAACCTCGTCCTTCAGCACAACCAGCTTCCCAACTAAGCTAATTGCTAGAGAATCCAGCAAGTCAACTAACGCGCGTTAGTCACCCTGCCAACTCTAACACCATTACTTTATTTTACTTATACGACTTAAGATTCTATCATCATTTAATCCCCACATTCGAGAGGAGATTTACTATGAAATACGGTTTTTTCGACGATGCGAATAAAGAATATGTGATCAACACCCCTAAGACACCTTACCCTTGGATTAACTATTTGGGTAATGAGCAATTTTTCGGATTGATCTCTAATACTGGTGGTGGCTATTGCTTCTATCGTGATGCTAGAATGCGCAGATTGACTCGCTATCGTTATAACAATATACCGGTGGATAGTGGCGGTCGTTACTTCTACATTCATGATGAAGGTGATTTCTGGACACCTGGCTGGATGCCAGTCAAACGTGATTTAGACTTCTACGAGTGCCGTCACGGTCTCGGTTATACTTCAATTACTGGTGAACGTAATGGCGTTCGAGTGAATCAGCTAGCATTTGTTCCACTAGGTACGAATGCAGAGGTTTATCAAATAAAGGTTAGTAATACGACAAATGAAGTGAAGAATGTAAAGCTGTTCTCTTTCATTGAGTTCTGTTTGTGGAATGCACAAGATGACTCAACCAACTACCAGCGTAATCTGAATATTGGTGAAGTAGAAGTCCACGGCTCTACCATCTACCATAAGACTGAATACCGGGAGCGCCGGGATCATTATGCATTCTATTCGGTTAACTCTCCAATTGATGGATTTGACACGGATCGTGAATCCTTCGTTGGTTTATATAACGGGCTCGAGCATCCACAGGTTGTTGCAGCAGGCAAGTCCTCCAATTCTGTTGCTAGCGGCTGGTCGCCAATCGCCTCTCATGGTCTGAACATCTCACTACAGCCAGGAGAAGAGAAATCTTTCATCTTCGTGCTTGGTTACATTGAGAACCCTGAAGATGAGAAATGGGAAGCACCGGGAATCATCAACAAAACACGTGCACAAGCAGTCATCAATCAGTTCTCAACTGACGAGCAAGTTACCGCAGCACTCGCTGCTCTAGCTAAGTATTGGGATGGATTGTTGTCCAAGTATTCGATCGAGAGTAATGACGATAAGCTAAACCGAATGGTCAACATATGGAACCCGTATCAGTGCATGGTTACCTTTAATATGTCCCGCTCCGCCTCTTACTTCGAGACAGGTATCGGTCGTGGTATGGGCTTCCGCGATTCCAATCAGGATCTACTCGGCTTTGTTCATCAGATACCAGATCGCGCACGAGAACGGATCATCGATATTGCCTCAACGCAATTCGAGGACGGCAGCGCCTATCATCAATATCAACCACTTACGAAAAAAGGGAACAACGAAGTCGGTAGCGGCTTTAACGATGATCCGCTCTGGTTGATTACCGGTACGGCTGCTTACATCAAAGAAACTGGCGACTTCAGCATTCTTGATGAGCAAGTGCCTTTCGATAGCAATCCGAACCATACCGCAACCTTATTCGAGCATTTAAGACTCTCCTTCTATCATGTCATTGAGAATCTCGGTCCTCACGGCTTACCACTGATTGGTCGCGCAGATTGGAACGACTGCCTCAACTTAAACTGCTTCTCCAAGGTGCCTGGTGAATCATTCCAGACTACACAGAACATTAACGGTCGTGTTGCGGAATCCATCTTTATTGCCGGACTATTCGTCTTCGCAGGTCCAGATTTCATCGAGATCTGTAAACGTCGGGGTCTTACCGAAGAAGCTAGCACTGCTGCAGCTCAGGTTGAGAACATGCGTAAAGTTACACTTGAGCATGGCTTTGATGGAGATTGGTTCCTACGAGCTTATGACCATTATGGTGAGAAAATCGGCAGCAAGGAGAACACAGAGGGCCAAATCTTTATCGAGCCACAAGGCATGTGCGTCATGGCTGGTATTGGTGTCGAGGAAGGCTTAGCGTTGAAGGCGCTTGATTCTACGCAGGAGCGTTTAGAAACGAAGCATGGTATCGTCCTTAATAATCCACCTTATTCCAAATATTATTTGAACCTAGGCGAAATCTCCACTTATCCAGAGGGCTACAAGGAAAATGCCGGGATATTCTGCCACAATAACCCATGGATTATGATTGCAGAGACGGTGATGGGCCGCGGTGATAGAGCATTCGAGCTATATGCGAAGATCGCTCCAGCCTATCGAGAGGGTATTAGTGAAGTCCACCGTATGGAGCCTTATGTGTACTCGCAGATGATCGCAGGTAAGGATGCCATTCGTCATGGTGAAGCTAAGAATTCATGGCTTACGGGTACAGCAGCATGGAACTATGTTGCGATTACTCAAGCGATACTTGGAATTCAACCTGATTTCGACGGGCTGAAGGTAGAACCTTGTATCCCAACCGCGTGGGAAAGCTTTACGATCACCCGTTCATTCCGTGGAGATACATTCGTCATTCGCATCAGCAACCCGAACCATGTCAGCAAGGGTGTCGCTTCAATGACACTCGATGGTCGTGCGATTGAAGGTAATGTCCTACCGGTTATCGGTGATGGTGCAACACATCAGGTTGAAGTTGTACTTGGATAAATTCGCAGTATCCTGTAAGGACCGAGGCTGATTTTTAGCTTCGGTCTCTTATTAGGATATCACCCTGATCAAGAAGCTAGGTGTTAGCCTGCATCGGAGCATATGCACGCATAGAACTTATCCACAGCAGGTGTTATACCTTCCTCCTCACGCAGATAAACCGCTATCTCATTCACCATCCCATCCGTCTCATTAACAAACACACGTGCAACGTCTCCACGCTCCACATAATCCTTAACCTCAATAGCCGAAGCAAGAATCGTACCATATCCCGACATCACGGTCCTGATCGTCTCGTTCAATCCGCTCATTTGCAGTCCAATTTCTGGTGGTTGGAGACCGTGCGTTCGGAATAATGTGAAGAGCCCCTCCCTCATCGAGCTTCCCTCCTCCCTGACGATAAATGGTAGCTTTTGCAGCGCCCGTAACGAAATCTTTTTATTAGCAAAAGAGTGCTTCTTCGGCACAATAATCCATAGAGGGTCTCTCTTTATTATCCTCTTAATTAACCCATTATGTGCTAGGGCACCTCCTCCAATAACAGCGATATCCGAATCATAATTTAAGAGTAACTGGAAAGCTTTGTCCGTTGTAGCGGTAATAAGCTCCAGTTCGAGCGAAGGATACAACTTCTTAGACCTCGCCAACGCGGCAGGCAGCACATAATTAGCTGGCAAATAGGTTGCGGCGATGGTTACTTTTCCTACTTCTCCACGATTGTACTTGCTTGTATATTTACGCACATCCCGATCAATGCCCACTAGCCTGCGAGCAATCTTCGCGATTTCCTCCCCAGCCGTCGTTAGCGCTACACCTCTGCCTCTCGGTACTAGCAGCTTAACTCCCAGCTCCTCCTCTAGCTTCCGAACCTGCATCGTAACTGCAGGCTGACTAATGAATAGTATCTCTGCCGCACGTGTAAAGCTCTCCATATAAGCGACATAGTGGAACACCTTCAACCCGTATAAATTAACATTATTCATATGCTAAACCACCTTAGATTCCTCATTTGCAGACCCATCATTTACACAACCACTTAACATTTTTCCTACACAACCACTTACCATTCTTCCTATACAATCACCTATGTTCGCTTCATATACACAACCACCTTACTTTCGTACTTTCTTCGTACACAACCAACTTAGATAATTCAGTTGCGGACACCACTAAGCATGTTAGTTAGAAACCTCTCTAGTTTCTCCGAAATTGCTAATTCATAAGTTTTACTTATACTAATATAATTTATTTATAGTATATCTTATGTGTTTTCGAAAATATAATAAAGCCATATACACCGAACCCCCCCACCCAGTCTATCTATTCCAAGCTCGGCTTGGAGAACGCATGACCCCTATGGCCAGTGGAGTTTGGAGGTATAAGGAGTTAATATGTCCTGAGTTAGTAGATGAACATATTGTGACTCGTTACGAAGGAAATACCGGATTGTACCGCGTGGACGCTATTGAACATTTTGTAGGAATAAGGCAAGTATGGGTAAAGGCTCAGAGTGAGAATCCAAGCGGGTCCTTCAAGGATAATGGCATGACAGTAACGGTCTCCATGGGGAAGTCTCTGGGTTTCAAGAAATTCGCATGCAGAAGTCAATCATCATGGAGATTGCTCAATCATTTGATTGGATATTGCCAGATTGGATCGTCAACTGTTCAATGCTCTAGATTATCCAGCAGAGCCTTAATCTCTTCCCTTGGTATATGCTCTCCAATGAGCACAAGTACATCTGGTACATCCTTCTGCGGCGTAATTCTCATATAATCGGGTTCGCGATATGCGTATTGGAATAGATATCGGCAGTCCTCGGGGCTATCGGTAAACCGCAGCACACCCTTGGCACGATATACGGATTGTGGCAGCTCTCTAATCACCTGCTCAAACCTCTCCCTATCCACCTTTCCATGGAAATAATGCGTATACACCATCACATGATCATGTGAGTGATGGGTATGACTAGTAACCGCGTGCGCGTGCTCAGCGGTGTCGTGGTGATGGTGCTCGTGGTGCTCGTGGTGCTCGTGGTGCTCGTGGTTCCCAGCGTTTCTGTTGACCTCGTCGTTCTGATAAACCTTGTTCTGCTGCTTTTGAATCGTATTATCCGTCTCCGACAGGAGTAAAACTGGATCCACATCACATTGGATGGTTTCAATCAGCTTAGCAGCAGCGTTGATGTCGCTCACAATTGCTCGCAGTCTTGTTAGCTGTGAAGGCTCAACCCGATCCATCTTATTCAGTAGAATAACATCGGCACAGCGTATTTGCTCTTGCATGAGTCTGAAGGATTTACCAACACCCTTCTCAGACAATGCTAACAGATGCGGTCCATCAACGATGATCACTACAAGCTGCAAATATATTTTTTCATACAATGAAGACTCAGTAATTCCATCAATTAGCTCCATTGGATTCGCTGCACCTGTTGATTCGATAAGGATCACGTCTGGATGCTCATGCTCTACAAGATTCATAATTGTCAAGCCCAGATCTCCACGAATCGTACAGCATATACAGCCACTCAGCATCTCGGCCATCGGAATATTCTCATTAATCATTAACCCATCTAAATTAACCTCGCCGAGCTCATTCATGATGACTGCGACCTGTTTATTTTTCCCTTTGTAATATTCGATCGTTTTCATTAATAAAGTTGTCTTACCACTTCCCAAGAATCCAGAAAGCAAGACAATTGGGGTTATTGGATTTGAGTTATTCATCGTGCTCACCTCTTCATATATTAATCAATCTGTTGCTCATATCGTTTGAGCAAGAATAGTAGTAAAGCTGCATGGATTCCCAAACCTATAATAACATTCACCACATAGATAAATCGACCACTTTCCGACAGCTGCATACTCATATCATATACCCTAGCTGTCCAGAACATCGGTAGTATTGAACCTAACCAGGACCATACTCCTGGGATGAAGTACACGAAGATCGGACCTGCTAAGAATATGCCCGCTATCTTCGAGAGGGCTAAACCCTCTACCTTGTTACTAGCAAATCCCACGAGAAAAAGTGCGAACATCGGTGCCTCTAAAGTGAGCATCAGAATTACGGCTAGCTGATCCAGCCAGTTGAATGGCTCCAATCCAGATAAGGACAGGAATAGCACATTGCATATAATACTGATCGTCGTTGGCAAGCCTAACCTGTGCAGTAGATAGCCTCTCCGTGTTAAAGGCGTCACCGCATAATAGCTAACCATCTGTTCATCTCGCTCATCGAGCATGACAAAACCCGCCATCATCCCAATCAGCATAGGTGTAATTAACATGAACAGTGAGGACATAAATCTGTTATATTCACTCAGATTTACGGAAAAGCTCTCTTCTACGAAGGAATCGACCAGTGGGAATACATAACGAATGACAATCAACAGTGCGAGAGGGCCCAGAATTCCCACTGCTAGCATAGGATCTCTACTCATCCCTCTTACGTCATTCAAGGTCAACGCAACATAACGTTTCATTCGGCTCCCCCTCCAAGCTTCTGTCGAATATAATGCTCGAATGAACGATATGCCCACATCCATATGAGCGTGATACCCATGATAAGGATGAATACACTATACCCAACCTCCCACACTTCAACAGGTCTGAGGACAGCATCCATTAATAGTAGAGATCCCATCGTAGGAAACACAAACAATAGTGCGCTATCCCAAACCTTAAATACCATTAATAGCGGAAGCACAAGAACAACAGCATACAATTGTGTCATCATAATAAAGCCATTCAACGACCGACTCCTCACGGCAACACCAATGCCTAACAAGGTGAATAAGGCGGAAGTTAAGCCCACTCCTACGGTGAATCGGAGCGGAAATTCAGGTACACCTGCAGATAATCCGTGGATAAGCCAAGCAGATCCAATGGATAGGATTGCTAAAGAGGCTACCTTACCTATCAGATACTCAGCTGTGCGAAGTGGTGTTGTTAAGAGACTATCATATATGCCTTGACCTCGCTCAAGCAGAATAATGCCCCCCGCGAATAAAAGCCCTAGAGCACTAGGATCAGAAAAAGTTAAGAGAGCCGCAACCCGATCTTGATACTCCTCTGGAACAAATTGTAGCAGCAGCACATATAGGGTACACACAAACAAATAAGCACCATAAAATCCATGTCGCCATTGAAAGCGAATATCACTTCTTAAGGCCGCAGTCGCCCTCATTCGATCAACCTCCCAGCACTTCCTCGTATACTTCACTATGCTTGATATATATTTATAGTTCATTATGCAGACTCAACATCTGATGCAGTTAATTTTTTGCCTGTTACCTGAATGAATATTTGCTCTAATGAAGCTTCCATAGAGTGCATGGTCTCAATTCGTTCATTCCGAATAAGCTCCAAGTAAGCTTGGTTTTTACCAATATCATCCAGTCCATACAGCTCAGACCTAAGCCCTTGTCCCGACGCATATTCAACACGCAGCTTTCTAACTCCATATCTCAGCTTCAGCTCCCGAGGACAGTCAATGAGAGGAATACGACCATCGACCATAAAAGCCACTCGATCACAAATTTCTTCGGCCGTATTCATCTGGTGTGTTGTGATGAGTACCGTTCTACCCATTCGCTTCTGCTCAAGAATTAAGCTCTTCATCGTCTGTGCATTAACAGGATCCAATCCAGATGTGGGCTCATCGAGGAATAGAATATCTGGCTTATTCATTAATGCTCGAATAAAATTCAGCCTCATCTTCATCCCCTTCGAGTATTGCGATACCTTCAGCTTGGCTGCTGACTCTAATCCAACCATCCTTAACAATTCTGTGGGATCCTCTGTGGAGCCTTTGTATAAGGAACGGAACAAGTTCAGATTTTCTAGGGCTGTAAATCTACCATAGAAGTTAGGAAATTCGAAAGCAACACCTATTCGTTCGTAGAATTCAGATTTTGATCGCTTCACCTCTTGCCCTAATACGCGTGCGGAGCCATCATATTTTTTCAATATACCGATTAGAATTTTCTGTGTTGTGCTTTTCCCCGCTCCAGACGGACCGAGAAAACCGAAGATCTCACCCTGTTCAATCTGAAAGTCGAGCTGATGGATGGTTCTATGACTTTGACCCGTGTGTGTAAAACTCAGATCACTAACTTCTATAGCTGCTGCCATATACTCACTCTTCCTTTCGCTCTCAGAGCTGTTACGAATTTGCCATACTAACTAATCCTTCAACAATCACATCTAGCATCAGTTGGAGGGTAGCATCAAATTGGTGCTCGCCAATTTCTTTACGATGCAGGGTCAGCGTGAATAAAGCGCGTATCATACTAACTAACGTCTCTGGATTGGCCTTCACGATTAATCCCTGCTCCTGCCACTTCAGTATTGACGGTAGCAATGCATCCTTATCTCCTGTGAAGTTCTGCTCGAGCTTCTCCTTAGGAAGCTTACGTAAGACCATTTCTAGCACTCCATCCTCATGCATCTGCTTGACGAAAACTGATTCATCCGCTGCTCTGAAAGCCTCACCTAGAAACTCACGCAGCTTCAGCTTTGTCATAGGTCCATTATTATTCAATTTCTCCTCCATTGCCTTACGGATTCTTGCTTCTTCCTGTTCCATAATCTCGAAGTACAGCTCCTCCTTCGACCCATAGAAAATATAAAATGACCCCTGTGCGATACCTACCGCCTTGGTCAACTCCTCTACACTTGTCTTCTTCAGCCCGAATTTCCCAAACCATTCACGCCCTGCGGTCATCAGCTTATCTTTGATATATTCACGCTCTTCCTCATTAAATCTTCTGGCCATGTGATCGTCCCACCTTTATTGTGAACATATGAATAAATATATTTTTTATTCATATACAATTTATCATAAGTCCTCTTTCTAGTCAAAATATCCATCCCTCACATTGATATTGATCAGGTCATAGGAGTATGATGTAGTAGAACGACTTACTAATTCTCAATAATTTCAGGAGGTTTTCTCGTGAGTAACAACAATTATGCTAGAGAAGGACAATATCAAGATGAAGAGGCCATTCTAATCGGATTTGGCTCATACACAGCTGTAATGCTGCCTAGAATTGGAGGCAATCTCATCTCGTTCCGTGATGAAGAGAATAACTTCGCCATTCTTCGTGAGCCTAAGGCTGAGGAATGGACTAGCTTCGTAGAGCGTCCGATGGTCCATGGTATTCCTGTGCTCTTCCCCCCTAATCGTTACGATAATGGGACCTTTACTTTCAATAATCAAACGTATTCATTCCCTATTAATGAGCCTTCAACAGGTAATCACCTGCATGGCTTCGTCTACAACTGCCCATGGGAAACCGTGGAATATGGCTGTAATGATAATAAGAGCTGGGTGTCGGTTCGTATCCGCTTTGATGACACTCACCCGAGCTTTGTACATTTCCCACATACATTTACCTTAACGAACACGTATACCTTGAATGATAAGGGTCTTAGTCAGCATTTCCATGCCATTAATGAAGGTAGTGATGCAATACCATTCATGCTAGGCTTTCATACTACCGTCAACGCACCATTTGCAGTAGGAAGCTCGATTGACGATCTGGCATGTTTATTCACCCTCGACAATCGTTGGGAGATGACTGATCGTATGCTACCTACCGACAAGTTCCAGCCACTATCCCCTTCTGAACAGCAGCTGAAGGATGGTATAGGTAATCCGTATGCAGAAGACATGGACAATCATTATACAGCACTACCTCAGAACGGTTCGAATCGTATGACTCTAACAGATAATAAAGTGAACATGCGACTTGTTTATGACGTTGGCTTGAAGTATAAGCAATGGATGATCTGGAATAACAAATCCAACGGTGCCTACTTCTGCCCAGAGCCACAGACAAGTTTAGTTAATGCTCCGAATTCCTCACTTCCCGCTGAGCAGAACGGATTATTCACACTTGAGCCTGGCCAAGAATGGTCGGAAACAAGCCACATGTATCTCGAGTCTGTCTAGAGATACATGTAAAAGGTGTAAGAAAGAATCATATTTCACAATAGCCTAAAAAGTGTCGCAGCTCCGTATTCTTTCTACGTGGCTGCGACACTTTTTTTAGTAAATAAATTTAGTGTTCAGTAAGTTCATTGGAGTCACTTCGTGACTGTTACTCTCCAACCATATGATTCGTTAATGAGCCTAATTTCTCAATCTCAATGGTTACCTGGTCTCCGGGTTGAAGGAAAATTTGTTTATCAATGGGGTAACCCATGACTACTCCAGCTGGAGTTCCTGTGAAGATAATATCCCCAGGTACGAGAGTCATGTGCTGGGATGTGTAGCTAACAATTTCAGCTACGTTGAAAATCATATCAGCAGTGTTAGAATGCTGCCTCACCTCTCCGTTGACCAAACACTTGATGTCTAGATTGTTGGGATCGCCTACCTCATCTGCAGTAACTAGGTAAGGCCCAATCGGACCAAAACCATCACATGATTTGCCGAGTAGCCATTGCTGTGTTCGCTTCTGTAAATCCCTCGCTGACAGGTCATTCCCATTGCAATAGCCAAATACATACTTTAATGCATCCTCCTTGGCGACATACTTAGCCTCCATACCGATAACAATTACAAGCTCTGCCTCGTAATCCACCATCTTGGATACCTTTGGTAAGTAAACATCGTGACCATGGCCATTTAGTGCATTATTAAATTTATTGAACAATATCGGATACTCGGGAATCGGCGAATTTGTTTCTTCGGCATGCTTGCGATAGTTCAAGCCCACACAAATCATTTTGTTCGGATAAGTTACCGCAGGTCCAATCGTAAGCGACTTTTCATCTACCAAGCATTCTGCGCTCACAGAATCATCTGCCAATACAAGCTTGATTAAATTATGTAACTCATCCACCACGGCTTGTCCTCCATTAATTACAGTTTGGACGGAAGTCAGAACCGGCTGCTCAGATTTATCGCCTAAAGCCTTTATCGCTGCTTGAACATTGATTACACCTTGCTCGATTCGAACACCCAATGTCCAACCTTGCTCGTTCATAAAGTTAAGTAGCTTCATTAAATTGTCTCCCTTATAAATATTTAATTGCTGTTATCGCAAACGATCACAACGCTACGATTAATCCTACCACAACATCCTGCGAAAAATTTATTTGTTTTTTTCTCCCCTTAACATGTCAATGGCACCCCCTCTGCCGCAACAAGCACATTTACTGTGCTTGCTCGGGCTTGGGCCGCTGCCTCGGCTGTAACAAGCACATTTATTGTGCTTGCTCGGGCTTGGGCTGCCACCTCGGTTGTAGCAAGCACATTTA
>DFZX01000104.1:0-55138 GCA_002383695.1 Caryophanales bacterium UBA4045
TGTTGATTGGATTATCGTTTATTATTTTGTACCCAATTCTAGTACGCATATCCACCGCATTCAAGCAGAGAAGTGACATTTATGATCCACTAGTCGTTTGGATTCCGCGACATTTTACATTGGATAACTTCAAGGTGTCTATGGAGATTATGGAATATTCCGAACAATATGTTACTACCCCTGAACCGTAATTTTGCAAATGCATACCCGGCCAACGCGCATGAGCACAGTTGTAACAATGTTGTCGTGCTGACTAACATAAACGTATTTAACAATGTTCCGGAATATTCCATAATCTCCATAGACACCTTGAAGTTATCCAATGTAAAATGTCGCGGAATCCAAACGACTAGTGGATCATAAATGTCACTTCTCTGCTTGAATGCGGTGGATATGCGTACTAGAATTGGGTACAAAATAATAAACGATAATCCAATCAACAATGTTGTCCTGATAAAAATCCAAAGCCATTCCTTCCACTTCTCCAATGAGAATAAAGTTGACTGCAATATTCGCTCCATTCGTTCAACCTCCACTAGTCGTTGTAGAACACATTCTTGGCTATCAAATACGAACTAATGCCCAGAATTAACATGATACTTCCAAAATACATCCAGGACATCGCAGCACTTAGACCGAAATCCAGATTAACAAAGGCAATATCTCTAATTAAATTAGTGATCTCATTGTTACTAAAAGAATCGATAATCGAAAAAATAACATTGGTTAAAATGAGTGGGCTAATCATGGGAAATGTGATTTTCCAGAATGATTCATAACCGGTCGCTCCTTCAATTTTGGAAGCTTCATATAACGAAGGTGAGATCGACTGTAGCCCAGCTAGAAATATCAATATCTGCACACCCGATTTACTTACAATTTCATAAATCCGATTCACTGCTCCTACTAAATATTCTACGATCCACGGACTAACGCCAGAATTTAGTAGTAGGGCTTCGAATTGGACACCTTGTAGAATGTTCCCTGCCCCTTCTACAATTCCATTGGATGTACTCTGATTCATAAATTCACTCATAAAGCTCGCTTCCTGCAGACTAACAATCACACCTGAAGTTAATATGACAGGTAAGAAGAAGATAGCCCTAGCGAAAGGTCTACCACGAAACCTTTGGTTTAACAATACTGCAACAAACAAGCTGAAGAAAATAATCAAGGGCACATTGACCAGCATGTTGATGATCGATTCTGTTAATAAACGGTTGAATAGGGGATCAACCGTTAATGCTTGATTAAAATTCTCAAGTCCTTTAAATTTTAGCTCGAACCCCTGTGGAGTCGTTTTCAACTCACTTAAGGTGAATCTTAAGGATTGGAGCATCGGTGACAAGAAGAATACAACAAATCCTAAAAACCAAGGAATTAAGAACAACATACCCAGTCTACCTTTTTTTTGCTCAAACGATAATTTTTTCATGTTTTTCCACCAACTACGGCATAATTATTGCCTTTAATCTTCAATCCTTGAATCTCAACATCATTGTCATTATAATTCACAATCACTTTTTTCCCGCCTTCATAGGTTACTTGATACACCTGATCGGCAAGCTTCTGATGATCAATAATTGCCTTATTCTTGACATCCTGCAGCACAGCGGTTAATTCACTGTACATGCTTATGGCCTGCTCCATCCAATACTCATAATTAACCGAGTACAAATCGTTGAAGGAAGTCCCCTTCAATTCGGAGGATGGTGCAAATGTCCATGTGAAATGCAAGTTAGCGCCCGTTTCTAATGCCTTCAACAAATAAGTCTGCACATCATAGCTCGGCGAAAGATTAACGGACAATCCTGCATAATTGACATATCCATGAAGAACAATTTGATAGAACGGAATGCTTTCATCCGTAATTGTGTAGCGGCTGTCCGACATGGGAGCTTCGATAATATGATCGACGTAAGGAAGAACATAGGAGTTCCCACCCAAGACCATAATGTCAAGCGGTGCTTCATGAAGAACCTCAAGCTGCTCCTGCACGATTCTCTTAGCCTCTGGACGATCAATCAAGCCATCCTTACGAAAGTCAGAATTGAGATGGTTACCCAAGTTTCGTAGTGAAACACCTCCGATATTCCATTCGTTATACTCATCTAAAAATCCATTCACATATTCGGGAAGCCTATGATTCGACAGCAAATAATAGGAAGTCTTCTTGGAATATGTATCCCGCATTAATGTTGCTGGGTTAATGGCATAAACCAACGCAGGCTTTGAATTCAAATATCTGGCAGCATCCTTAGAAGGACGGAATGCCCACGAATTATTGTAAACATGAATGAAAGAGACATCCGGATATACACGAATCCCCTCACGCTGGACATAATCAAGCAATTTCCGAAGCCCTTTACTACCACCCAATTGTTGATCCGGCGAAATATGTGTTGGAATATCATGATTAATTCCACCATTAAACCAACCCAAGTAGCGAAGTTTAATGTTATTAATATTACCCCGCTGTAACTCTTCCATGATTTGACGGGCTTGGTTGAAGGTCGTTAATGGTTTCATCGACTCATATGGAATTCCTAAGAAAGTTTCATGCTTCGGAATATTACCAACAAGCTCCAGAAAAAAAGGAAGATTATCTTCATCGTCCAGCTTATGCAAGACCCCCTGCTCAACTAGATACTTTTGATAATATTGTGCCATTCCCGAATAATTTGCAGAAGCACCATGCAAGAAAGCGTAGCGAATTACAAAATCGGTACTCATTTTATTCGATTGATATACTGGAATTTCAATTGTGGATGTTTTGGCGGCTATCCGAATGGCGTCTTGGGCGATTAGTTCGAATTGTGGGTATACGTAGTTATAAGAGAACAACTTCCCACTAATATCAGCACGAATCGTTGCCACTGAATCTCCTTGTTCAATTATCGCAAGGAATGCATTGTTATTCTTCTTCATCCCATATACTGGCAATCGTGATACTTCATTGGAATCGGAATTGGTTGCAATTGTTTGAACCTTGACCTCATTACTCCCATAAATTTCTCCATAATACGCGTCACTATTAACTTTATTATTATTGAGATAAATTAGGCTTCCTGAACCATCAGGTACGAATATATAACCCTCATCTTCTGTACCTCCAGCACCAAAGTAGTCAAGAACCGTCAAATGGACAATCGGTAATGATTCGGGATATACAATGTCCTCTGTTGGAACTTTAACGACTAATTGATCACCTACGACAGTATATTCAATGGATACTTGGAAAATCTTATTCTCACTTGCCTCAACATCACTGCCGTTCTCCTTGTTATCCACCTCCAAATCATCTGCGGTATATCCTACCGACTCAAATGCAGCAATCACTTTATTCAGAACGAGCCCAGCCAGAGCAACATCTATACGGGTGTATGTCTTCCCGTCTTCGGACAGCTTGTAGCATCTCGTCAGATATCGTTCTGCCGATTTCTCCACATTTCCCAGAATAATACGCTCATATCTTTCTTTACTAATCGCTTTTGGCAAGGCTTCCAAACCTACTTCTACTTTACCGAACGTGTAGAATACCTTAACCCCATTGGGAATATTCTTTACTTCAACCTGTTTGTGCATGACACTGTCTGAATATGAATTCATATTAAATTGCTGCAGCTTATTATTCTCATAGGTAATCGTCATTTGTGCGGACATTTTACTCTTATTCTCAACACCTGCGATAGGATCTTGCTCCCTATCTACAGGGTTTGAATACCATACTTCTCCACTTGCCATATCACGAATTGCGATTTCTGCATTATCTCTATTCACATATAGAGCGATATACTCATTAGCAGCAATGCTTTCCATCCCCTCAATTACGAACGGAGAATTCGTATTCGCAATAGTTGTGCCCATTGAATCAACAGCAGTATAATTACTGTCCGGAGTGGTGTTCATGCCCTCCATTGTCTCATGTGGATCGTTGGCGAATCTCACAGTAACGATAACCACCAGGAGCGTTAGGGTGATAAGAACACCTATCATTGATAATTTTTTCACACATGTCACCTCCCTTTAGACCCTATAGACGAATTCGGTGTACACCGTATTGACGAAAGCTACTATTTGTTGAATCAAGCTGAAAAATAACATACCGATAAACATAATAAATGCCATTGCCAAAACTGAGAGGAAGATTGTCACCACCGTTTTCGTAACCGAATATTGATGTACCGTCATCGTGGCCACAAAGAACAAATATAGAAACCAACCAATTGCAATCGAATTAAGCAAATAATAAAAGGAACTCTCTTCCACCGTCATGAAATTACTCCAAATTGTCGTTGGAATATTGATTAAAATTAATGGTGTAAGCGAATAAGCCGTTCCTATTATGATTTCTTTGAATTTCCCTTCGCCCTCCATGAGCGTTGTTAGCGACCAGTTCGCTACGCACCATAAGAAGAATGGGAGTAAGACATATTTCACCTGATCCAAGCTGTTGAGTGCCAATGGGTTGTTATAATTGACTACGAATCCAGCATATTGTTCCTTGACCGCATTAACGACAATAACTAAGAACAGGATAGAAAAGGCTATGGACATTCTCGCTTTATTATCATATTTCAAATCCCAAAATCCATCGAAAGGATGGAAAATTGTGTAGAATACATAGGCGATTGGCCCTCGTTCTTCCACAAACTCCCCGGTAGCAAGTTTCTTCCTGATTCTATACTTCAAAACCTTCGATAAGGCGATTAGAACAGCTACACACAATATGAGAACAAGTATTATATTGCCAAAGTTCCGCTCTAACGTAGCTTGTCGATACCGTTGAAAGGCTTTGGAATAGTATTCTCTGCTTAAGCCAAGCTTGAAATATTCAGCCGCTTCCCTCTCCTCGCCTTGCCTCAAAAGTGCCTTACCAATACCGATATAAGCAACATCAAAATTCGAGTCAAGCTCCACGACTTCTCGCCAATGCTCGGCCGAACGTATTTCGTCGCCAATATAATGATATCGGACCGCTTCATTAATAAGTGAGCCATACTGCGTGGGAGAAAATACGGTTATTTGATTCAAACCAGCATCTAAAAGCAGCTTACGATCGTCTAATTGCTCCAAAGCAATAGGATCCTTGAATGTCCCTTCCTGATTTCCCAAAACACCAAATATATATAAGAGATTACCGTCTTCATCATAAGTGAACACGCGGCCGCGCTTATTGTCCAAGGCACTGTACATCCCGCTGTCTGTTACATTCACATCTATGAAACGAGATGGTCCAATGATAGGGCCAATTTCCATATACCAGAGATCTCCTATTGGCGGATAATATCCTTCCCTCCGCAATATATCCTCACCACTTGGATTTAAGCGCTTAATTGGTGTGCGTGACTCTTCCCCTGTGCTCGTTGCGTAAATAAATCCAGTATCATCCAGATCCAAATTATTGTATTCGATCGGTACAAATTGTTCCATCTGCGCACGTTGTGCCTTCGTGGCGATACTCTTCCAGAAGTAATCAATTGGATTAAAGCTTACTCGGTTTGCACCTAAGAACGTTTGGAATTGTCCACTAGCATCAAATTGAATAATCCCATCAAACACACCTCTACTAGCCACATAAATACGTTTCGCTTTGTCCAAAGCTATCTTCTTTGGAAAAAACTGAAAAGCATCTCCTAGGACATCAGCATGTGGTGCTACGATATCACGAACAAACTGTCCGTTCGCATCCAACTCGATCAAGCGTTGGTTTTCTGTATCCGCAACATACATATTCCCTTCAGTAGTTACGAATAATCCTTGTGGTTTATTAAACGTTTCCTGTTTACCATCACGTTGGAAGCCTTCAAACAGATTAATAAGCTGAAGCTGACTATTCAAGACCACAATTCTTCCATTTCCTGAATCTAGTACATATACATGTTGATCAGCACTTACGAAAATATCCTGTGGTCCATTAAAGCTGCCAATTCCAAGCTGCTCACCGGTTACTATACGATCTGCAACATAGGCAAGAGGGGATGGAATTGGATCACCCCAGAATGAATAGTTATATCCTACATATGGCTCTTTCGCTTTCGAAATAGGAACTGAAACCGATGTCATTAATATCATACCTATGAAACCCACTAGCCATATTCGCTTCATTGATTCTCTCACCCCTTAATCCTTCAATCCGGAAGAAGCCATCGTTTCGATAATTTGACTTTGAGTTATGATGAATAAAGTAATCGGCACGGACAGCGTTAACAAAGCAACTGCGGCACCTGCACCTGCACGGACTATTCCACCTTGGATAATCTGACTAAGCGCATAATTCATCGTCTTAAGCTGCTCACTATAAATAAAATTACCTCCATCCGTACCCCATAACAGCTGGAACAACAGTATCGTCAAAGTCAGCCATGCGGGTTTGACTAAAGGCATGACAATTTGCCAGAAAATTCGATATTCACTTGCTCCGTCGATTTTCGCTGCCTCAAGCAAGGCATCAGGAATTTGTACCATGAACTGTCTCATCAAATATAATCCCAACGAAAAGGCAAATGCGGGTACGATCACTGCAGTTAATGAGTCAATCCATCCAAGCCAGGACATAATCATATAATTTGGAATCGCAGTAACCTGTGGCGAGAACATGAGTGATAGAACGATAACAGTAAATATAAATTTCGAACCTGGAAACTTCATCTTAGCTAGCGGATACGCTGCAGCGGAGGCAATGATAACATGCCCGATCGTCCCTACTAGGGTAATGAATACTGTATTAGATACATATCTGGTAAAGGGTACCCATGAATTTGACATCAAATGAAACAAATCAGAGAAATTCGCTAGCGTCGGGTGACTAACGAAAAATCTCGGAGGGAACAAAAAAAGCTCATCAAGTGGTTTGAAAGCATTACTAATAACAAAAACCAGTGGTAACGCCATGAAAGCACCGAAGACCCCCAATAGTAAGAAGAGTGATAGATCACCGAATAGCGAACGATTGACTTTCTTCTCACGCCTTAACGAGAACACACTTCTCATGTGACTACTCGCCTACTTTCTTTAACAGCTTTTGAATAACCAGATTCGATCCAACCATAATGAGAAACAGCACCGTAGCTATTGAAGAAGCATAACCCATCTCGAAACGGATGTTGCCGTAATCGAGCAGGTGTGTAACAATCGTGTGAGCTGCATAGTTCACGCTTGGAAAACCAGCGATAGCCGTAGATACCTCAGCAACAGCAAAGGATGTTGTTATTTGTATGACGGCCCCGAATAACAATTGAGGACGCATCGCCGGCAACGTAATATACCATAATTCCTGCCAGCGATTCTTCACCCCATCAACTGCCCCAGCTTCGTATAGAGTCCGATCAACCGACTGAAGTCCAGCAATAAAAACTAGAAATCCTGTACCAAGACTGAGCCAAAGTTGAACCATAATAACAATCAAAAGCACGTATCGTTCATTCTGAAGCCATTGAATTGGTTCTAGTAGTATACCTAGCTTCATCAATAGACCATTCGCGTAGCCATAGCTATCTCCTGAGAATATAATTAACCAGATAAAGAATATATTCCCTGATATCGAAGGTGCGTAGAATATCAATGTCATGAATGCTCTGATTTTGGGTGATAGCTCATTAATTAACCATGCGAAAAGGAAACAGGCCATATAACTAACTGGTCCCGTAATCGCAGCGAAGAGAAATGTATTCTTTATTGCAATCAGGAAAATCTCATCCTTCAAAAATAAACGGCTGTAATTGTCCCATCCCACCCAACGCGGGAATTCCAACATATTGAAGTAAGTAAAGCTTATGACAAACGACAAGATAACTGGCACAACCGTGAATAGAATAAATAAAACCATGAATGGGGTCATTAGCACATAGGCATGCTTATGTTGAACTACATCCCTTCTCCATGCTTGTAAATGCAGCTTGGATTTTTGATTACGAGCAGTAGACCATTGTTTGACAGCTATATTGACCCTACCGATTGCAGACATATTGCTCACCCCATTTATTCAGACAGTATAAATTCCTCGCGTTTCATATCGATCTCTTGATTGATTTTGAGCACATAATCGTACAATATTTCTCTAGGATTATCTCCCTCGTTGATGACCTGTCTAAAAGCATTATTCAGATGACGTCCAGTGAAATAGCCACCTGGAACCTCAGGAATACCTTTGACCCACTCCCATTGATTCGTCAAATTGCGGTAATCGGTTACTGGCCATGGTAGCTCCTCCAATGCTTCGATATTAGCCGTTGGATACCGAGCCGCTGCTCCCATTAAACCTTCCATTTCACGTCCAAAACGCACCTGAGTTTCCTTACTCGTCCACCATTTCATAAATTCCCAAGCTTCATCTTTGTGCTGGGCACTTTCTAGCATCAATACACCAGTACCTGTGCTGGCCACGTCACGGCGAACCGAACCATCCTCTTGCATAGTTCCTGGCACAACCGTAAAGTCCCATAACCCACGAATTTCAGGTGCAAATACACTTAATAAGTTATACATCGTATAATCAGCGATCCCAATAGGCATCTCGCCAACTCGAAACCGGTTTGGAAAATCGAATTGCACAGGAAATTTATAGCTCGTATAAAAGTTAGTCCATTGCTTAAATGCATTCATGGCAATATCCTGATCAAAGCTACTAGCTTTTCCATCATTCTTATAAAATTCTCCTTCTTGCTGATACAGAAGCATCGCATAAGCTAGATTGGGTACTAGGCTAACTATCGGATTATTGGGATCATCTATCGGCAATGAAAATTGCATATGATTTTTCTGTAATTCGGGGATCATCGTATAGACATCTTCCCATGTGTCAGGCACTTGGAGTCCGAGCTCATCAAGGACATCCTTACGATAGAACAGCATACTGAATGATTGCTGTTCAGGTAGGGCGAAGACACCACCATTATAACGATAAGGAACGATCGCACTGTCACGAAAACGTTTAGTGACCTGCTCATAATCTGAAAATTGCGTCAGATCGGCGGCCGCGTTACGCAATCCATAATTGACTGGAATCTCATTACCAATCTGCATGGCCACGTCTGGTCCTTCTCCACTCAACGAAGCTGGTAATAGCACCCCCATATTGACCAGCTTTAAATTAACATGTATGTCCATATCGGGTGTAAACGTGTCGTCAATCATGGCTTTTAGAACCTGCGCTTGGTCTCTTCCCGTCCCTATCCATACCGTCACGCTCTTAGAACCATCAGATACGTTACCGATCGAGTTATAATCAGTAACAAATGAGTATAAATAGGTACCGACCTCATGTACCACTTTGGACCATATCGAAGCTTTTACATCAGGCAGCTCCTGCTCAGGTGAAGCGACTATCAAATAATCGAGTTCCAACGGCATTTCCCGCACAGAAAGTATCCAAGTACCCAGAGAGCCCACATTGGTTTTAAATTGTGTTAGCCGTTTGGCAACGGTTTCTGGACGCTCAGCCATATCCATTAACTGAATGGACGTTGTATTCAATACCGCAGTCTTATCACTTTTCTCTCCTGTTGCTTCCTTTAATATAGAAGCAACACTGTATAGAACTTGGCTCTGGTGCTGGAATACATCTATCATCTCTGGAATGCGTTCCTCTAGCTTATAATCACGGAAAGGATCAGGGACAGCAGAAGTGATCGTTAATATCTTTCGATACATCGCATTCAGCTCTAATATACTGGATTCCACAGTGCTAACTAATGGCGCAATATCGCCAAGATTCACTTCCAGCTTTAATTGATGCATCCCTTTGGTCATATAGAAGTAATAGGGTTGGGTCTCATCTCCTAGCACACTCATCTGCCAGTCTGAATCATAATGAAAGGAGATGTTCTCCACTTCCTTGAACGGAACTTCATCGTCGATATACAATTTACGATTTGCATATACGCCACGAAGTAAGTTCTGCCTGCTCTTAAAAGCGACTTTATACAATCCGTCCTGTGGAACTTCGACATCCCAAGCAATCCATTGCCCTGGCAGGCGCCAATTGTGACCGCCAATCGTATTCATTCGAATCTTGGAAATATCGTAAGGTTCTGAAGTTGGACTAGTATGATCTGTTATGGGGTATAGGGTCGGCGATGATTTATAAGTTGCTTGCTCTCCCTGTACTTTCACGAGGACATCACTCACAGGTTCATATCCTCGTTGATTGTACTCCTTCTGTATCTCTGCATAGGTTGATATAATCGGCTCCTGGTATAATTTCAAGTAATCAATCAGCATCGGCTCTCGCAATGAGGTTAGTGTTATAGTGTGACTTCCCTCAGATAGATAAAACTGATAGGGCTTCGAATGAAAACCCTCGTGATCCTGGAAGGGAGCTGTCAACCAAACCGGGGATTCGACTTGTCTAGGACGAAGATCATTGTTGCGATTGTCTTGTTCGATCTCCTCATGCTCGTTATCCCAAACTCTATCGAAGATGAGTGTGTCTGTACCTTTGAATGGAACCTGACCATCAAGCATAAATTCCCGTTCAATCTCAGAGCTCTTGCCCTCGACCGGGAAATACCGAATCGCGATGTTATACAGTCCTTCTTGATCAACCTCGAATGTCCAACTGACAGAGCCAGTTTCTTCCGTTCTAACTGCTGCACCGTCTAACCCCTTATGATTTTCTATAATTGGCAATCGTGCGCTATCAATCCAATTGTAATTTTCTCCCTCAACACGTATTTCTGTTTGCGGTGTCTTCGCTTCCTTATAATTATTAATGTACTTCGAATAACTATTTGCTTTAAAGGACTCCACATGCTCCAAACTATCTAGTGTTTCAATTGTTCGTTCATCCGTGACGTTCAACACATAATATCCAATGAATAATAGCGATGCAATAATAGCACCGTATATGGCTTTCCCTACAAAGCGTTTCAACAACACACAGCCTCCTCCCCAACTTGCATCCCAAAAATCCAATTAGAACGAAGATCATCCCCATTTTAACTATAGAAATGGGGATGATACATCTGGAACTGTTTACTATGTGGGGCAATTATAAATAATAACTAGTTTTTAAGCAGTTCATCGATTGCAGCCTGCACTTGACCCTTATATGTCTCAACAACTGTAGCCGCTGGAACATTATTGTGAATCAAATCTGCCATGATTGCTACATCCGGGAAACCAGGAACCCCTTTGTGATCGAATACGACAACATTCTCACGATTTAGCTTTGCGGACATGATATCCTCTTCATGATTAAAAGCTAACTCATATCCGTTCTGCCCCGGAAAATCCTCCGTACTCTCGATGTTGAAAATTTTACCAAAAATATAAATTAATTGTTCAGGATTTTTCACATTTTTCGGCATGACCCACATGTTCATTTGAGCATTGAATGCGCGGAATTGACTTGACTTAGGTCCAATCGGAAATGGAACATATCCAAAGTCCTTTTCTGCTAGCTGTTCCTTCACACGACTTGCTTCCCAATTTGCCCCTGGGAAGAACAGCACATTGCCTTCGGAGTAATTTTTTACATAATCGCTCCATTCTACATTCAGTTTAACTACTTTATTAGTGAATAAACTTTGGTAAAACTCTAACGCTTCTACTGTCTTTGGATCGGATAACAATTCTTTTCCCGCACTAAGATCAACTAAATTACTATCATTTGAAGCGACAAGAATGCCAAGTAAATCCTCATCCTTGGCTACAGCTCCCCATGTATCTGGCTTACCGTCATTATTGGAATCCACGGTAGCTTTCTTGGCCATGTCCATGAATGCCTCCCAGGTCCATTCGCCCTTTGCAACCAGGTCATGTGGATTAGGTAATCCCAATTCATTTAATAGTGCTCTATTAAAGTACATTCCAAATCCACCAGTATCGCCAGCAAATCCATATACTTTACCACCGAAGGTTCCACCGCTTATCTGGGATTCATCACCGAAAGCAACATTAGATCCGTCTAATTCAACAAAATCACTAAGTGCGAGTACGAGATCACTATTAATTGCGGTTGGTACGTACCAACGACGCTCTAAACGCACAAATTCAGCGAATGGATCACCAGCCAATGTGGATTCGGTAAATTTGGGACCGATTTCATCATAATTGACCGCTACAAACTCAAGCTTAAAGTTATGCTTTTGCTCTAACTCAGCTATATTAGCAATGATTTGTTGGTTTTCTGGCGTGTCTGGCTGTGGAGTAGCATCCCACCACGCTGCCATCGTGATCGTTTCACCTCCGAAATCCAAACTTTCCATCGGATCGGGTACAACGACCTCATCGACTACTTCCGCTGGTTCTTCGTTTACATTTACTTTTGTGTTTTCTGATGAATTATTTGCGTTATTGCCATCTGCTCCATTATTCCCTCCACTGCATGCTGCCAAGATAAATACTAGCGTGAATACTAACAGCACTGATGTGAGTCTGCTCCATTTTTCCAAGAAAATCTCCCCCATCTTTCATTTTTTCCAAGCATTATTATTGTGCAGAATATTTCTGCTAATCCAATAATAACAACAGAAAAAATCGTAAAATATGAAAGATATACGGATAAAACTGAATAATTTAAATAATGATTATAAATCGAGTTGAATGATTTAGTGATAAGGTTGAAAAATTAGAAAAAGCTGTGAAACTCTACAATATGTAGAATTCACAGCTTATTTTATGCGCTTTCTTATAAGTTCCCATCTAATACCACTTCATTCTAAGTAAGATTCCCTACTTGCGGGAATCGCTCCGATCTTTTCACGATTTTCCGCATATTTATTCGTATAGAATTCAGTGAATTCATCCACATTTGCAGCATCAAACGCATCCAGAGCATCTTGCTTGATCACTTCGAATTCTTCATCCGTACTCGCGAGTATTAACCTTACTGCATATTGAGCTGCAAGCTTCTTCACTTCTGCCTCAATTTTTAACATAGCTTCTGGAATTGCTGTAAGTCCGATTAAGCCCTCCTTAGTTCGCTGTTCATGAGTCATATACTTGGATGGTGAATTCGAATCAACTAACTTCCCGTCCTCAATTAACTTGCTCAGAACATCTCCCGGGTATAAACCTCCATAGTATTCGCTGAAGTCCTGTTCTAGTTCTGTGTTCCCCCGTACCAAAGCTTCAGGAGTCATGAATAGGTCAAGCGGTGCACCGGTTGACCTATCTACAACCGATCCGCCTAGACCTATCAAGTTAAGATCCATGCCAATTCCTGTGTTTTCCCATTCAGTACCGCCTGTAATTTTCAATGTGAACGTTTCATCTTTAATTTGTGGTTTGCCTTCAACCATATTCCAATGCACGCCTTCGACACCGCTGTATAACGTTCTCGCACCCTCATAAGAATACAGATAGTTCAGAAACTCCATCGCCTTCTCTGGATGTTCAGAGCTCCTGGAAATCGCGTAGCTTTTCCCTAACCAACCTAGTGGATTGATACCACCACTCCAAGCCCGCTTGCCTATCGGTAGCACAACATACCCTTTGCCATCCTTCGCATACATTGCGTTAAAATCACCCATAGCCCATGTAGCTGGTCCCAATACGATTTGCCCAGAGGTCGCTCTTGCCAAGTAATCGTTATATTTCATTGTAAGGGCTTCAGGATCAAGTAATCCTCGGCGATTTGCTTCGTTATAGAAATTCATCGCCAACCAGTAAGTAGAATTCTGATCAGTTAATATATTCTGATATTGTGTTTGACCTAGCTCATTCACCATCAAATCGCTATTGTCGGCACTTTGCATCGTATACCAAGTAAACGGGAATATATAAGGCCATAGTCCCCAATCCTGCCACATCGAGACACCGTATATTTTCTTACCATCATCTGTTTCTGGATGGTTTGCGACGATTTGCTCTAGAACATCAAGCATATCTTCTGGATCATTTATAGATGGAGCTCCAATTTCTTTATAATAATCCCAACGAATCGTCGGTCCAATCGTTAACGATGGATAAACGGAGCTTGCCTCTGCTTGAACTTGCGGTGACAAGAAATATAGCTGGTTCCTGCCCTCACTCCAGTTTTTTTTGCTGTAATCAATTAAGGAAGGAATATTCTGCAATATATCTTGACCATATACATCAATCATGTCATCCATTGGGATGATCAGATCGCCTGCTATTAACTGCTTTGCGTACTTGGCCGGTTCAGTTCTAACAATATCGGGTAAATCTCCACCTGCAAGCAGCTCGTTAAACTTACGGTCATCAACTTCCACAAATTCTATCTTTACCCCAACCTTCTTGGCAATTTCCAACGCTACTGCATGTTCGGGATATGTGTTCCATTTCGTACCAGTTTCAATAACAAGCAGCCGAAGTGTAACGACTTCATCAAGCACGTCACCGTTCGTTAGTCTATTAATCTTCTGAGTTTTATCTGAGTTATTCTTACATGCGACTAGTAGCAACGACAAGCCGAGCACTAAGATTAAAGATCTAATTATCCCCTTCTTCATTTCCTACCTCCAGCATGTAAAGATTCATTGATCTTGTTATTTACTCTCTTTTGATATCATTATACTCTATTTACACGTTGAGACAGAGTTAAATCCTTCATATATGAGTATGTTATTCAATTATTATCGTTTAATCCTTCTTGACGAGCTCATATAATTATTACGAAAGGAGGAATAATTACTGATTGAATCTATTCAAATGTAGAGGAGGAGATTTATATTATGGTTGATCAAAGATGGTCAAAGTGCCTTACTGTATTGTCGTGTGTTGTGTTGGTTGCTTGTGCTAGTGTATTTCCCAATCTACTTGCCACTCCCAAGGCATATGCTGCGGATGCTACACTCACAGCTAATGCAAGTTCCGTGGTAGCCCCAATGAATGAAGAAATGTACGGTACGAATATCGGCCTATGGACAGCATATGAATTTCATCCAGTCAGCACACGGTCGGTGAAATATGTTAATTTGCTTAAGGAAGCCGGCATTACAATGATACGATTTCCAGCTGGTTCCGAATCAGATGAAACCTACTGGGACCGTTCCAACACATACGACCAATATTCAGGACCTGGTGCATATCATAAGTCACTAACGGCAGATATGCTCGATAGCTTTATGAGCTTGGCTCAAGAGGTTGGGGCTGAGCCACTGATTACCGTGAATGCGAGAATCAATGATAAGCTTATGGCTGCGGATATTGTTCGGTATGCGAATATCGAAAAAGGATATGACATCAAGTACTGGGAAATCGGTAACGAGCCGGAATTTTACAGTGGCGCTTATGCTACCAATCCAACAGCAGTAGCCGCTCGGATACAGGAATACGCAATGGCTATGAAAGCAGTCGATCCATCCATCAATATCGTGGGTCCTGCAAACGCTCAACCCTCTCAGTTGGCGAGTTGGACAAAACCAACATTATCTACATTGAAGAACAATAATCACCCGGTTGATGCGATATCTGTACATTGGTATCCACTTGATGGTGCTCAGACTAATACGGGTTCTTCAGCGTATCCCACTATTTCCAATCTACTAGCCTACGAAGGAACGAATTGGCAGAATTCATACATGAGCTGGGCTAACAAGTTTACAGATACAACACCCACAGATAACCTTATAAACTATCGGAACACATATGCTCCAGGTGCACTTATTGGAATCACAGAATTGGGCCAAGTGACTTCCGCTGGGCAAGGAATCGCTGATACATTGGCAGGGGCAATATGGTTAGGCGATATTATACCAAGATTAGCTTATCATAAAGTTGACTTCCTTACCCAGTTCTTGTTTCAAGGCGAAGAGCAAACCTACGCCCTGATGAATTACGCCAAAACCGTTAGACCAGCTTATTATGTGTACCCCTTGTTAACACGGTACTTTGGCGACAATTTGCTATCTTCTACTTCCAGTGATAATCAGAATTTCAGTATATGGACCAGTACGCGAACGGGAGTCGACAATAAGTTATATATGATGGTCATAAACAAGAACCAAACACAAAATTTAAGTGCTACCATCAATATTGCAAATTTCACTCCGCAATCGACAGCTTCTACTTGGGTATTGAATGCACCTGCAATCAACTCTCTATCCGGTGCCAATATTAATGGAGTACAGGTAGCAAGCAATGGAACACTTCCTGTCATCTCGGGTAATACGATTACTGGCGTCTCAAGCAACTTTACAAGAACATTCCCGGCTCATTCAATTACGATGATTGAGTTGACTTCATCGGGAAGTACAACACCACCTACTCCAAGCGTGGCAGTGGCTTATAATGTAACGAGCTCCATCACGGCTAACGGTAATCTCAGTGAGTCAGCTTGGAGCGTCGATACACCTGTCACTAAGGTGATTAGCGGTACTCCGAATAATACGGCTACCTTTGATGTCATGTGGGATAGCAGTTACCTCTATGTAGGGGCTAAGGTGCTTGACGGTAATCTTCATAATGATTCAACAAATCCATGGGATGATGATTCTGTAGAAATCTATGTGGATCCTGGCCATAATCATGCAACCACCTATGATAGTAATGACCGACAATTTATTAAGGGCTACAACGATAGTACGATTGTTGAGAAGAACAACAACACAACTGGCGTTCTCCACGGGTGGAGTGCCATTACAGGCGGGTACAGCGTAGAGTTGGCCATCCCTTGGAGTAACTTGGGAATAACACCAAGTGGCAACATGACCATTGGTTTAGATATTGGAATCAACGATGATGACAATAACGGTGCCCGTGATAGTCAGTCCATTTGGCAAGGTACAGGTAACAATTGGACGAATACCTCAGCATTCGGGGATGCTACTCTTTCTACTCAAACTGTGGGCTCAACACAATCACCAATTACTATAAGTAATTCCGGATTTGAACAACCAGTCACATCGAATTTTCAGATGGGTCCGATGACGCATAATTGGGCGTTTAATACACGAGCCGGTGTTCAGAAGAATGGCAGTGCTTTTGGTGCTACGACCGCACCACAGGGAGTTCAAACTGCTGTATTGCAAAGTGTTAACGGGGTTCAAGGTGAGATCACTCAAGCTGTTACCTTCACCGCGGGAAGCTATACAGTTAGCTTTCAAGCGGCTAAACGAACGAGCTTTGGAGGAACTCAATCATTTGATGTGTACATGGACAGTACACTAATCGGTTCCTTCGCTCCCACGTTAGGTAGCTACACTACTTATACTACGAATAGTTTTGTAGCTACCGCGGGAAACCATACAATCAAGTTTGTTGGAACAAGTTCAACTGGTGACAATACAGCTTTCATTGACAATGTTACTGTACAATAGGATTTGTTTATTTTGGCAAAAGGGGCTGTCAAGTAGAATTCTACTATGACAGCCCCTTTGTCTAAACCTAATCGTATAATTATCGAAGGTAGAAGATTTTGCGAAACTCAAGTGGAGTCATACCGAACCTATTCTTAAAAACTCTACTGAAGTAGGACGAATTCTGAAATCCAACCATTATTGCTACCTCATAGATTTTTAAGTCTCTGTCAGAAAGCAGCAATTCAGATGCATGCTCCATTTTGATATTCGAGATATAATCACTGAGTCCTTCCCCGGTCTCGACCTTGTAGAGCTTTGATAGGTACACCGGATGAAGATAAACTCGTTCAGAAAGGCTTTGTAGCGAAATGTCCTCACTCAAGTTGCTTCTGATATATGATTGTACCTGACCCACAATATTCGACCATGTCCCCTTGTTTACAACAGTAGCATCATCCTTCAAATACTGCATAGCGCGAATTACCCATTTCTTTAACATCATACGCTTAGTGGAATCACCGTGTCTGGACAACTCATCGATAATTAGTTCAATCCCTATATAATCTGCTTTTTGCTGCAATGTAGTTAAAGCGTTCTTATACATAAAAAACAATTGGTTTGGAAACCTCCCCCAAGGGCTACGGATGACTGAGACTTTACCCTTCAGATATGTTTTGATTAGGATCTGCATTTGATCCGTAGCAGATTCCAATAATTTTTCATAGTCCTCCCGTGAAGCCTCTGGCACTTCCCAACGTGCTTTCACTAGAAAAACAATGTAACCGTAATCATCTTTGGTGCACCAAATGCGAAAATCATTTTGAACGATTTCCTTTACAATATTCTCAATTGAAAATTCTAATACCGAATCATGAAGCGAACCATAATCCCGAAAGCCCTCATCAAGTCGTATGACCAAAACCGTGCAATCATCGCCTATTTCAAATGGAATGCCGTACAGTGTCAATTCATCCTCTAATACAGGAATGTCTTGGATGTGGGAAGCAAGAAGTCGTTTCAACAACTCACTCCGAAACATCGGAATGTTATTCATTAGTAGTTGTTTGGTCCATTCGGAAGATGCGATATGTTCCCAGGGAACAGTGAGTGTGAACGGATCAAACATGAGTTTTCCATCATCCACTATCATAACTTATGACCTCCCGCTTCCCATCCAATCTTATAACAATTGTTAGGACCAACAGCTAATATCATACAAGACTTACTGCAAGCTCTGAATGAAAGATATACAGATTTCCTTGAAGAATTCAGAAGTTTCAGAGTTTTTTCAAAAAAATAGACAGCGGGATTTTGCTGACTTAAGTTAACTCCTTCTCCATAGGTATTAATACTAATACTTCTATTCCTTTCGTTTTTGGAACCAACCTTATACCATACTGCATGCCATAGTTCAATTGAATACGTTTATTTACATTATATAGACCTACTCCATTGCCAGTACCCTTCAAATTTGAATGATCCACACCCATTTGTAAATGCTCATTTAATTGGTTTAACTTATCTGGGTCAATTCCTTCTCCTGTGTCGATTACAGAGATAATGATATCATCCTCTTCTTCATAAACTTCAATCCGAATTTGAATGGGATGTCCGTCATCACTTTTTCCGAAAGTAATAGAGTTTTCAACGATGGGTTGCAGAATAAACCGTGGAATTTGATGTCCTAAATAAATCTCATCTACGTGAATGGAGAAGACGACGCAATTACTGAAGCGCAAATTAATAATTTTAATATAATTTTCCAAGTAATGGAGTTCGTCGCGCAGTGTGCACATTGAATCCTTGCTCGCAAAAGCAGGACGCAATATATTGCCCAGAGCTACGATACTATTAACGATATTGTCCGCTTTAATAATCGAAGCCATCCAACGAATCATATTAAGTGTATTATATAGAAAGTGTGGGTTGATCTGATTCTGAAGAGCATCTATCTCAAGCTCGCGTTTCATCTCTTGCATCTCATTATTTTCCTTAATAAGATCTACGATACTAAGTGACATTTCATTGAATCGTCGAATAACCACACCAAATTCATTGTTCGGAACATTGGGAAATGTAATCCCAAGCTCTCCACGACTCATATCTTTCATCTTATGAGCCAATATATGAAGTGGTCGTGTCATCTTCTTAAGCCAAAAATAAGAAACGACAAAAATGACTATGAGACTAGCCATAAAAACGATCACTAGTAAAGATTGCATCGAGTATATTTGTTCGGAGAATTGATTTAGTGGGATTTCCTTCAACATATACCAATTCATATTAATCAATCTATAGTATACCGTTTGCATGGGAGTGATTGTGTTACCAATGTCATAGCTACCATAATCAGCTTTCCCGAGATCTGGTGACTGAGTCTGTGATCCAATATCTGCAACATTGCTGCTTGAAATTATAATCCCATTCTTATCGACAATGTACATCTTACCTCTATCTGCTTCGAGTGCCGTTGAATAAATCGATGATACATATTTCTCATCTATATTTAGAATAAGAACCGCCCTTGTCTGAGACTGATACAGTGGTCTGACTCCACGAGCAATACTTATAATCTTCCCATCTTCATGTGACAGAATATAAGGATTGTAATATGACTTGTTCCTACCGCCTTCAAGTACTAAGTCAGGAAAATTCCGATGGGAATTCGTAATGATATCTGAATCGATGAAATTAGTAATCCACTTCTCATTCGATTGGATGAGAGTCTTAGTATTGGTGCCTCCAACGATTCCTTGCACATCTCCAACGATATAAATTGAATTAATATAGTCATAATTGCTAATGAACATATCAATACTCATATGAAGATCGCTCTTCATTTCCAAAAACTCTACCTTACCCTTGTCAGGCGAATAATCTAGAAATCTTTGAACGCTTGCATCTAGAAGGAATAGCTTTGACAAAGAATCGACATCATTGATAAGCCCCTCAATATTATGATCCAACTGCCGAAACTGTTGAAGTAAGAGTGTTTCATTGTTATCCTTTATGATACCAAGCATGAAGAAGTAGATGAAATATGATGCTATGGACAGCACAATCAGGCTAATTATCATGTAGAATACGATCAACTGTGTACCTAGGTGTTGAAATCGGCCTTTTAGTTTCATTTGGCGCTTCGCAATCCGGAATACAGTCTCCGATATTCATTTGGATTTAATCCTGTCTCTTTTTTGAACACCTTGCTGAAGTATGTATATTCAGGAGAAAATCCGACATTGACAGCTATATCATATGATTTCAGATGTGTCCTTATTAATAGCTCCTTAGCACGTTCAATCCGATAACCGTTTAAATACTCAATAAATGTAATTTGTAATTCCTTCTTAAATAAATTACTTAGATAACCAAAGCTTAGATTAACATGGTCAGCTACTTGTTGTAAGCTTATGTCCCGGTGGAAATTCAACTTAATGAACTGTGTCGCCTTCGATATTTCACTGGACATATGCAGATATGACCTCGATTGTTCCACAACCTCAGTCAAGTATACAACGACTTGTTCCAATAATTCCGGTATAGTATCACATTCATCTAACATATCCGTATTACTAAAGAGCAGCGTCTTCTCATTATGATAATCATCATATAAATTTGTGTTAATCCATTGAATCAGTTGATACACGATGATCCTTATGGATTTCTTATCCTCCGACAGTGCATATACACATGTATTGATATAAATATCGTATTCCTTCTGTTTCATCGGACTAAGCATGTCGCGTAGCGGTATATAATCGCGGATCTTCTCCACATATTTATGAATGATATTCAAATCAACACTATCACCAATCAAGTGTTTCTGCCCGGGACCTGTAATAAATTTTTTCTCCAGTGCCTGACACGATTCGGAATATAACTTTTTCAATGATTTGTACCCGCTCTGTGGGCCGCTAATTCCAAACGATACGGAACCATTATAGTACGTATAAATCGCGTCTTGAATGGTATTAAGAATTAAGTGAATTTCTTGCATAATTATTTGCTCGGAGACGATATCAACAAAACTGAATAAGAGGAGACAATGAGTTTCATCCAGAAATATAGCTTCTCCTCGCTTGTAAGAGCTTGTAATTTCACACAATATATTTAATAAAGTCATTTTTATTAAATGTCCATTATCGTCCTTAAATTTATGTTTTAACTTCAAATAGCTGTCTATCTCCATTGTACACACTATCATCCGCACTGGAGTTATGCGAATTCTACTTTGTACTACGAATTTCTCAAACTCTTCGGCTGAATAAATGCCGTAGAATAAGAAATCCTTCATATATTTCTCCTTGACCATATCCATATTGACGGTAACATGCTCATCTTTGTACTTGGGATAGTTTAAAGCTTCTTGTTCATTGAGTCCCGTCTGTATTCCCGATAAAATTTCTTCGATTTCCTCTACAGTCATAGTCAATTTAACAATATAGTTCGAAACACCAAGAGACATGGCCTGGTGTATCTGCTCGAACTCCTCGATACAAGTTAGAATAACGATTCGTGTGGATTTATTCTGATTACGTATATTCGATATCAATTTCATTCCATCCATCTTAGGCATTCTTAAATCGGTAATAATCAGATCCGGAAATCCTTCATTCAGACAGAAATCCCAAGCCGCTTGACCATCAGGTAGATCAGAGACGACTTCCATGTTGAATCTTCGCCATTCTACTGAGTTTCTAAGCCCAACTCGAACAAGCATTTCGTCTTCAACAATGAGAACCTTGTACATCAATAGAGCCCCCTTAGAAAAATGTATCTACTTCACCAAATCTGAACCTCTGACCGTATACCCCACTTGGTGAAATGCCATTGCTTACCCATAGTTTGTTCTGGGGCGTCTACACGGTCAGCGAAATTCTTCACACCCTCGAATTGTCCCGGGCTGGTTAAGCGTCTGTCCCCATCAATATGAAGGTGTGGTCCATAAACATTAAATGTACTGGGATACAAATGAACAACAAGCTCATACGTTCCAGTGGATAGTGAACCCGTTCTTACACTCCAGTTGGGTCCCCAGCACCATCCCAAATCTAAATTTCCCATTCGTACATGTGCCGCAGCAGCATGCACACCTATTAGCTTCAGAGCCCCACCCTCGACAATATCGTGTGAGATACTCAGCTCCTTGCATACTTGAACTGCCTCCCCGGCGAAAGGCAATCCGGATGAGATGAGATTATTAAACTCGGGGAGCTGTAACGGAGTTAGCTTGAATCCCCCCTCAGTCATCCATTGTGCACCATCCTTATCCTGATAAGGCGAAAGGCTCACCACTGAGAATTGCCCTCTTAAGAATACGATCGGGCATGATTCGCCATTCACCCTTGATAATGCCTTGATGCGAATGTAATCACACTCACTCAAGCATTCTTCTGGGATGAACGCCTCGTAGCCCATTGACGTTTGCTGTATTTGCAATGGCACCTCATTAACCGTTAGCTCCTCTACATCGTCGTGCAGGAATATACTTAGCCCCGTTATGGAAGCCGCTCGCTCCACAGGAAATTCCGCGTACAATCCTGCATCCGAATTCTGTTGAAACGCAATAAGGATCTGATTGAGTTCAGGCATCTCCACTACCCAAGCCGTTTGCTCTGGCACGTAAACTTCCTTACTGAGGCTTGCTGTATCCGTACGCGTAGAATTAGCGTTAGGAACCCATGATGATGTATCTAACACCTGAATTCCAGCTTCCTCTATTCTCGCAATGAGCCCCACGTCATTCCATACGCAGCCATCCGCTAATAGAATCCTGCTATAATCACGTGATCCGATTCGCAGCTTACCGGGAAGAATGTGTCCATCCATTTCGACAGTCCTTTCCTCCGTTAGCTCATAATGCACACCCGTAGCAAAGCAGTCTTCCACCAGCTGAAGCAGCTTGTGATTGAGCCTTCCGCTTGGCGAATTCGGTACATTGGAGCCGTCATGCTCATTCATCTGTTGGGCTTCTTCCGGGATGAAGGAAGCCATGATGCCACGTGTAGGTACGATAATTAACACATCAGGCTCAGCACTCAAGTCTGGCAGCTCGGCCGCCTTCTCCTTAATTGATCTCAATAATGCTGGGAACGCATCCTTCCAGGTCAAATGGCACGGCATAGAAGGCGGCCAGTCCTGTACCGCTTGAGTCTTCAGCTTGAATTGATTCAAGTGCAATACAAATTGATCAATCCCGTGCCCTGCCAACCACAGAATATAGTCTGTAAAGCTCTCCGGCGAAACCCCCCACCCGCTTCCGCCCATTGCTTCAACGAGACAGCCGTCTCTACCTTGCTGCATCGCTATAGAATGCAGCAGACGCGGATAAAAATGATTGCCGGGAAATCGCTCTAATGCATCGATAGCTGGAGTTTCGATTCCTTTTAGCACCTGAAAGCAAGAGCCACTATACGATAGCTGAAAGTATGGACTCTCTTCTGCCTTCAGATGGGCAGTGAAACGTTTGCCATGGGACTCACACCAGGCTTCTATCGGTTGATAGAAGCCTTCAATTAATGCATCCGTCAATAGCTCCCAATATTGAGCGCGAACTCGCTCATGTCCATCACCAGCAGTGAACAATAATGGTAGCAAAGGGATCAATTCATCCCCGTACGCTTCCTTATACAACTGCGGAAAGCGGTCGTCCCATGGAATTGCGCCCATGTTAAGCGTGACACCATGCCCATCTAAGAATCCAACCTCATCCGAGAAGAAGCCCTCAACATAGTCGAAGGCTTCCTGCTTCAAGCCCTTGCGATAGGCTTCATGCGTAATTTCTATGAATAACGCTGTGGCTTCAGCTTGAAACGAGGATACCCCTAGCTTCGAATGAATCGTAATTCCGAATTCTCCATTCGATAGCTGTTCATACTGTATCCACTCGCACTTCAGCTCCGGACGTCGTGCCATCACCTCACCGCCCGCTGTTCCAGAGGGCCAGCCGTTCTCATCATACAGCCAAAACTCCATCCCAATGCACTTAGCATACAGAATCAATTCAGATACGATATACAAGTAAGACTGGCTCATATACATCGGCTCATTCGGATAATACCGAGGATGAAAGATAACGCCATCTAGTCCTGCTGCCTTTAATTCATCCAATTGATCCTTTAACGCATCCAAATCTAGAGCATCGTTAATCGACCAGAAGCTTGAAAATTTCAAACGTTTATTCATGACGATCCCCCTTTATCTGCTATGACGTTGATTAAAGCAACTGCAAAGCTCATGGAATCCACCACACTCACTGCACGAACCGCAACAAGAATGTCATCTTCCACCTGGGAAGCTGTATAAACCCCTTGATCTGTAATTTGTCCGAATTTCTTGGGTTCACCCACTACCTCCCACTCAACCTCACCGATGTTATCAATGACATCCGCACTCAGCTTCAATGTTTCGCCTGAGGATAGCTCGCTTAATACAGGTGTAATTTCAACCTGTGTTTGAGGAGCTAATGTCGTATATATCATGAATTGATAATCTTTATCAATGTGGGAGTCATGTAAGGGAGCTCCTGGTTCAATACTCCACACATTACGGGGAATGATAGCATTCCCTTCAAGTGTCACTTTGGGGCTGTATACGTATTTATACCACTTCTTCTCCATGTGCGAATTCGAAAAATCAATTTGGAGCTCCTTGGCCTCATTCTCCTTACACTCGACCAATATCGACATATCACCACTAACCGTTGTGAACGCGGCTACACGCACATCAGCTGAATCGGATTCCACAGCCACTACTGAACTATGCGCAGGGATATATCGAGTCAGCAAGCTGGTGGCATAGTAGCTTCGGTTCGGCTCCATACCCAAAACGAGAGAATCCCATAGCGTATAGACCCCATTCGTATTCACGGATTCGTCTGGATCCTCACACCATACCCCATTCAATTGCCAGACTAATGCCGAGTGAAGGCCTTCGTTCGCCGCTTTAATGACATAATTGGCGAAGCCTGAGTCCCAGCAGCTCTCATCATCGCCTGACCAGCCGAACTCGGTCATACCTACCGTCTTGGGTGCTACATAATCCCGCCTTGTTGCAATCTGACTGCTAAAGTCCTCGTATGTACCTCCATAGATATGGAACGTATATTCATCGATGAAGTCATCAGCATGCTCCTTCATATAATGAGTCCAGCTACCGGTGGCATCTACCTCCTCCGGCCCCCAGACCTTAACCCAATCTCTTCTGCCATCAGCAGTGAGTTTATTACTAACCCGTCTTAGCATCTCTGCATAATAAGCCATCTGATCGCCCGGGGCATCATAATCCCAATCACCATTTGGCTCATTATAGAAAGACAAGTATTTCAAATTGTTATACCCACGGTTAACGATAAGCTCGTTAAGCACAGCAGAACAGGATGTAGCGTACGCATCTAGATCGTGTGGTGCGCTGATGCGCCCTTCTGTCCCAGGAATGCTGAACCATGCTTGTACGTCCCTGCCGATTTTCCAGCCGAAATTCAGCTGGATCTCAGTGCCCGCTCGCTGCAGCACGTCCATGTACTCATAGAAAGCCAGCATCTCAGGACTGTCCCAAGTATATGAACCCTTCACGGGCTCCATCCAGTCCACTTGGAACCATACCCTTGCTACCTTGGGCTTCATCATCTCGATTCGCTTCTTATCCATCTCCCAATGCGCAACGGTATACCCTTGCATCCGATTGTTGGCCATAAGACTAACCGGGATTATATTCACCCCAACTCCAAGAAAATCAGTATGCTTCACATCGTCTGTATGAATCCTGATATTTATCTTTCTCATCGTTCCTCTTCCTCCATGAATGTTTCTAAATTTTATTAATAAACGCTCCGTTCCCTATCCTTTCACCGCGCCAAGCATGATCCCTTTAACAAAGAAACGCTGTAAGAATGGATACACGATGACGATCGGCAATGTGACCAACATAGTTATTGTCATTTGCACCGACTGAGGCGTCATTACTCTTACTCTCCCATTTCTCGTTAATTCTTCTCCAGTCATGCCAGCAATACTATTGGTTTGACTCAGGAAGTTGTAAAGTAAGAGCTGCAAGGTCTGTAACTTCGGATCCGAGATCAGGAAGAAATTATCAAACCACGTATTCCATTGCCCGACTGCCGCGAATACAGCAATGGTTGCAATGATAGGCATCGAAAGCGGGAATATGATCTTCGTGAATATCGTCATGTACCCCGCACCATCGATCTTGGCTGATTCCTCTAGTGAAGGTGGCAGCTGTTCCATGAATGTCTTAATTAAGATAATATAAAAGCCTATCAACGCAGTTGGCAGAATGTAAAGCAGGAAGTTGTTCTGTAAGCCATATGCTTTCATTGTCAGATACCAAGGAATAATACCCGCATTAAAATACATAGTGATTAATACAAAACGGTATATCAGCTTGCGAAAGGGCATCTCCTTCTTCGTAATCAAGTAAGCAAAAAATGCACAACATATCACGGATAGTAAGGTTCCCAAAACTGTTCGCAATACGGAAACAACCGCTGCGTCAGTTAGCCCTTTCAATTGAAAGGATGCTTTGTAGCTTTCCAGTGAGAAGCCCGCTGGCCACAGGAATACCCCCTTCTGAGCTTCAAATGAATCGCTTATCGAATATATGAAAATATAATAAAATGGATATACAGTCGCGATTAACAATAAAGTAAGTAGTGAGTAATTGATGGTATTAAAAATAATATCTGATATACTTAATCGCTGATTACGCATTCTTAGTCCCTCCTTGGATCGTCTGCGGTATCTAGACGATACTTTCCCCTCTAATTTTCTTCGATAGTCCGTTGATCAGGAACAGCAGAAGAATACCTATCACGGATTTAAACATCCCCACTGCCATCGAATACGGATAATCATTCATCACCAAACCAACTCGGTACACGTATAAATCGAGCACCTCAATCTTGTCTGCAACCATAATATTGTTAAAAACAAAATATTGCTCAAACCCTACGGATAACAAGCTGCTAACCGCCAAAAGCTGTAGCACGATAAAAGTCGGCATAATGCCAGGGATCGTAATGTGCATAATACTTTTGATTCTTCCTGCTCCATCCACTTTAGCAGCATCATACATCTCACTATCAATACTCACAATCGCGGCAAGATATATAATCGTATTCCAGCCGAGCGTCTTCCATAGAAGAATTAATGTCTGTATAATCCATACATGATCTGAATTGCCTAATACGTTAAGCGGTACATCTATAAATCCTAATTTCATGAGGATCACATTGATGGCCCCTTCAGAGCTAAACATACTGAATGCCAACGAATAAATGATAATCCAACTAATATAGTGAGGTAGCGTAGATGTCGTCTGCAGAATTCGCTTAAACAAATCGTTCTTCACTTCTGAAACCATCACAGCTAGAAGTACCGGTATAGGAGCACACAGAAGTGCCAAGAAGCTAAGTACTAACGTGTTTACTAACACCCTAGTCATATTAGTGTCTGTCAGCATTTCTCTGAAATGATCAAGCCCAACAAACGCGGTCTTACTCAAGGGAATACCCGGACGATAATCAAAGAATGCATATAACCAACCAAACAATGGTACATAATGAAAGGCGAATGCGATGACGATAAAAGGTATCGCCATGAGCAACAAAATTATACCTTCTTTACGTATTTGTGATCTCTTCTTCTTAAGTGGCAGCTTATCTAGCCTGTGTACGATTTCCAATACGTTTCTCTCCCTCTCTAATGAACCTAATTCTTTAAGTAAGTATCTTCATATTCTATATGCTAGTTTGCATCTTCTGAATGAAAGATCTAACAAATGATTTGAATAATAATTAGATGAGTAAATCGTTCCTTGAATAATTTACAGATCCACTTGAATATTTATTTGTAATGGAGAATAAACGAGAAAGGGCACGGTACCTGATGGACAGGTACTATGCCCTTCTCTACTTATCCCTACAATACTTAGTCGTTAAGCTTTGCTGGTATCGCTCCTGCCTTTACACGTCTATCTGCATAATCAGTCGTATAGAATTCAGTAATTTTATCAACACCTGCATCTACGAACGCTTTCATAGCTTCTTTCTTGTTTTTCTCGAATTCTTCATCCGTCTTAGCGAGAATTAGCTTCGCTGCATGACGAGCTGCAAGCTCCTTCACTTGGGCTTCAAGCTTCAATAGATCCTCTGGGAATACCGGGAGTCCAATCTTACCTTCATTGATGACCTGTTCCGGTTCAGGTGTAAGCAATTGTAGCTGTGTATTTAAATCCATTAGCTTACCCTCTGCTACCAGCTTGCTCGCAACATCACCTGGATGCAAGCCACCATAATGCTTGCTGAAATCTTTTTCAAGCTCTGTGAGTCCTTTGGCCATTGCTTCAGAGCTTGCGAACAGATCAAGTGGCGAATTTGTGGCCGGATCTACAACAGCCCCACCAATACCGATCAAGTTAATATCTAATGCAATCCCTGTGTTCTCCCACGCAGCTCCTCCTGCAGTCTTCAATGCGAAGGTTTCATCTTTAATTGTTGGTTTACCATCAATCATATCCCAATGTATGCCTTCTACTCCGCTGTATAGCGTTCTAGCACCTTCATAGGAATATAGATAATTAAGGAACTCCATTGCTTTCTCTGGATGCTCCGAGCTCTTAGAGATCGAGTAGCTTTTCCCTGTCCAGCCTAGCGGATTCACACCACCACTCCAAATTCGCTTGCCTACAGGTAACACTACGTAACCTTTACCATCCTTTGCATATTTGGCGTTAAAGTCACCCATTGCCCAAGTAGCAGGCCCGACAACAATCTGTCCTGATGTTGCCTTTGCTAGGTAGTCGTTATGCTTCATAGTAAGAGCATCAGGATCCATTAATCCTCTGCGGTTTGCCTTATTATAGAAATCCATAGCTACCCAATAGGTCGAGTTCTCATCTGTTAGTATATTGCGATATTGCGTTTCATTGAGCGTTCTTGCCATTAAGTCACTGTTATTCGTTGACTGCATCGTATCCCAAGCGAATGGGAAGATATATGGCCATAATCCCCAATCCTGCCACATGGAGACACCGTATATTTTCTTTCCATCCTCTGTTTGCGGATTTTTCTCTACGATTTTCTCCAATACGTTAAGCAGATCATCGGGGTTATTGATTTCCGGTGTTCCAGCTTCTTTATAATAGTCCCAACGGATTGTCGGACCGATTGTCGTTGCTGGATAAATCGGGCTAATATCTGCTTGTACTTGCGGTGACAAGAAATAAAGCTGGTTCCTGCCTTCACTCCAATTCGCTTTGCTATAAGGCACAAGGTTTGGCACATTCTTCAGAATGTCTTGGCCATGTTCTTCAATCATGTCGTCCATAGGGATAATGAGATCCCCTTCTATTAACTGCTTGCCATACTTCGCAGGCTCTGCTCTTACGATGTCAGGCAAGTCTCCTCCGGCAAGTAATACGCTAAACTTACTATCATCTGCCTCTACATATTCAATCTTTACCCCGATCTTCTTAGCAATTTCCTGAGCAATGTCGCTGTCCGGATAAGTGTTCCATTTGGTTCCCGGTTCAATGACGAGCAATCGGAGCGTGACGATTTCTTCAGCTTCATCGGTATCGACTGACTCCACACTATCCTTTTCTCCTGAATTCGTGTCCTTCGGTGGCGTAGAAGTCGTGTTATTATTCGAACACGCCGCTAGCATCATCGTTAAGATTAACAGCATTGTAATCGCCATTCTGGCGATTCCCCTCTTCTTCAACATGGTGTTACCTCCCTATTCATATGTGTTCCGCTTACCATTTTAATCATAATTGCTAAACACTCTATTAAAAACGTAGAAAATAAGGATTCTATTGAATAATCTACAGATAGCATAGGGTGCAGCCTGAACAATTATAGGGTGAAGTTGAACAAATCTTACTTAGGAAGTCGAATTCGCACTTCTGTACCATCTGTTCTTGGAACCAACCTTACACCATAAGACATACCATAGTTTAATTGAACACGTTTATTGACATTATAAAGGCCGATACCATTACCAGAACCCTTCATGACAGCTTGAGGCTCTCCCAATTGCAGTCGCTCATTCAACTGCTCCAATTTCTCTTGGGCAATTCCGACTCCCGAATCGATGACGGATATAATAAAATCATTGCCTTCCTCATATACCTCTATTCGAATATGAATGGCATGTCCGTCTTCCTCTCTTCCGAAGGTAATAGAGTTCTCGATAAGTGGTTGCATGATGAACCGCGGAACCTTATGATCCAAATAACTTTTATCCACATCGATTGTAAAGACGACACTATTGCTAAATCGCCAGTTAATGATCTTGATATAGTTTTCCAGATAGCTAAGCTCGTCTTGCAGCGTACACATCGAATCCTTGTTTGTGAAGGTGGGACGCAGAATATTCCCGAGTGCCACGATACAATTCACAATGTTATCCGCTTTTATAATCGATGCCATCCAACGAATCATATTGAGCGTATTATATAAAAAGTGGGGGTTAATCTGATTCTGAAGCGCTTCTATTTCGAGCTCGCGCCGCTTGTCTTGCATCTCATTATTCTTCTTAACTAGCTCTAAGATACTAAGTGACATCTCATTAAATCGTCGAATAACCATACCAAATTCGTTGTTCGGGATATGAGGAAATGTTACCCCAAGCTCCCCTCGGCTCATATCCTTCATTTTGTGAGCTAGAATATGCAGTGGGCGTATCATCTTCTTAAGCCAAAAGTAAGAGATGATAAACATAACGATCAGGCTTCCTAGAATGACGAGCACTAGAAGAGTTTGTATGGCATATATTTGCTCGGAGAATTGATTAAGCGGGATTTCCTTCATGATGTACCAATTCTTATTCTTCAGCTTGTAGTATACGGTTTGCATTGGAACGCCCGCTTTATCATTGTCATAGCTTCCATAATCAACAGCATTCAGGGCTGGAATAATGGGACTGCTGTCGCCAATATCCATTTCGTTACTGCTCGAAATCACGATTCCTTCCTCATCAACAATGTACATATCTCCCTTGCCTGCTTCCAGTGCCGTTGCATAGATCGAGGACAAATATTGCTCATCTACATTCAGTATAAGGACCGAGTTCGTTACGGATTCATAAAGTGGTCTAGCACCTCTAGCCATGCTAAATACCATCCCATTTCGAGGTGACAATACATAAGGATTGTAATACGCCCTGTCTACCCCGCCCTCAATACTCATCTTCGGAAATGCCTGATTGGAATTCAGATAGATGTCTGAAGCAATAAAACGATTTAACCAATCTCGATTGGCATGTACAAGCGTCGTACTCTTCGTCCCCCCGACTACGCCTTGGGCATCCCCTATTATATATATCGATTCTATATAGTTATAAATGCTAATGTACAATTCAATACTCGCATGAAGATCTTTCTTCATTTCTAAAAACTCAATTTCGCCCATGTCTGGATTATAATTAAGAAACCTTTGAACGGTACTTTCTTGCAGGAAAAATTTGGACAATGAGTCAACATCTTTAATTAAACCTTCAATATTATGATCAATCTGCTGAAACTGTTGGAGCAGAAGTGACTCGTTATTTTCCTTAATAATGCCCTGAATGAAGTTATATATAAAATAAGAGGATGTGGAAAGCACAATCAAGCTAATAATCATATAGAATATAATCAATTGTGTACCAAGATGCTGAAATCGACCTGTGAGCTTCATTCATAACCTCTTGATCTGGACATGTGGAGTCTCCGATACTCATTCGGATTTAATCCAGTCATTTTCTTAAAAACCTTGCTAAAATACGTATACTCAGGTGAATAACCGACCTTGACAGCGATGTCATATGATTTCAGATGTGTCCGTGTTAGCAACTCCTTGGCTTGTTCAATCCGATAATGGTTTAAATATTCAATGAATGTAATTTGTAATTCCTTCTTGAATAAATTACTTACATATCCGAAGCTCAGATTGACATGATCAGCCACTTGCTGGAGGTTTAAATTCTGGTCATAGTTCATCTTAATGAACTGAATAGCCTTCGATATTTCACTACTCATATGCAGGTAATTCCTCGATTGCTCCACAACCTTAATCATATATTCGTTAACCTGCTCTAGCATCTCGGGAATTGTATCACAATGATCCAACATTTCCGCATTATTGAATAGAAGCATATTATCCTTCTGATTATCATCGAATATATTCGTATTCAACCATTGAACGAATTGATAAAGGATGATCCGTATCGCCTTCTTATCATCAGTTAAGGCATGAACAAACGCATTAATATAGTCATCATATTCCTTTTGTTTCATCGGGCTAAGTAAGCTTTGTAACGGCGTGTACACGCGAATCTTCTCCACTTGTGCATGGATTTGACTAAGATCTATACAATCGTTAATGGTGTGTTTCTGTCCAGGACCTGTTATGTACTTTCTCTCCAATGCTCGACCAGAATCGGCGTACAGCTTCCTCAATGAAGGGTAACCGTTCTGCACGCTACTGATCCCGAACGAAACTGAACCATTGAAGTAAGTATGAATGGTTTCTTGGACCGTATTGAGAATCGCGTGAATTTCCTGCTGGATCAACTGCTCGGAGATCATGTCATCGAAGCTGAGCAGAATAAGATAATGGGTTTCATCCAGATATATGGCTTCACCTCGTTTGTAAGAGGTCGTTAGTTCTTGTAGGATATTTAATAATGTCATCTTAATTAAATGCCCATGCTCATCCTGAAATTTATGCCTTAGCTGAAAGTAACTGTCTACCTCCATCATACATACAACCAGTCGAGTTGGCACAAGACGCATGCTACTCTTCGCTACGAATTGTTCGAACTCCTCAACGGAATAGATTCCGTACAGTAAGAAGTCCTTCATATACTTCTCCTTAATTATATCAATATTGACGGACACTAAATCATTCCGAACCCCTAGATTCGTCGATGTGCCTTGTGCATCTAATTCCATTCGCACCCCGCTCAAAACCTCTTCAATTTCCTCTCCGGTCATGGTCAATTTAAGAATATAGTTCGATACGCCAAGAGACATCGCATGACGTATATGCTCAAACTCTTCTAGACAAGATAGAATAACGATCCTAACGGATTTGTTCTGTTTGCGTATCTTCGATATCAATTCCATTCCATCCATCTTGGGCATTCTAATATCGGTTATGATCAGGTCTGGGAAGCCTTCATTCAAACAATAATCCCATGCCGCTAGACCGTCGGAAAGATCAGTAATGACCTCCATGTTGAAGTTACCCCATTCTACAGAGTTCCTTAACCCTATTCGGACAAGCATTTCGTCCTCTACGATGACAACCTTATACATATTAGGAGCCTCCCTTCCCTTGATCGTTTACAAGAATATTGCAAAGAAACTGAAGCTTTCCGATAATCGCAATAATACATGCGCGATGACCGGAAAGCTACAGTTTTTTTTGAGGCACACTATAGAAAAGCTTGCACGGTTTGACGTGGCACGATGGCACCATGTCGTTCAAGCAAATCTCGTACCTGCTCGACATCTACCTCTCTTACTGACACATCTAGCTTCGCCGCAAGCGCTGCCGCAGCACCTGCCGCCTGACCGGTTGCCATGCAGGAAGCCTGAACACGATAGGCAGAGCTTGCCTCTTGGTCACCTGAGATACATCGACCTGCTGCGAGTAAATGATCGCTACCCCGCGGAATCAGCGCGCCCAGTGGAATGGTTGGAAAAATGCCTTCAGACAGCGGGCGTATATCGGTAGTATTATCACCTTGTCGATGAATATCTACCGGATAGAAGCTATAGCAGACTGCATCCGGCCATACTTCCCCACTCACATAATCTTTAACCGTAATTCTCTTCTCGCCTACGATTCGCCGTGTTTCACGGATACCACACTCATTGGCCACATAGCTCACTTCGAGCTTCTCACAGCCAGGCACCTGTCGCAGGAAGAGATAAATGCGCATCAGTGATTGCCGCGCCTTGACTTCTGCGACTGATTTCGATGCAGAATCCGCACCGTCAATTCCTGTTATATGCATACGGTTCCCACCGGCAGACCGAAGCTCACCCAAGAAAGGGATTTCGCCAGGGGAATGATCGGTATGAAGCAACGACCCCGATGCCACTGCCTTCTGATAAAGCTTTAGTAGCTTCTCTTGGTCAACATCCTCCAGCTTGTAGCCAGACAATCCGTATATGAGCGTACCCGGTTGAGGCTGCTCCTCACTTTCCAGGGTATACCCCAGCATGTCGGCAACGTTCGCATCTCCTGTTGCATCGATGACTTGCTTAGTGCGGATAAGACTTAATCCCGATTTTCCAGTAATCGCTATGAGCACATGATCGTCCACTAGTTCCATCGAAGAGGGCATCTCATGGAATCTGAGATCTACGCCAGCCTCCATACAGCTTTCATCCAAGACGGAGCTGTATAGGAAGCGGTTTAATAGAATTTGATGCTCCCAATGCCTGTGCTCTTTATAGGGGTCTGAGAAATCCGGCATGACTGCCCCGCCTCGACGTGCAGTCTCTTCGATGATTTCCCAGCCGACCCCTGCAATGATCTGCTTGCCCCAAGCATGGAATAAGCCTGGAAAGTTAACGGATGCTACGACGGTCGTACCTCCGAGTATTCCGTTCTTCTCGATTAGAGCGGTCTTTGCACCTGCTCTTCCCGCTTGAATCGCTGCCATGCAGCCAGCTGAACCACCACCAACAACCACGACATCATACTCATCGGTGATGCTTAACTCACGTTGGTAAGACAGTGTAGCCACCCTGATTCACCTCCATTATTTAATGAAGCCTAATTCCGTTAGAGCCTTGTCAGCTTCTGCAATGTACTTATCCAATTGGAATGTACCGTTTAATGTCTCAATAAAAGCTTCCATCTCTGAGGATGGGCGTTTCCCGTAAAAAAACTTGATCATCTCTTCGTTCTCAAATTTTGTCTTATCTGCTGGATTCATACCTTCAGGCATTGAAACAAAGTCACTATATACACTTATATATGGGAGTTTGTTCGTAAACTCGAAGAAAGGTGCCAATGGTCCGAACTTAGCGTTCAAGTATTCCATCTCTACACGTCCAGTAATTTGGTGAATACTCGCATGCCCCATCTCTGACAGCATTTCTTCTATGATCTGGACTTTACCATCCACCAGTTTATAGTTCCGATCTTTAATACCATAATTCACAAGCGTCTGCCCTTCGCCACCAGATACATAATTAATATATTCCAGTACCTTTGCAACCTTCTCAGGTTGACTTTCCAATGACTTTGGCATAACTAGACGTAGGTTTGTACCACCTTCATCATAGAAATCGGCAAATTTGCCACCAGGACCCGTCATTGCATCCAATTGTGTCCATACCTGATTCGGATTAATAGAGTTCATCTTCTCTACCATGTCAGGTCGTTTCATATGTGCCCAATGTGCATAAACAATACCCGCTTGTCCTTTGAATGCCTTCTCTTGGTGCATAAGTCCACTGTTCGTTAGAAACTCTGGATCGATCAGCTTATCCTTAATCATCTGACTGATATAATCAACAGCTTGAGCGGTACCCGGTAGTGCGGATGAGTAGACAACCTTATTATCTTGAATCATCAATTGTCCTGGGGCAGCCACTCCGAACGCTGCAAAGATTGGACGGAGCAATCCGTAATCGCCGTTGCCTGGAACACCATTACCCGTTATACCTTGCGTATCATTTTTACCGTTACCATCAGGGTCTTTCTCTACGAACGCTTTTGCAACCACCTTCAATTCATCAAGCGTTGTTGGCGCTTTTAATTCAAGCTTATCAAGCCAATCCTGTCTCACCCAGAACGTAGTCTGTACTGGAATAAGTGGACGATATGGAATGGCATACTGCTTGCCATCGACTACACCCTTCTTCATATGCATCTCAGTGAATGCATTCTCAGGTGTCAAATGGTTCATACCTTCTAGATATGGCGTCAGATCTAGCAATAATCCTTGCTTGGCGAATTGCTCCATCTGTACCTTGCTCACACCGAATACATCGGGTGGGGTTCCGCCAGCAATTTTCACATTCAGCTGCTGATCATATTCAGTTGGGGCAGTATTATACTTGAGATCCATGTTCAATGCTTTGTTCAGTTCAGGAAGAATGATATCTTGATCTGGAGCAGGCAATGGCGGTCCTTGTCGGAACAAGTTGATCGTAATCGGCTCCTCCGATTCCTTAGGTGTATCTGCCTGCTCTTGTGGTGTATTGCTCTTATCTGGCTGTTCCTTTTCTGTTTCGGACTTATCGTTGCCGCAAGCCGCTAGAAACAGCATCATAATAAGAATAATTGCTAATATCCCCGCTGTATTCTTCTTCATTTTCTTTTTTCCCCTTTCAGTATATGTTTATATGTTAACCTTTTATCGACCCAAGCAAAGCACCTTGAGTGAAATACTTCTGGATAAAAGGATAAACAACAAGAATCGGTAAGGTTGATAGAATGACGGCAGCCATCTGCAGCGATTCGGTTGGAACAACCCGCTCGAAATCCATCTCGGGAAGATCGTTCTGGGTTAACATACCTCGCAAGATCACCTGTAATGGATACTTGCTATTGTCGGAAATATATATGATAGCTGCAAAAAACTCGTTCCAATGCCCTACTGCATAGAATAACCCAACGGTTGCCATGATCGGCATGGACAGCGGAAGCACGATCTGCCACAAAATTCTCAGCTCACTTGCACCATCGATTTTCGCTGCTTCATCCAAGCTCTCAGGTAAATTCTCAAAGAAGGTTTTCATGATTAACAAATAGAAGGTCGCTACCGTTCCTGGAATAATCATGGCCCATACCGAATTAATCAGTCCCGTTGACTTTACTACTAGGTATGTGGGGATAATTCCCCCACTGAACAACATCGTAAACACGACTAACATCAGAATCACATTGCGGAAAGGCATGTTCTTCTTACTCAGTGGATAAGCCATCAATGTCGTAACGGCTAAATTCACGAGTGTGCCGATAACGGTAATAAATATCGTGACCTGATAAGCCTTGGGAATCGTGCTATCCTTTAAGAATGTCGAATACGTATCGAAATTTATCTTCGTAGGGATAATTGCGAAGCCACCGTTCTTGACCACCTCCGAGTATGGTGTAAGTGACACCGACAAGACATACATGAGTGGAAAAACAACGAGTAACGTTAGAAGCGTCAGAATAGCATAGACTAGGGTCAGATATATCTTATCCTTCGAATCGGTTACCATATCCCCTCACCCCATCTCCTAGCAATCTTGTTCGCAACTAGCACCAATACCAATCCAATCATCGACTTGAACAATCCTATAGCAGCCGCTAAACTGAAATTTAATTGCTCGAGACCTGTTCGAAATACATAGGTATCGAGAATGTCCGCTACTGGATACACCTGTACGTTATACATGATGTAAATCTGATCGAATCCGGCCTCTAATATGTGACCGAGCTTGATAATAAACAGCAGGATAATTACGTTACGGATACCCGGGAGTGTGATGTGCCAGATATTGCGAATCCTTCCCGCACCGTCTACCTTAGATGCTTCGTAAAGAGAAGGATCTATGCCTGCAATAGCAGCTAGGTAAATAATGGCGTTCCATCCAAAATCCTTCCAAATCTCTGTGCTTACTAGAATACTTCGGAACCACTCTGTAGAGGTCAGGAATGGAATGGTCTCAAATCCGAAGCCCTTAATCCATGTATTAATTAGCCCTGTTGTTTCTGACATGAAGATGAGCAGAATGCCATAGATAATGACCCACGATAAGAAGTGAGGCATATACGTGATGGTTTGCACAATCCTCTTGAATTTCTGGTTGCGAATTTCATTGAGTAATATCGCGAACACGATCCCTGGTGCAATCCCCCAGATCATCTTATAAACCGAGATGAGTATCGTATTCCTTAAGATGCTCTCGAAATATGGAGAATCATAGAAATACTTGAAGTGCTTGTACCATGGATCAGCCCAAGGACTGTTGAAGATCCCTGACAGAATATTAAAATCCTTGAATGCAATCATGGTGCCGTACATGGGCGCGTATTTATATACAGCATAAAATGCGAGGCCCGGTAGGAGCATTAAATACATATAGCGGTAATTCCACATTAACCGGAATGTCTTGGTAGCCATCATCCTGCAATACCTCCCTATGCATAAATAATACCCCGTTCAATTCATTCATTGAACAGGGCATCTATATCGTAAACACAGGGGAATGTTATTGCATAGGCTGGTGAATCGTTACTTTCAAACCCGAGCCTTCGTTTCTCTTAATGGTTAATCCATAGGATATGCCAAAATGCGCCTTGAGTCGTTTGCTAACATTACTCAATCCGATCCCGCCATGTCTTCGGACGGATTGATCACTGTCCAAACGTTGCAAGGCATCAAAATCACTATCGCTGCAGCCTGGACCATTATCCTCAACGCTGCACAGAATGTTCCCGTTCTCCTCATACATCGAAATCATAATCTTCCCTGCTCCATGAGGCATCCTCTTCATACCATACTTCACACTATTCTCTACAATTGGCTGAATGGAGAGCTTCATATAAGGTGCATTCCAGAGACTAGGCTGAACATGGTACATCACCTGAAACCCCCCATTGTTCCGCAGAAGCTCAATGTTAAGATAACACTTAACATGCTCGATCTCACGCTCTACTGTAGTCATTTCATCACCGTCATTCAGACTAAATCGCAGTAGGTTTGCTAGTAAGGTAGACATTTCAGCGATTGTTCGCTCCCCTGCACTCTCCGCCTTCCACTTGATAGAATCTAACGTATTATAGAGAAGATGGGGGTTGATTTGATGCATAAGCATTTGAATTTCCAGCTTACGTTTGACTCCCTCCGACGATCTAGTCTGTTCTAACAGCTCCTGCATGCCTCGGATCATCCCATTGTAACCGGTCACCAGCTGTCCAATTTCATCTTTGCGAGTAACGAAAGATTGACAATACTCCAAGATGCCCAGATTCAGCTTCTTCATATGACCTACTAAGGCACGAATTGGATTGGTAAAGCTCTTCATGATGAATACGAGTAAGATAGCAATTAAGATCAAGCTTGCCAATACGATAATCCAAATTGATTGTCTGAGCTGATCGATCGGTCCCCTTACGTTAGAGAGTGGAATCGTTGCGGCTAGCTTCCACTCCTTATTACCGAAGCCTATTGAAGCAACATAATAATCTCCCTTATCTGCTGTCACGACACGAAACTCCTTCTTACCGGAGGATTGGATATCCTCCGTCCAATCTATGCTGATCTCCTTCATCTGATTCGGCCTTAGTAAGTCGAGGTTCTCTCCATCAACGATACTGACACGATGATTCGGATAACGATCTAGCACAAGAATACGATCAGCGATTTGCTGACTCGGAACTCTAATAGACATGACCCCGATCACTTCGAAGGGTACTTCTAACGAACGGATCGGGCGAATATAGAAAAAATCAGAGCGAAGATTAGAAAAATCAGTTCGAATTTCATTTAACCAATAACCTGATCCTTTATATTCAAGCGCTTGTTCAAGCCAGCCATTGTCGGCTACTGGTGAATTCGCTTTCATCAAGTCGAAATTACGATATCTCTCTGCATCCAACGGATAAACACTTACATAATAATCATTCAGCTTTGATAAGTCATAGATGATTGTACCTATTTTGCTTATATATTCGAAGTCCTCCATCAAGCCAGATTCGCTTGCAAGCAATAATTCCTGAAGCTTCTCCGAGGAATAAATCTGAACGGAATGCTGTTCAATTTCTTCGAATAGCTCTTGAATTCGGCTCTCGTTATAGCTAAGGTTATCGGTTAGGAATGCTGAGGTTACCCTTTCAATCTGCTTGCTAGACATATAATAGGTCATATAACCAACCAAAAGTAAGGGAATATAGAAAGAGACAATTAATAGCAGGAAGAGCTTCTTAAATAACGTTGAGTCTGTTATCCATCGATTCTTAATCATTGACCGGATCGATACCCCTTTGGAGTGAGACCTGTGCGCTTTTTAAATATTTGACCAAAGTGCTGTAAATCTGTATAACCAACCTGTTCGGAGATTTCGTATATTCTCAGATTTGATTCCCTTAAGAGCCGCTTAGCTTCCTCCATTCGCACATCGGTGAGATAGTCTGAGAACGTTTGCTTCGTCTCTCTCTTGAACAGCTGGCTCAGCCAAACTGGGTGAGTTGACAGCTCAGAGGCAACCTTCTGTAGTGTAATATTCTGTGAATACTGATTATGAATAAAGCGCACTGCTTTCTCCACAATCGGATTTATGGGTCCCATTGAGATTTGCTGTGATAGCTGCTCAAAGTAACGATTCAAGTGCTCCTTTAGCTCCTCGATGGAATTGCATGCATCCAGATCAACCCAAAGATGAATCGTAATTTGCTTTAACGTGACTTTAAGCTTGTCCGCTAATAGCGAGTGAACATGGACAACCCACTCTAAGCATTTCTGTGTAAGCTCTTGTCTTTGATTGATACCGATGGACACAATAAAATCGTTCACGACCATAGAAACTGCCGCTTTGATCCTCTCCAGCTGTTCCAAATAAATGTACTCCACGATCTGATCGTAATCATTCTGCTGTTGGTTTCCGATTCCATTCGCTTCAATATCCTTATAGAAGACCCTATGATCTTCTCTATCTATGTGCGACAGCTTCATTGCTTTAATGGCTTGTTCGTATGCAGTGGAAGCAGCTTGAAACGAATTCGTCCGAACACTAATACCAGCTTTGACCTTCATTCGTTGATAGGTCATAATATTCGAGCTTATCGCTTCCGTCAGCTGCTCTAGATGGTTACAATCCGTGATAATAATCCACTGATTGTGAATATTTCGGAACATGACTGAAGGCTGATAGCTGATTAACACATCCTCAACGATGTTACCAACAGCAAAAATTTGCAGCTCCGTTTCCTTCTCGGAAAGTGGATGCTTGTCATTCTCAATTCGGTCTAGTGCAATAACATAAAAAGCGCCACCTGCCATCCATTCTAGGTCGAAAAACTTCAACCGATGAATGGTATGCTCATGAAGCGGAACTAGGTTCATACACAGCCCCAGCAGAAATTTGTCGCGAAGCGTCTTAGCTCCTAGTATCGCGTCCGAATCACTTACCTGCTGCTCTTTTACGATTTCCTTCTCCTCGTGAATCATCTCAACAACGCTACGAATTTTCTGAATAAACTCTTCGCGGGCGAATGGCTTCAACATATAATCGATTGCACCAAGCTTTATACTTCGTTGAGCATAAGTGAAATTACTATAGCCGCTTATCACAATAATCTTGGGATGATAGTCTTTGTCCATGATCTGCTCCATTAAATCCAGACCTGTCATCTCCGGCAGCACAATATCCGTAACAATGATTTCCGGCCAATGATTCTGAATTAACTCCAATGCCACTTCCGCTTGATTCACTGCAAAGATGTGTTCAAAGTGAACGTCAAGCTGCTGGACAGCATCTTTCATCCCGTTCAGAATATCTACCTCGTCCTCAATGATCATAATATTCATTCGTGATCGCCCGCCTCTGCCCGATGCTGAATTCTGACTTCTTGCTTGCATGATACCACGATACGATCATGATTTAAACATGGGTGCGAAAAGCATGTGGAGTCAACCCCGTAATTTTTTTGAATAGCTGGTTGAAATACTTTAAATCCTTGTAGCCTACCTGTTGAGCGATTGAGGAAACCTTCTCCGTCGTGGTTCTAAGCAGCTCACAGCTTAACTCAATGCGGCACTTGTGTACGTACTCAAGAAAAGTCATACTGAAACGCTCCTTGAATTGCCTTTGGAAGTGGCGTTCACTGATCCCTACCTCATCTGCATATTCCTTTATCGTTAACACATCTCGTGGTTGTCGTTTAATATGATTGGCAATAATCTCAACGGAAGAAATTGCTTTGTTCTGTGAATTGGAATTTATCAATGGATCATCCTTTATTCGTTTCATATGAATGAGCACTTTTATAATCTCCGCTTGCAATAAGGGCAGATAATTCGATCTGCGCTGTTGGAACTCCTCGAACATAAGATCAAAGGACTGTTGAAATATGCCCTCCCACTCACGGATATGCAGGTATGGCTGTTCAGGAAATTTCATATTCACTATTTGATTTAATTCATGCTCCTCATCGAAGAATCGAGAGATTATTGAAGCGAAAGCTGCGTTAAAGAGACAATTATAAACGATCAATCGCCCCTCCCCAGGAGCTGGCGTCGATGGACGGAATACATGGGACACCCCAATCGGCAGGTAGAATAAATCCCCTTTCGCAACAGCTATTCTAATGCCCTCGATATAATGGAAACCCTTGCCTTCACTGACATAATTCAGTTCAACAAACTCATGACGATGCTGCTCAAGCTGGAATGACTCTGTAATACGATTTACAAACACCGGTAGCTCCTCTGACAAATACATATTGCTCCTAGTAAGAGAAATGCTTCTATTCAATATCGTAAACCTCCTGGATTGTAAATGATTATTTCATTCTTATTTTCAGTATTGTCTGAAATGCCCCTTCATTTTGTCCGTATTCACCCTACCTTTACGGATAAGATTCATTATAATGGGTACTAACATGATTTGCGAGGAGGAACTTCTACTATGAATGAACAATCATTATCTAATTGGGAAGCAGCGTGGATCTGGGGCTCTGATATCGAAAGCCCGAGGAATGAATGGCGTTGCTTCAGACAAAGCTTCACCCCTGAGCATCCAATTGAACAAACAACGGTGCGACTCACTGCGGATTCCCGTTATGTCTTATTCGTAAACGGCAATCAGGTGGGCCGTGGACCAGTAAGATCATGGCCGTTCGAGCTAGCCTATGACGAATATGAGATTGGACACCTACTGCGAGCCGATGTTGAGAATGTGATCGCCGTACTGGTCACCCACTTCGGTATCTCCACATTCCAGTACCTGCGGGGAAGAGGAGGCTTGCTGCTCCAAGTTGAGGTCCCTCGGGATCATAGTTCAATATTGATAACGGATGAAAATTGGAAAACTTCGGTGCATCGGGGTTTTGATCCCCATTCATCACGTATTTCCTGTCAGCTCGGCTTCACGGAAATTACTGATGCTCGCGCTTGGGACAAGAATTGGAGCGAACTCGGCTATGATGATACCGCCTGGGAGTCTGCTACAGTCATTGGCCCTGCTGGCATGAAGCCTTGGACCCAAATCGTGGAACGTAGTATACCACAGCTAACGGAAGAGCCCGTTTATCCAGCTCGTGTAGAGAACATGAGTAGTGTTGAGACCGTCCCATGGAGTGCTGTACTCGATATTCGCAGTCTGATGGTTCCTGAGAGCGCTGATCACGCCAACATGGTAGAATTTTGCGGATATCTTGCTACAATAATTCGCCTTGACCGTACAGCGCCATTCACGATTGGTATGGTTGACGATGGACGTCTACCATGCAAGCTTAGTATAGATGGACGTTGGATTGATGACACCGAATATGTCGGGGATCATCCTGAACGATATGTGACGATGCAGCTTCCTGAAGGAGATCACTTCCTGCTAATCGATGTAACTGGAGCTTCCCATGGTCATGGTTTCCATCTCGGCTTCGATAGCGAGGCACCCTTCAAGATTTTCTCACCCTTGTCTGAGAACGATGCTGTTCCTCTTATTCAAGTAGGTCCCTTTGATCATACCGAGCTCATCGACCATCAGCCAGGTAGAGCGTTGAATTCACACCATCCCGATTACTTACGAATTCACAAGGTGACCTCATCTGATGAGCTAATGAAGCATAAGGAATGGATTCGCTGTATTGACCCCAAGATGGTTAATCTGAATGACGTATTCACCTTATGCGTTTGGAAGAAGGCAGAAACGTACTATTCTGTTCCATCTTCCATCCAGCATGCCGTGATTGCAGGTGCCAATCCAGCAATCATCCCCATCTATACGGGTAGAGATACTGAGCTTGTTATCGACTTCGGGCGAGAGCTGTCTGGGTATATAACATTTGAGCTGAACGCTGCAAGTGGAACTGTAATTGATGGCTATGGCTTTGAATACATGAGAGATGGCTGGCGGCAGGACACACACTTGGTAGACAATACCTTTCGTTATACTTGCAGTGAGGGTAGACAAACCTATGTTTCTTACGTTCGAAGAGGTCTTCGTTATTTGACCTTCGTCGTTCGTGGTGCAGCAAGGCCGGTTAAACTATATGAAGTCAAGATGATCCAGAGCAACTATCCAGTCGCTGATATAGGGAAATTCCGTAGTAGTGACCCCTTGCTCGAGGATATATGGACGATTAGCCGGGAAACGACACGATTATGTATGGAGGATACCTTCGTAGATTGCCCCGCTTTCGAGCAAGCTTATTGGGTAGGTGATGCGCGTAACGAAGCACTGGTCAATTATTATACATTCGGTGCCCGTGAGATCGTGGAACGGTGTCTAAAGCTTGTACCCGGTTCTTCCTTCCAGACACCATTATACGCAGATCAGGTTCCAAGCGGCTGGAACAGTGTTATTCCTAACTGGACCTTCTTCTGGGTCACAGCTTGTCTAGAATACTACCATTATGACGGAAATCGTTCGTTCGTCACGGATATCTGGCCACATGTGAAGCTGACGCTCCAGCACTACTTGACTCTGTTGAATGATAAGGGTGTCCTTGATCGCACAGGCTGGAATCTACTGGACTGGGCACCCTTCGAGCAGCCAAGAGAAGGTATCGTAACACCACAGAACATGTTCCTTGTTAAGGCACTGCGTGATGCCGCACAGCTTGGTGACATTATCGGGGATGTGCAGCATAAGTCACAATTCATCGAGGCAGCGAGCAAACTGAGTCAGTCTATTAATGAACAGCTTTGGGATCAAGAGAGAGCCGCTTACCTGGATTGTATTCATTCAGACGGTAAGCCATCATCAACGGTTAGTATGCAAACACAAATTGTCGCTTACTTATGTGACATTGCGAGCGGAGAGCGCAAGAGCCTTATAGAGCAATACATCGTAAATCCGCCTTCTTCCTACGTACAGGTAGGAAGTCCCTTCATGGCTTTCTTCTTCTATGAAGCCCTTGTAAAGCTAGGACGAATCGATGTATTACTTGCCGATATGCGCAAAAATTATGGCTTTATGCTTGAGCATGACGCTACTACCTGCTGGGAGATGTATCCATGGAGCGGATATAACCAGAATCCCAAGGTTCTCACACGCAGCCATTGTCATGCATGGTCAGCAGGTCCCGCTTATTTCCTCAGCGCCTATGTACTAGGTATTCAAGGATTGACGCCAGGCTGGACTAAAGTACTCGTTTCGCCCAAGCCGTGCGGATTGGAGTGGGCTCGCGGCAGTGCTCCAATGCCGCATGAAGGTCGAATTGACGTCTCATGGCGCGTATCCGACACCAATAAGCTTCATCTGCGCATCGAAGCACCGATGGGTGTTGAGATTGTAACCGAAGCACCAGAAGGTTATGAATTAGAGGTAGAATTGTTGTAGCCATAGCTACCAACAGCTTTAAGCCGAACATAAGGAGGCTGTCCCAATAGGGCAGCCCATTTGTTTACGTATAGGAAAGAACAAGTTTTCGGACAAGAATTATAAGATTGATAGAGAAATTTTAGTTGTATATTTCAGACTGTTGAGAAAGTCAATTGATCGGATTCCGAGTGAAATATTGGCTTGCTCAGCTCAAACAGCTTGGTTTAAGTTCCTTTATTATATAAGGAATATAGAGGATGGAACTTAAATCCAAAACTCGCAGCAAGCCAATATTTCACTCTCCATCATTACAAGTCTTTCTCAACAACCACCCTTATCAATGAAGCGAATCATTGATTATGAAACCATTCATTAACCTCTTCAGTAATTCGGTCACCACCGAGCTGTTTCCAATCCTCTACGAATCGGTCAAATTCTTCAATCGGTTCTTCACCCATAATAATTTTCGTAAAAGTCTCTTCCTGCATCCTCTCAAGCGCGGTAAGCTTCTCAGCCATCGTTGGTGTTGCCGCACCTTGGAATGCGTTATATCGTCCAAGCTTTGCCCTGTCATATTGATCAATGACACTGTAGGAGCCTTCCTCACCAAACACGACGGTGGAGAACCACATTCCCTGATCACCTGCTGCATATTTGGTCAATCTATCGTAGTGGACACTAGCAGGAAAGCTAAGATGGGTACCGTCTCCTAAACTTAGTGCCTTCTGCACCTGCAAATATGCTTGAAGGTTCACATTAAGCGGATCGATCGTCACAGGCTGATAACGCCCAGGGAAAACACCATTTGGTGCAGATATAAACGGATTTGGTTCTGGTGCATAGTTTGTCTCGTAATAATGTAGAAGGTAAATATTCGCTAGCTTTATCATTGCTTCTGGATGCTCTGTCCCTTTCTTAACCACATAGAAGCTTGAGGCGGCATTCAACAGCTGTGGATGTACCGCATTGCCGTCCAACGACACAATGGGATATGGCTTCCACTCCGCGTTAGTATCCTTCTCAAAGCTCTCCTTGTGAATATATCCGCCATCTGATACAGTCCCGTAAGCCAAGCCAAGCTTACCTGCTGCGATCTGGCTTGCAAGCTCCGTCCAAGGCTTGACCGCAAATTCTTCGTCGATGGCACCATCACGGTACATATCCCTCAACCTGACCAATGCATCCTTCACCTCACGTTGAATTGAGCCATAGATAAGCTGACCCTGTTCATCATGGATCCAAATGCCCGGATAAGCCAAAAATCCGTTAAAAAATCCTTTTAACGAGCCATGATACATGAACAGTTCATTATTCACTCCAAGCCCAGCCGTATCCGCAATCCCGTTGCCATCAGGATCCTCTTTCGCAAAAGCAGCTGCGATCTGGACTACATCTTCAATTGTCTTAGGTTCTGGCAGCTCAAGCTTCTTCAACCAATCTGTTCGAACCCACAGCATCTCGGCTGTACTAACCCCTCCGTTGACCATCATCCTCGGAAGACCCGCCAGCTTACCGTCAAATGAGGCAGCTTGTAAGCTCACGCCTTCATCCTGATTAAGCAGCTGTTTTAAATACGGACTCCCATATTCATCCAATAGTTTAGTGAGGTCTTCAAGCTGATTGGCTTCATATAGACGCTTCATCTCTTCCTTTGAAGCGAGGAAAAAATCTGGTAATTCACCTGAAGCAATCGATATATTCAGCTTCTGGTTGTATTGCAATGCATCCACAACCCACATATTATTCACTTTGATCCCATACTGATTCTCAAAGATACGGGTCCATATATTATTATCAAGAGATTCTCCCTCGATAAACTTCATACCCTGATCTGTAGATGCCACTGTTGAAACTTCAATCAACGGTTCATATTTGTATAGAGGATCTTTCGGTAATAATCGTTTCCCACCAATCAAGTCCAGGGGGATGTCCCCAGCTTCATTACCACTATGGTCCTTATTACTCATGCAAGCACTTAGCAGAATTAAAACTGCTATTACCAGTGCAAACACTCGCTTACTCATCATAAAGCCTCCATCCCTTTACTGCTCTCCCTATACTCCAGGGGCGTAACTCCAGTCTTCTTCCGAAACAACCGTGTGAAGTATGGTGCTGATTCCAAACCAACCTCCTCAGCGACTTCATGGATTTTCTTGTTCGTAGTTTTTAATAGAACCTTCGCTTTCTGAATCCGGGTTTCATTGATATACTCCAGCAAGCCCTGACCAGTGATCTGCTTGTACATTCGTGAAAAATAAGTAGGGCTTAAATACACAATCTCTGCAAGCTTGGTTAAGGAGAGCTCTTCATGAAGAAACTGATGGATATAGTTATGGACACGCCCGATTATATCATGAGTACGCTCTACTTGCTTTCGTCCATTGTGATCCGCAAGCACAGCCCCCAATTCATCAAAGAATAGGATCATTTCATGTAAACCGGCGTGTAGGTCTGGACTATAAATTTTCTCAGTCTGCAGCGTGGTTCCAACTATGTCGAATAACTCACGTTTATTCATATAGGTGAGGAAGAATACTGAGATATGGGAGAATAGCTCCAAACCAAGCCATTTCCCTTCCTCATCAGAGAACAAAGCCTCATTCACTGTAAACAATTCACTGAATAGCTCCTTAAATTGATCCTTCATGCCATTATCCATATAAGATTCCAATAAATCGAGTTTATGCATTTGGGAACGCAGACGTCCAATTTCTATCAGAGAATGACTGGACCGGCGCGATTCGTTTACATCCGCTTTCGATTCTGTAATCAGCATTTCTTCGCCAGCACCCATTCTGAAGGTTAACTGTAGTTTCAAAGCTTCGATTCTGCTGCTGACAGCTTCCCAGCTCGTTGCTTCCGAGGCAAGGACGACCGAGAAAGGAACTTTTAACAAGCTCTTGCATGCAATCTGAATTCGTTCACTGCAGTTAACCAATGCACTCGCCGCTGCTTCCAACGGTTGTCCTTCTCTCGGCTGAACTAGCCATACAATGCGAGTTCTATCCAATTGGAATGATACAAACCGGACGTCAATACTGAGATAGTCCTCTGCAATGTTATGAATGGAATAGAAGAGCAGCACCCTATCTGAAGGTGCAGAGAACGTTCCCCATGCATCGATTCTCCCCAAGACGGCTATAACGGGTTCACTGGGATCCAGATTGATACCGAGCTCTTGGAATCTCCTACTTCTAGCCGAGCCACAATCAACTTCACCTTGAAGAAATTCGATCAGATAGTCTCTGCGAAGGGACGGTAATGCTAAGTGAACTTGTTGTCTCGCCTTTTGTATAATGTTGTCCTCATTCACTTCCACTTCGATATCACCTATCGCCTTTTCAATGGCACGAATAATGATGGCATCTCCTTCAGTCTTCAGTACATAATCGACACCTCCAATGCGTAAAGCCGATTGTACATACTCGAAGTCATTATATCCCGTAAGGAAAATAACCCTGCAGCGAGGCCATCTTATTAGGACCTCATCTGCTAGCTCCATCCCGTTCATTCCAGGCATACGAATATCAGTCAGCAGAATATCCACTTTATTGTTACCTAACTTATTTAGCGCGTCCTTACCCGAATAGGCTTTCGTGATATGCATCTGAAGAGTTGGCGTCTCCTCAAGCGTCTCTACCAAATAATTGACAGCAAGCGGCTCGTCATCCACGATCAACAAATGCAACATTATACGTTCCCCCTCTCGATGCTACTATCTATTTGTTGCAGGCTTTCATTGTCTCGTATTGGGATCGACAACGTGACGATTAAACCAGCATCTCCCTGCTCCAGACGAACTCCTCCAATGACACCGTACTTCAACCTTAAGCGGCGATGTACATTCAACATACCAGTGACTTCCTCCGCTTGTTGCTCAGTATTGAATCTTCGATGCCACAGCTCAAGTTCCTCATCCCTCATCCCGATTCCGTTATCCTTCACGATAATCCTCAATAGTGGTTCATCCAAGAAGGTGTAACTTATACTAAAATTGATTTGTAGATGACAGTCGTCCAGATTCAGATCAAAGCCATGCTGATAAGCATTCTCCACAATTGGTTGAAGTATGAGTCGCGGGATCTTAATGCCAAGATAGCTATGTGGCGGCTCTTCTAATGTCACACGGATACGGTCACCAAACCGGATTGACTGAATTTCCGTATAAGCTCGTACATGTCGAAGCTCTTCCTCTAGTCTGACCTCTTCCATACCGTTACGGGTAATATACTGGTAATAATCACCTAGATACATCGTAAAGCGAGTCGCATTCTCAACATCATGCGCTTTAGTCATACGATAAAGCAGATAAAAGCTGTTATATAGAAAATGGGGGTTGATTTGCGATTGTAATTGTTTTAGCTCCGACTGCTGTAAATGAATTTTCTGCTCGTATACCTCATAGATTAAATTGTTCAGATGGGCAACCATATAATTGAATCTCTCATATAAATAATGGAATTCGTCATTGCTATTGTGCTTTATATCTACAAGCATATTACCTGATTCTACTCTACGAAAAGCCCCAACCAGCTTACGAAGAGGCTGATGTATGATTCTATATATCCAATAGGCGAACAAGATGATTACGAAAAGTGATATACCGGATATTAGCCACATGTAAGTCCGATACTTGTTAATCGGTCCCATAACCTCATTCTCCGGTACATACACAATCATGTGTGAATGGAGTAGTGGTGAATATAGATGTACCGTCAGGAACTCCTCGCCATTGAGGGACAGCCTCTCAGTATGTGTTTGTGGGCTGTCTACAGAATCGCTCTCAACTACATCGCTGGATAGGACTAATTGTTGATTCAAATCTTCCCTGATTCGTTCGAAGGATAATACATGCTTGTCACTAACAATGACAGCATTCTCATGGATCATGACCGCACCACCGTTCTCGTAGCCTGGTAGCTGCTCCAGAAAACGATGTAACGCAGGTATGGATACCTGTAGCTCGAGTACAAAGTTCGGATTCCTGACGTCTAGATTATATGGACTTGGATAGTACTCACGGATATACATGTCATTACCATTCTGGATAAAGGGTGGTACTGAATTCAGAATGTCCTCCTTCAATTGATCAATTTGCACCTGATCCAGCTGGTCTATTGCTGCATTAGAGGAGATGATCCGAGAGGTAGAGGGAATATACACTCTCGCATTGGATATATACATACTCGACGCTTTTATCAAGTTTAATCTAGTTTGCAATCGCTTCATGGCAGACAGACGTTCATAGGTCGTCATCCGCTCCACCATCATGGAGAGCGCCTCTAGATCCTCATCGTTCATAAACTCCCGCTGAAGAACCGTCATTCGCTCAATCTCGGTTTCCAACGAAGTTAGATAAAACCGAACTTGCTGCTGTAGAGACTTGGAAATTTCCTTATCTACGATTCGAGCTCCCCCATCATTCATGTAAGCTCCCAATAAGTAAATTGGAGTAATGACAATGAGAAATACAAGAACAAGCTTACTAAAGATAGAGAAACGTTTCCTATTCCCAGTCAAGCGCATAGTTGTTCTCCTTTGGGATTTCCTTGTTTATGCTATATCTATATGCTACTCCTTCACACTACCGAGAACAATCCCTTTTGTAAAGTGACGCTGCAAGAAGGGATAAACAATGAGCACAGGTAACGTTCCTACGAACAGTTGGGCCGCTTTGGCAGTTCGATCCGAGACCATTGTTAACAGCTCCATATCCGTCGAGCTGTTGATGATAGCGTTCATCCCAACCACGATCGTATAAAGGTAACTCTGCAATGGATAATTATCTGGAGAATTCATAAATAGAATGCCATCGAACCATGCGTTCCAGTGCATGACGATAGAGAACAATGTCACTGTAGCGATCGATGCAGCTGAAAGTGGTACAAATATGCTCCACATGATTCGCCAATGGCCAGCGCCATCGATGAGAGCTGCTTCCTCAAGCTCCTTCGGCAAGTTTCGGAAGAAGTTCAATAGAATGACAATATTAAATACCGGCACCGCCGCATGTAACACTAGCACCCAGATTGTATCTAGTAAACCGAGCAACCGCATGGTCATGTACATAGGAATGATTCCACCACTGAACAGCATAGTAAAGACGAAAATCCATACATACACAGTCCGACCACTTAAAGCTGAGGATTCCTTGGATAACGGATATGCGACTAGAATGGTGAGAATCATATTGATGGATACCCCTAAGATTACACGTTGCAAGGACACGCCCATTGACTTAACAAAAGCAGATTGACCTAAGACAAATTCATAAGATTTAAATGTGAAATCTACAGGCCACAAGAAAACTTCTCCTGCCGTTGCGCTTGAATTAGAGCTTAAGGATATTGCGAATAGGTGAATGAGCGGCAGGATACAAAGCAAAGATAATGCGGTTAAAAAGCTGTAATTGGCTATTGTAAATAACTTTCCAGACCAAGATGAATGCCTGAGCACAGCGTTTCCCTCCTTAAATAATAGGCTAGAATATACGATAATTAGCGAAGCGGTAGGCCATAAAGTACGAAATGGAGATCAGGATCAGAGAAACTACAGATTTCAATAATCCGACAGCTGTGGCCAAGCCATATTGAGCTTCGACGAGTCCAATCCGATAGACGAAAGTATCAATGATGTCACCGGTCTCGTACACGACAGGGCTATACAGATTGAATACTTGCTCAAATCCTGCATTGAGTATACTTCCAATACTCAGTGTTGCCATTAAGACAATAATCGGTGCCATTGCTGGTAGAGTGATATATAGTGTCTGTTTCCACCGATTTGCTCCATCAACAATAGCCGCTTCATACAAGGATGGATTAATCCCAGCAATTGCAGCAAGATAGACAATCGTACTGAAGCCGAACTCTTTCCATTCATTGGATATGACCAGTGTATAAGGGAACCAACGATTATCTCCTAGGAAGAAGATCGTATCGAGGCCAAGCCATTGAAGGATCATATTCACGACCCCTGTGCTCGGAGACAATATATCGATCAGAATCCCACTTAGAATGACCCATGACAAAAAATAAGGCAAATAGATTAACGTTTGAATGGACCGTTTGTAAGCTTCCTTACGAACCTCATTTAATAGCATAGCAATCGTGACAGGAACTATGAGTCCAACAATAATTTTCATACTAGCGATGAAGATGGTATTCCAGAGAATCTGATAGAAGTCCGGCAGCTCCACCATGTATCTGAAGTTTTCCAGACCGATCCACTCAGAGCCGAACAAGCCTCTGACCGGCATGAAATCCTGAAAGGCTATGACGACACCCATCATGGGTATATAGCTAAAGATCAGAATGGTAATTAATCCGGGGATGAGCATAAGATGTAAAGGGAATTCGACGCGCCATTTTTTTCGAAACATGTAGGTACCCTCCGTTATAAAGATAGAAAAAGGCGAGTATTCTCGCCTTCCCTTAAACAGCTTATTCTACGCTTATAAACTGTATTATTGGTTCACTTCCTCAGTAATCTTATCACCCCCAAGCTTCTTCCATTCCTCCACGAATGTATCGAACGCATCAATTTTCGATTGACCCATAATGATCTTGGTGAACGTCTCATCCTGAATTTTCTTTAAGGAAGACATTTTATCCGACATAGTAGGAGTCGCTGCACCTTGAAAATCACTATAAATCCCAAGCTTGTTCTTATCATAATAATCTATAACACTATAAGAGCCTTCTGGTCCGAACACCGCATTGGAGAACCACATGGTCTGATCACCCGCTGCGTACTTCGTCAATCTGTCAAAGTGCACGCTTGCTGGGAAACCAAGCTTACTTCCATCACCGCTAGCAAGTGATTCCTGTACGAGACGGAATGCGTCTAGATTCACGCTCATTGGATCAACTGTTACAGGTGGATACTTCCCAGGGAAAATACCTTCGTCTCTGGAGATGAATGGATTAGGTTCAGGTGCATAATTCGTCTCATAATAATGCTTCAACCATATGTTGACTAGCTTTATCATAGCTTCTGGGTTCTTGGCAGCCTTATTAACTACATAGAAGTTGCTTGCAGTGTCAGCCAATTGTGGATGCGCTGGGCTACCATCAAGAGATACGATCGGATACATCTTCCATTCTGCATCAGGGTTATTATCCTTATTAGCTTTATGGATATGGCCGCCATCAGATACGGTTCCGTAAGCTAAGCCTAGCTTGTTGGCTGCAATCTCTTCAGCAAGCTTATTCCATGGTTTGACTGTGAACTCCCTGTCAATGACACCATCAGCATACAATTGGCTCAGCTGCGATAACGCAGCTTTCATCTCCGGTTGTATGGAACCATAAACTAACTTGCCGCTGCTGTCCTTCATCCACATGTCTGGATAGGCTTTGTATCCGTTAAAGAAGCCTTTCAGTGTTCCATGGGCTTGGAATAGATCCTTGTTAACGCCAAGACCGACGGTATCATTCTTGCCGTTGTCATCGGGATCCTCCTTGGTGAATGCAGTCGCAATCTTGATGACATCCTCTATCGTCTTCGGTTCAGGCAGGTTAAGCTTCTTTAGCCAGTCGTAGCGTAGGTAGATCATCTCACCTGTACTTACACCGCCATTCACCTGCATCTGTGGAAGGCCAACGAGCTTTCCATCGAATGTAGCGGCTTTCAATGCAGTACCATTATCCTGATCTAACATAGCTTTGAGATAATCACTACCATATTGGTCAAGAATAGTTGTCAGATCCACTAATTGATCCGATTCACTCATTCTGAGCATCTCTTCTTTATTCACAACCATGAAATCGGGTATATCGCCAGAAGCGATGGATATGTTGAGCTTTTGACGGTATTGTGATTCATCCACTACCCACGAATTTTTCACATTAATCCCATACTGCTGAGAGAAGATATCCGTCCAGATATTATCGTCTATCGATTTACCCGCATCGAACTTAAAAGCTTGATTGACAAAACGAACCGTTGTAACCTCAATCGCAGGCTCGTATTTGCCGAACGGGTCAGACGGTGCTGCCGGCGCTTCGTCCTTCTCGTTATTACTCGTATTGGCTGCTTGCTCCTTCTCCTGCTTAGTTGGCTCAGTCGCATTCTCATTGTTTGAATTTGAACAAGCACCGAGCATAAGAACCGCCAACATAATGACTACTAATGTCAGTATTCCTGTTTTTTTCAATTTCATATTTCCCCCTCATTTCTATGTTTTATGTTTCTACAATTTGATTATATAGGGTGATGGATTCGCTTCGATACGAGACATTCGTGTGGTTCTTGCTTTATATTGAGGAGTTTATTGTGGGTTTATTGATATACCAAAAAAAACTACGACAGCAAGATTAACGTACAGGTTTCGTTTTAGTAACTTCGGAGTGGAAACCCTTGCTGTAACGCTAGAGGAATAGTCGATTATTTCTTCCATCTCTCTTTGCTGCAATCTGGAGCAAGAA
>DFZX01000104.1:55149-55284 GCA_002383695.1 Caryophanales bacterium UBA4045
AATTCCCGCATAATCGTGAGTCAGGAGCAAGAATGGCGTAATAAGCGGGAAAATTCCTGCATAATCGTGAGTCAGGAGCAAGAATGGTGTAATATGCGGGAAAATTCCCGCATAATCGTAAGTCTGGAGCAAGAA
>DFZX01000087.1 GCA_002383695.1 Caryophanales bacterium UBA4045
CTACGCGCCATGCGTGGCGCACATGAAAAATAAGCGTCATGCCTAATGTGGCATGACGCTTATTCACACGAAATTTATTTAACCTTCGTATTCTAAGAAAGGATCTGGAATTTCTATCCGATAGGCTTCTGCATCACTTACACCTACAGAAAGCTCGGCTCTTCCATTAGCCTTTCTAATTATTCCTCCACTGAATATCACATCTTCCAATTCAGGTCTCTTCTCAGGTCCATCCGGAAAGTCATTCCTAACAGCAATAATCTTGATTGGTGTAGTCTGTAATGTCTCAGGGTTGAGCGAGAAAACCATGGAATAATAATGCTTATGCATACGTGAATCAAAGCTTGCTATGTGTCCAAGAACGCCAATGCAGCCATTGTTTAGTAGGTGAGCCTCATTAGCTCCTCCCCATTCCTCTGGTACAAATTGTCCCTTAATGATTTCCGCGTTATTGAAAGTTATTTCATTTAATTGATCTAAGGTATCGATGATTGTAAATCCAATCTGACCTCTACCTCCTTTTACTCCTTGTGGCCTAGTTAACACACCAATTCGTCGATCAGCAAGCTCGATCAAACGGATATCCTTCATCGTACCTGGACCGGAGGCGAAATAGCGTAGAGAATCAATATTCATACCCCGATAAAACTGCGTCCTCCACGAAACAATTTTGTTGGGGTTATTGATATCTGTAATAATTTCAACACCACCAAATATGAGTTCGCCGGCTATTCTTGTTACAAAAGGATCCTGTAAATTATACGTTTGAGTATGCTCTCTCGGCGACCAGATTTTTTCATCCTGTATGTCTTTCGTGAAGAAAAAAACCTGCGAAAATTCACTGTCACGTTCTTCTACGCGACCAACAACAAATTGTTCTTTCTTATCCTCGAAAGGAGCGGATATATTATATACATCACGATTACCAACACCAGTAAAGTTATACTTTTCAACGATTTTCGCATGACCACTTCTATGAAATTGTTCTAGTAACTCTCTGCTTGTTTTCGTCATATATTTAATGAACTCCTTCTATAAAACTTTTTTACAGCATAGCTTGTATAGATGCATATAGTCAAACCTATATCATCTTTATCTAAATATGATTCAACAATCCGTTGATGTGGTTATTAATATCCTAGTGAATATATGAAAAAGCAACAAGGATTTGACATTTCAAATGGAATTAATTCAATTAGGAGGCTACGTTATGACGGTGAATTTAAACAAAAGGAATATTGCATTTCTAGGAACAAGCTTACCCCGAGAATGTGGCATAGCGACATTTACACATGACTTAATTGATGGTTTTGAACATCTAGGTGATTTTAATATACCACGAATAATAGCTGTTAATAACGGTGCAACTTATTCATATTCTGAGCAAGTCTTCATTCAGATCGAGCAACAGAATAGAGATGATTACGCGAAAGCTGCTGTAGCGATTAATGCTTCTGATATCGACTTACTTATCATCCAGCATGAATTTGGGATTTACGGAGGTGAAAGCGGGGAATATCTCATCGATTTTGTCGAGGCACTTCGTATTCCGTATATGATCACATTCCATACCGTCTTAAAGACACCTTCTACCAAGCAGCTATATCTGATGACCAGACTGGGTGAGTTAAGCGTAAAGGTTGTCACAATGGCACAGAACACGGTTATGGATTTATTCGCCATTTACGGTATCCCTTCTTATAAGATTGAAGTTATCCATCATGGTGTTCCAAAGATAAAGACCAAATCAAGGGAACAGTTAAAAGCCCAATATGGATATTCCAATCGACAAATCATTTCAACCTTTGGATTTTTAAGCCCCGGCAAGGGTATTGAATATGGCATTGAGGCTATGAAGCGGATTGTAGCCAAGCATCCTGATGCCTTATATATCATCTTCGGTAAAACCCATCCTGTAGTCAAACAAGAGTCGGGTGAAGTCTATCGTGATTCACTGGTTAGCCTAATTAATAAACTTAACCTGAATGAGCATGTCTTATTTGTCGATAAGCTGTTAACCTCAGAAGAGATCATTCAATCCTTAGTCATGTCTGACATCTATATGACCCCTTATTTGGGCAAAGATCAAGCTGTAAGTGGCACTTTAGCTTTCGGCATTGGTTATGGTCGTGTTGTTGTGTCTACACCGTATCTATATGCCCAAGAAATGCTAGCAGATGGTCGAGGATTACTTGCTAATTTCCGTGATTCTGATTCCTTAGCTGCTTGTATGTTTGAATTATTGAGCAATCCGACTAAGAAGCAGGAAATGGAAGCTCTTACTCTAGAGCTTGGTCAAACCATGATGTGGGGCGAAATTGCGACACAGTATGCAACAGAAATTCGTAAGCTTATACATTCGTATCATTATTCAGCAAGGAGTGTCATTTAATGGGCCTACACTTAATGAGAGCTTTAAAAACCGATTATTTACAGGGCCTTACGGATGATACGGGTATCTTCCAACATACCAAATTTGGTATTCCTGATCGAAGCAAAGGATATACTACCGATGATAACGCGAGAGCCCTAATTGCAGCTGTTATGCTTTATAGTAATGATAAGGACCCTAAGTCACTTGAGCTTATCGGTACTTATCTTGCTTTTGTATATCATGCACAGAATGAGGATGGTAGCTTCAGAAACTTCATGGACTATAATCGATTATTTATTGAGGATGTTGGCTCGGAGGATTGTTTGGGTCGTTGTATATGGGCTCTTGGATTTACAGTCTCTCAAGCCTCAGTACCAGAGAATTTGAAGAACACCTGCAGATATATGTTAAATCAATGTTTACCACATGTGAATACACTCATATCACCTCGTGCTCAATCTTACACCGTCGTTGGTCTTAGCTATTTATTAGAGGAGGAAACAGTCCTCCCTTATGTCTTCCCTTATTCATCCAATGTAATTGATCCTGAAGCGGCTGACTTTCTACCCGAGGAATTAATCAAAGTTAGCATGGATTGGCTTGCGACTAGTCTCCACAATCAATACGTCAACAATAAAGGTCTAGATTGGCATTGGTATGAAGATAGTCTTACTTATGGTAATGCCATGTTACCTTGGGCCTTACTCCGGGCATATCGAATTACGAATAAGAGTGAATTTCAAGAAACAGCTAGGGAAAGCCTAGATTTCCTAACGGCCAAGACATTTACCGAGGAAGGTTACTTTAAGCCGATCGGAAGTCATGGATGGCTGCTACGTGATGGTACTGCTGCTCCCTATGACGAACAACCCATTGAAGCCTGTGAGATGCTCTTAGCATGTCGTGAAGCTTATGAGGTTATTGGAGATACCGCCTATATTGCACTTTCCATCCATTGTTATGAATGGTACTTAGGAAGAAATTCTCTACAGGTACCATTAATTAATGCTGAGACTGGTGGATGTTATGATGGCATTCATGCAAAGGGCTTGAATATGAATCAGGGTTCAGAAAGTGTGATCTCCTACTCTATTGCTCACTTGGTGGTGATGAAATATGAATAAATTTGCAACGATACTCGCAGGTGGCGGTGGAACTCGATTCTGGCCCTTATCCCGACAAGAAACACCTAAACAGCTTCTAAATTTAAGTGGAAATGACATTATGCTTAACGATACGATTCAACGTTTCGAAGGTGTTATTCCCATGGAGAATACCGTCATTGTAACCAATCAATCTCAGGCTACATTACTTGAAAGTATGATGCTAAGCTGTGTTCAGCATAGTAATATTCTAATTGAGCCAGTAGCTAAGAATACAGCAGCAAGTATTCTATACGCTGCCTTATTCATTGAGAAATGTCATGGTAACTCAATCATGGTCGTCTTACCATCTGATCATCATATTACGGACGTACCGAATTTTAAGAAAACATTGGATAAAGCTTGTACTATAGCCATAGAAACTGAAAGAATTGTCACTATTGGTATTAAACCTACATTTGCCTCAACAGGGTATGGGTATATTTCATACGATCAAGCACCTATTCTTCATGATCCATGTCCTGCATTTGAGGTATCTGAATTCGTTGAGAAGCCTAACTTTAAGAAAGCTCAAAATTATTTCAATTCAGGCGAATATTTATGGAATAGCGGTATGTTTGTATGGACTACCTCTGTTATTATAGAAAGCTTTAAGCGATATCTACCCCGTCTTTATAAAACCATGCTTCCTATTTATGATCACCTCGGTACAGATAGGCAGAATGAAGTCATCACGGAGATCTATCCACAGTTACAGAACATATCTATAGATTATGGAATTCTTGAACGAAGTGATGAGGTCGTTATTATCCCGGGTGATTTCGGATGGAACGATATTGGGAGCTGGGATGCGCTCGGATCCATCTTCCCACCGGATGAATTGGGGAATATCGTTAAGGCTAATCATATGGGGATTGATACGATAAACTCCATTATATATGGAAATGGCAGATTAATCACGACAATAGGTATTGATGGATTAATTATTGCTGACACTGAGGATGCTCTACTAATTTGTCCGAAGGACAAAGCACAGAGCGTTAAAGATATTGTGAAAATGCTTAAAGAGAATGAAATGACAGAGTTTATATAACAAACTGATATGCCATATTCTAGAAGGAGATCTTTGACGATCTCCTTCTTTACTCATTCCATTACTCTGGCCTCGTATTCACTTCAAAAATCCAAATCTTGCCCTGCTGATCTACTCCGAAATCAAAGCCTAGTGAACCAATTCCCGGATATTCTTTTTCAAGCAATTGAGTTGAAGTCCTCGCTACACCAGTCATCGTCCTCTTCTTTAATCTGGCTATTGTTGATGGGTATGTGCTTCTAAGAGCAACGCTACCCTTCAGCATGCTACCACCTCTACATAAGTTTGTTACGAATTGTCCTGTTCGTGCCACCCTTGCTACAACGGCAGTGATCTTCCATCTATCGCGCTCCTTTACCATCTTTACCCGATAATCAACGGGATTCCCATCAATCGTTACCAAGCGAATTCCCTTTTGAAGCATATATTTACGCCCCCTTCGAATACGATTCAAACGAGTAATAAGCTTATTCCATGATGTTATCTTCTTATTGCTCATTCGTGAATGTAAATGGTACACTTTTTTATTCTGCATCACTATTTTCACAACACCTTTGCCACCTGCTCCTACTAATGGTTTAGCGACTACAAATTTGTAACGAATGAGCATTTGTCGCAGATTTTCTTCATTGTATGGCAGCATGGGTATAATATGTCGGGAAACTCCAAGATGACGTTGTAGCACATCAAACTTAATCCATTTGTCCGCAACCTGTCTCATCACATGCCTCCTGAGGATCGGAATATGATTAGTGTATTCAATCTCCCATGACTCTACCTAGACGCTTGACCCATTTTACAAGTATAATAAGCAGAATTAGTATGAATAAATATAAAGGAGTATTAAGAAAATGACCTTTAACTTTGATAGAATTATGGATAGAAGCAACACTCAATCCTATAAGTGGGATCAATCGGAGAAGTTATTCGGTAATAAGAATGTCCTCCCCCTATGGGTTGCAGATATGGATTTCGAAAGTCCGCCCGCTGTTCAATTGGCTTTACAGCACCGCGTATCCCAAGGGATATATGGCTATACGATTAAGAGCGAAGCATATACAGCGGCGATCATACATTGGTTTAAGCGAAGGCATCAATGGGAGATTAAACCACAATGGTTAACGGATTCTCCTGGCATTGTCACCTCACTTAGTATGGCTGTTGATTTATATAGTGAGCCTGGAAGCTCAGTCATCATACAATCTCCAGTTTATTACCCATTCTTTGATGTGATTCGAATGAATAATCGTCAGGTAGCCATCAATCCTCTAGTCATCCGTAATGGTCGATATGAGATGGATTTTGATCAATTGGAACAGCTTATGAAAAACGGCTCTAAGCTGCTCTTACTATGTAGTCCTCATAATCCCGGTGGAAGAGTATGGGAACGTATTGAGCTTCTCCAATTAGGTGCACTATGTATTCAATATGGAGTTAAGGTAGTTTCAGATGAAATACATTGTGATCTCATCCTACCGGGTCATCAGCATACGCCATTCGCATCACTATCCGATGAAATTGCTGATCTTACGATTACTTGCCTAGCTCCGACGAAGACATTCAACCTTCCTGGACTTCAATCTTCGTTCATCGTAGCCTCTAATTCCGAAATCAAGAGAAAATTTGATTATCGTTTAAAAACGCTAAGCTTACATATGGCTCATTATCTAGCTCAAGATGCTGTAAAAGCTGCATATGATGAGGGTGAAGAGTGGTTAGATGAACTACTCGTTTATTTAGAAGGAAACGTTGAATTAACTATTGCCTACTTAGCCCAGCATCTGCCACAAGTACAGGTAATGAAGCCTGATGGAACTTATATGATCTGGATGGATTGTAGAGGATTGGGTTTAGATGTAAGCGGACTGAAGGATCTCATGTTCCATAAAGCCGGTGTTGCCTTTAGTGAGGGTTCCGTATTCGGTACTGAAGGCCAAGGCTGGTTACGAATTAATCTTGCCTGCCCACGTTCTATTCTACAAGAAGCATTAGAGCGCTTCTGCCAAGCTGCCAAATCAATGCACTAATTGAACGAAGGGGTTGTCTTAAAGTAGATATCATCTACTTTAAGACAACCCCTTCTGTATGCTTCACAAATACTTACTCATTCACCGCTCTTAAGAGCCTACAAATAACAACAATGCCAATATCGCTAGATGAGCGGGATAAAAGCTTCTCCACAACCATCTTGGAATTCGAACTTCCTCTATAAATTCTAGGAAGACGGGGAGATAAACAATAAGAAGGGTAGGTATGATATTATACATCCCAATAACCCAACCATTCACATACATAAAGATGACATTTAATACTAAATGAAGAGGAACTAACCCATGCTTGCTAGAATAACGATATACGAGTACAAGGAGCAACCCGTATATACCATAGCTAAAGTTGAAGCCTTCAAGTAATATACCAGCAATTCCTACGATCATTAAAGCTTGGAACAACCCCCTATAACGGTCCAAAGCTACGATAACCATTAAAGAGATCAGTAATGAACCCACCACATTCAAACCCCATGTGTCGAATACAAGCATATATGGATATTGTGAAACCAAAGCTAGGATTAACAATCGAATCATGTATTTCTTCAAATTTGTCGTATGTCGGTAACCCAACACAATACAATAAGCATAGATAGGAAAAGCGACTCGTCCAATAATTTGCCACTCTAGCTGATCGGGGAAGAAAGCTTTCCCCACATGATCAATTAGCATGGTAAGCATGGCAAGTAACTGCACAATATCAACCCTTCCTTGACATTTTAATTAATCTCACTAATATTAAACGCCATGAACCAGGTCTGTTGACAATGTTACACCCTTCGACAATATATCCTTTACACGCTCCATGACTCTTGCATTTCCATGAAGCTCTTCGCCAAGTATGACAACAATGCCTTGGTCGTCGCTATTCCGTATGAGTCTCCCTATGCCTTGTCTTAATCGAAGGAGCATGTAGGGTAAATCGACCTCTTCGAATGGATTGTCAGTTACCGAGCGCATTGCTGAGAAGACAGGATCGTTAGGAGGAAATGGTAATGCCCAAATAATGACATTCGAAAGTGATGGACCTGGAATGTCCAAGCCTTCCCATAAGGTCACAGCACACAGGATACTATGCTCATCATTCTGGAATGCAGAAATCAGGTGACTGATCTCTTGATCACCCTCATATAAGATACGAAATGCAGCATATTCTGGATGATGGAAGGATGCTTGTTTGAATTGACGCATCTCCTCCTTCGAGGTGAATAGAATTAAAGCACTACCCTTCGTTTGTTGAATAAACGGTATAGCGATCTTCATTTTCTGTTCGAATAATCGTTCTGATTGAAGAATAGGAGCATGAATCTCCATTTGATGCTGATAGTCATAAGGGGAATCCACTGTGAATGACAAGTGCTGTTGTATGCCTAAGTTATTCGTTACATATTCGAATGACCCATCAATGGATAAAGTCGCAGATGAGAATACGATCGGCATATTCTGTGAGAACACTCGTTCCTTGAGTACCTCCTTAACCAGTCTTGGCATGATGACCAAGGTGTGCCCTGTATGATCCTCCAGTAGCCATGAAATTAGCTGATTTGATCGTTGGAAGAGTCCCAGAGCATGCTGTATCATCTCTAAGTGCTCTTCAACGATACGAAGCTGATAGGCATCTAGTGTATATAGCTCGCCTTCGAATACAATTTCCTCTTCAATCTTCGCTATCAAGTCACTAAACCGACTTACCTCTCGTAACAATTCATCATCGTACAAGATTTCCTTACGATCTGAGCCGACTACAGCGATACTTTGACGAGCCAACAGTTCAAATAATCGTTGACTTTGTGTAATCGCATCTTCTACAGCATAGGCTAATGATTCGCGTACCTCACCTTTTAATAAACGAAGAATGATTTCCTCGAATACGGCTTGCTTAAGCTTATAAGTAAGTGCCTTCTGGGCAGCAGTTTCTAACAAATGGCCTTCGTCGAATACGACAGAGCTGTGCTCAGGTAACAAGGGCAATTGCCCTTCTCGCTTTCTAGCGTCATACGTCCACACGTGCTCCATGTAGAAATCATGCGAGCAAATAATGAGATCCGCTGATTTTCGATAGGATTCCCTGGATAACGTCTGTCCACAACGATGTCTCTTCTCACATACTAGACAATCTTGGAATACATCCCAGCCAATCTTCTCCCACTGCTCATCATTCAAATTCGGATAATCCTTACGGTCTCCATAAGGGTGGAACGCTTGCAACGCTTCTCTCGAATGAACAAAGCTAGGTAACTGACGGTCGATTTGTTGAAAAACTCCGGCTTCTTCGTCTTTGAACTTAGCGATATCCAGCTTCTTGAGACATAGATAATTCTCAGGGGATTTACCTAATCGGGTATCGATAGTTAAGCTCAGATGTCGCGATAGCTTAGCAATATCTCCCTCTGGTTTAACTAATTGCTCGATCAATGATTCATCCGCACAGGCAATAATAGCCGGTCTTCTCATGAACCTGGCATAACAAATACAATAAAGTAAATATACCAGTGTTTTCCCCGTGCCTACTCCTGCTTCAGCAAAGATAGGTTGTTTATCATTAAATGCACGTTCTAGCTGGAAAGCCATGTATATTTGCTCATCCCGAACCTCAAAGCCTGCCTCGGGTAATATGTCATAGAATACATCCGCTACCCAATCACTAACTTGAGATGAGAAGGAAATAGCAGGATTATATACAAAAGGATACCGTTCCACGAATGTTCTGCCTCCAATGAGTGTGTAGCTATCAAAAAAATATCATACCACAAAATCTGAATAATTTCTCTCAAGAACACGGAAAAGCCGTTCAAGAATCTGAACGGCTCTCGCGTTATAATGAATTATTCGATAATTGGTACGATAGGAGTCTCAACTTTCTCTGTTGTTACAACATCAGGCTGAGCTTTCTCTGCACGTGGCTGTGAGATACGTTTTACTAATTCTGTAATATCTGCACCCGTTAAAGCATTAATGGTTTCAGGCATAGTGGCCAAAATGTCTGTCACATAACCAGTTATTTTGGAGGCTCCTCCACCTTTACCCGTTCCACTATCCACAATTACAATTTTCTCCGTCTTCGATAATGGCTCAGATATTGCACTTGCGATAGCTGGGAATTGGTTAACAATCATCTCAATAATGGCGGCTTCTCCGTACTTCATCATTGCTTCAGCAATTTTGTCCTTCGCTTCTGCTTCAGCAAGACCTTTTAATTTAATAATCTCGGCTTCTGCTGTACCTTCTGCTCTTTCTTTATCAGCATTTGCTTGACCTGCAAGTCGTACCGATTCTGCATCAGCCTTCGCTCTAGCTTCAATCTGATATCGATCACCCTCAGCTTGCTGCTCCTGGGCATAACGCTCTGCCTCGGCTTGCTTCTTCACAGTTGCATCAAGCTCTTTCTCACGACGTTCAATTTCTTTACTCTCTAGTTCAATCTGCTTCACACGTTCAATAACTTGGATTTCCATCTCTTCAACTTTTACAGCTTGTAGTGATTTAGCTTCTTGTAATTTATAGGATTGATCAGCTTCCGCTTTACGTTTATCCTGCTCCATCTTAAATTCAGCTTTCTTCACTTCCATCGTCTTCGCAGATTCAGCAATATTCGTTTCTGCATAATATTCTGCTTTCTTCCCATCTTCTAATGCTTTAGCCTTAGCTACGGATTCGTCCCGGAACGCATTGGCCTTGGCAATCTCAGCATCTCGCTTAACTGCGGCAATTTGCGGCTGGCCCAGTGCTTCCAAGTACCCATTCTTATCTCTCACATCTCTGATAGTGAAGGATACAATTTGTAAGCCCATCTTATTCAGATCACTAGCTGCTACTTCCTGTACATTCCGTGCGAATTCATCTCTATTCTTGAACACATCTTCGACCGTCATTTGTCCAAGGATTGCACGTAGATGTCCTTCCAAGGTTTGCATTGCGATGCTATTAACCTCTTCATCCGGTTTACCGAGGAATTGCTCAGCAGCCGTCGCAATCGATTCTATATCGCCTTTGATCTTGATTTGTGCTACACCATCAACCATAACTGGAACACCCTGTGATGTATACACCTCAGGTGTCTTAATATCGAGGGTGTTCACCTGTAAGGAAAGAAATTCTGCATTCTGGATAATTGGCCATACGAATGAGCCACCCGCTTTAACAATCTTCATACCGTCTTTCGCCAAAGCTCCTGTTACGATCATGGCTTCATCAGCTTTCACCGTACGATAACGAGTAGCGAATACAATAACTAGTAAGAAGAGGACGACTACAATCCCAATAGGTACTAATAACGTTGAATCTAAATCCATATGAACAGCTCCCTTAATTAATATGTATACAATGAATAGTTAAACTAATACACAATTCTCGGTATGTTCTTATAATTTCTGTACAATAAACGTGCCACTTAAGACATCCATGATGGTTACTGCTTCTCCTTGTTTGATAGATAATCCGTTAGCAGATTTGGCTGGTGCGCTTAAACGAGATCCACCTTGTTCATAAATAATCTCACCTTTGGAATTATCCTGAATGATTGTAATCACTTCAGCCGTTCTACCGATCATCTCATGCGCGGAATAAGCAGCTGTCTTCTCTGCATTAAGCAGGGGTACGACAACGAAAAAGAACATTAATCCAGAGACGATAATGGCGATAACAATTGCGATTCCACTAATCAGAGCTCCGCTTAATCCTGTCTTCTCACTAAGATAATAGCCGGTTCCACCAAATACAGTCACGAATGCAGCAATCGTTGTTGGAGAGATGAATGGCAACTGTCCGCCACCTAAATCGAAATGAATATTAAAGATATCTCCAACGAATATAGTCAACACCGCGTAAACGAATCCAACTAAAAATAAGATGAGATATAAACTTTCCACGTTATGTCACCTCCGTCAGCATTCGGATATGTATACGTTTAATTGAGGGTAAAGTTTCAAATATTAACAATTATCCTCTCTTTTTCCTATACGCGGTTGGGATAACGCCCTTCGTTTCTTTGAAAATACGAGTGAACGTCTTATAGGATCCATAACCAACCTCAAGGGCGATATCCGATATACCTCGGTTTGTAGATACGAGCAAGCTGCAGGCATGTCGAATGCGAATATCATGTAGGAGATGCAGAAAGGTTTGTCCCGTCGTCCTCTTAATACTCTCACTCAAGTGTGACTGACTCATACCGAATAACTCCGCAAGTAAAGCTAGGCGTAGCTCCTCTTGATAATTGGCGTGAATATAATGAATAATTTGGGTAATATCTCTTGGTTTTCTATCCGAAATCACATGCGCTTCTGGTGGTGAATACTGCCTTCTTTTGCGGTCAAATAAAATTAATAATTCATATAGCTTCACCCTCAGCATAACGGTCTTCCATGAATTCTCACTTCTATACTCAGTGAATAGCTCCTCAGCTCTCCGCTTCATTCGTTCACAATCCTCATCCGCGAATAACACATAGCTCGATAGCTCATTCTTAGCTTGGAATAAGTGACTGAGGCCGGAATCATTGGGTTGTTCAGCTAATAAGTCCAAGCCAAACATACAATTATAAAGCACTAATGTACTTCCTTCATCGGTTGTAATCTCATGGACCTGATAAGGAAGCACGAAGGTGAATGTACCTGGCTGCATACGGTGAATGATCCCATTAATGGTTTCCGTTCCAGAACCCTCAACAACATAAGAAAATTCTAGAAAGTCCTGTCGATGCGCCGGATATCCATGATTTAATGAGTTCAAGCTAATGTGAAACGGAAAGGATGAGTGCATATTGGGATATTCTTTCAGATACTTTGGAAAATAAGACATGTATGTGCCTCCCACCGAATTATTGGGATAATCAGCTTAAATTTTGGGGTGAATTTATTCTATAACTATCATATCATGAAAGGGTATACATCCGTAAAGCATATGCTTACGAAGTAGTTTTTATAGATCACCTTTACTTCATAAGTCCATAGGCTACTCAAAATTATAGGAGGAATGAATGTTTTATGGCTGAGAAAATTAAAGTAGGTATTATTGGTACAGGAAATATTGGTAATGTCCACCTTCAAGAATTTGCTAAGCTTCCCGATGAAGCTATTGTTACTACGATCACTGATCTGAAAACTGATCTCGCTGAGTCCAGAGCGAAAACTTATAACATTGCACATGTTGCTGGCAGCGCGGAGGAATTAATTAATAGCAAAGATGTAGATGCTATTGTAATAGGAGTACCTAATCAATTCCACGCGAAGTATGCGGTTATGGCTCTTGAAGCGGGTAAACATGTGCTATGTGAGAAACCAATGGCGATTAATGCTATAGAAGCACGAGATATTATGAAAGCTATGCAAACATCGGACAAGGTTTTTATGGTTTCCCACCAGCAACGCTGGGAAGCCGTACCTATGCAAATCTTAGATCAAGTTGGTCGCGGTGAATTAGGTCAAATCTATTCGGCCAAAGCGGGCTGGTACCGTCGCAAAGGAATTCCAGGCTGGGGAACATGGTTTACACGTATGGATCAATCAGGTGGTGGTCCTCTTATTGATATTGGTGTACATATGCTGGATCTTGCCTTGTACATGATGGGTAATCCGAAGCCGGTATCCGTGTTCGGCACAACTTATGCTGAATTTGGACCGAAACGAAAGGGAATTGGTACCTGGGGAACTCCTGATTGGAATGGCGTTTATGATGTAGAGGATTTCGCTACTGCACTTATTCGCATGGAGGATGGTAGCACATTGACACTTGAAGTGAGCTGGGCGGTTCATATGGATACAGACAACGAGCCTTTCATTCACTTAATGGGCTCTGAGGGTGGAGCTAGTCTAAAGGGTAACAAAGGTAAGCTGCTTACTGAGAAATTCAATCAACCTATGGAAACTTCTCTCTCTACACCAGATAATGATGAGGGATGTCGCGTTCGTTTAACGCGTCATTTTCTAGATTGTGTTCGTACGGGCAAACAACCCATTAGCCCTGCATTAAGCGGATTTACGAATAATCTGGTATTGGATGCCATTTATGAATCTTCTAGAACAGGTCATGAGGTTATTATTAATTGGGACGTTTAAAAATCTAGACACCTAGTCGAAGGGAATGAATTTAACATGTTAAGGGGATTATCTAAAGCGGGCTTAGGCAGTATTGGCTCAGATGAGAATTTAATTAAATTAGCAGCTGAATACGGCTTCCAGAGTGTGGATATAGATGCACTTTCCTTGATTGAGCAGCATGGACGCGAGCAAGCGCAAGCTCTATTACAGCAAAATTCCGTAGTTATCGGATCGATTGGGCTACCTGTTGATTGGCGTGGAACTGAAGAGCAATTCCAATCAGGTCTTACTCGTCTTGCCGCTTCGGCTGAGGCGGCTAAAGCATTAGGCTGTTCAGCCTGCTGCACTTATGTTCTTCCTTCTACAGATATGAATGCAGCCCACTTTATGACATTGGCTACACGTCGTTTACACATATGCGCTGAGGTGCTTAGTGCCTATGGTATCCGACTTGGATTAGAGTTTGTAGGTCCTCATCATCTTCGCACGCGTTGGGCGAATCCATTCATCTGGACAATAGATGAAACATTGGATTGGATCGCTACCATTGGACTTTCGAATGTCGGACTATTATTCGATGCATACCATTGGTATACCACATCTAATCGCGTGGAAGATATATTACGATTAGATGCTAACCAAATTGTACACGTTCATATCAACGATGCACCTGATTTACCAATGGAACAAGTACTTGATAACGGTAGACTCTATCCAGGTGAAGGCGTCATTAATTTGTCTGGTTTCTTGCAGTCGTTACAAAGCATTGGTTATCAAGGGTCGGTAACACAAGAAATTCTAACCGCCGAACCGCCTACAGATTCCCCCGAGAAGCTGCTTGAACGTTCGAAAGCTGGATACGATAAAGTTTATCAAGCCGCTGGTTTAGTATAGACTGGCACACTTAACCTCGTTCTTCATATCCGTGTTCCACAGAATCCCGAGCGAATACCACTCGGGATTTTCTAATTATCGGTTTAGTATTTCCTTCACCCTGCCAACCGTGCCATCTGTAAGTCTTACTTTAATACCGTGAGGATGTTTAGCTGAATTGGTTAGGATGTCTTTCACAATGCCTGTTGTTAGCTTATTCGTGGTCTGGTCCTGCTTCTGTACGATGTTAACCACTATTCCTTGCTTAATATCTGCTCTGTTCTGACCATTCATATCCATCACTCTCTCTTAACTTTTTATGTACCGTGTGGTTTCGTGCGACTCGTTGGCATAGCGATGAGTGGATCATCTGGCCAATAATGCTTCGGATATCGTCCCTTCAAATCCTTCTTGATCTCATGATAGGCACTCTGCCAGAAGCTCTCCAGATCGCGCGTAATCTGCACAGGTCGCTGTGCCGGAGATAATAAATGTAAGGTCAATGGTATTCTTCCTTGCGCAATACAAGGTGTCTTACTCAGTCCGAACACCTCTTGAAGCCTCACAGCAATACTCGGGGCTGCTATGTCCTTGTAGTCGATAGGAATCCTTGAACCACTGGGAACTACAATATGAGTGGGAAAATATGTTTCTAACTGCTGACGTTGATTCCAATTTAGCATGGATTCTAACAGCTGTGTGAGCTGTAATCGTTGTAAATCTGCACGACTCTTCATTCCGATTACATGAGGACTAAGCCAGCTCTCTAGGCTCGCAACCAAGTATTCGTCGCTGAAGTTTGGCCAATTCTGATCCTGCTGATGGATGAAGATAACTCTCGACTGCAATTGTCTCGCACTCTTCGACCAAGGAAGTATTTGTATTCCCTCAAGCACAATTCCTACAAGTAAGGGCTCTACACATTGATCCACAAGTAAATCGGAATGCGTATGATCCTTCAAATTAAGTGCACCAAGCCTTATACGATTTCTGACCCTGACGGCTTGTACCGATCGGTCCCAATAGATGGTTGATATTTCCTCGATTTCTTCATACATATGCTGTTCTAATGTTCTGATGTCTATTGTTACAGCTCCATATATACGACTTTCTGTACCTTGATCGTCCAGCTCTACTGCAACTAAATACGGTTCTTTCGATAGACGCTGCAAGCCTTGGATGAATGCTCCTCGACCATTACGTAATAAGAATCCTCCAGATGTTCGTTTTTTGGCTATTCGATCTGGATAAGCAAATGCTAGTAATAGACCACAATTCGCTAAATTTTGAAGATTAGCTCTCGCTTGTACAGACATTAATCGCTCATAGTAATGTAATTCTGTTTTAAGTATTGCGGCAAGGTTACGATTACTTCGAATTTCCTCAATCTTAGTTACTATATCGATATCTGGTGCTGTAGCGTGATGAATGAATAGATCACGTTTACTTATGATGACCGCTAATTCGCATGCAAGACTTACTAAACCTAAGTCAATGGACTTCAGCAGCATATGAGCTAACCTTGGGTGAATACCGAGCTCATTCATTTGCTTACCGTGTTCTGTGATGTATCCTTGAGACGTCAAGGCTCCAAGCTGGACTAGAAGCTCCCTTGCATGACGATAAGCACCATCAGAAGGAGGATCAAGGAAATGAAGCTCATTCGGCTCCCTCACCCCCCATGCTGCCAGCTCAAGCGCTAATGAGGTTAGATCTGCTGCTTTGATTTCTGGCTCGCTATGAGGTGGTAGCTGTCTACCCTCTTGCTCTGTCCACATTCGATAGCATATTCCTGGACCTGTACGTCCTGCACGTCCTCTACGTTGATTGGAAGATGCTTGGGATACAGGGACGGTTTCCAAGCGTGTCAGACCGGTTCTTGGTGAGAATCGAGGAACACGCATTAAACCACTATCGATAACGATAAACACACCTTCAACCGTTAGACTGGTCTCGGCAATAGAGCTCGACAATACGATTTTACGAATATTCTCGGTGCTTGGTGAGATGGCAATTTCCTGTTCCTCTTGAGATAGACTGCTATGCAGTGGCATAATTGTAACTTGCGACCCGAGGTTCATAGCTCTAAGCCTGAACCCTACTCGACGAATTTCGGCAAGACCAGGCAAGAAGACCATGATATCTCCATGATGCTCCCTAAGAGCGCTAGTAATTGTATCACATACCTTGACCTCTAAAGCTGTATGATTGGGTTTATCGAAGTAAATGGTTTCAACTGGATACATAAAACCTTTACTCTCAATAATGGGCGCATGCTCCATCAATGTAGCTACAGATATGGCATCCATTGTCGCGGACATTACTAAAATTTTAATATCCTCACGGAATATATGCTGGGCTTGGAGGCATAGGGCTAGACCAAGATCAGCATGAAGACTTCGTTCATGATATTCATCGAAGATAATAAGACCCACTCCCTCCAATGAGGGATCATTCTGAATCATTCGAGTAAGAATACCCTCTGTAATCACTTCGATTCGTGTTTGACTACTCACTCTTGAATCTAATCGTACACGATAGCCTACAGATGTACCTACTTGTTCACCTAATAATCTTGACATATAAACGGCTGCATGACGAGTGGCCATACGCCTTGGCTCAAGCATGAGTATTCTTCGACCAGATAACCAGGGTTCATCTACGAGTGCGAGAGGAACACGTGTAGTCTTCCCTGCCCCAGGAGGTGCAACGAGTACGGCATTCGAATGGGTTCGTAACGTGTCCTTGATTTGAGCTATGACTGAATCAATGGGCATAATCCTCATTTTCGACCACCATCATATTCAATCATCTTATTCTTCGTCATCCTGTTATTTCACTCCTATACCTCATAACTACTTAACTAATACGTTAATATAACAAGTATATCCTTCTCCCCATAGAAATCTATGGTACTGATGTTTTAGCTATCGGTTTTTGTTATAATAACATTAAAAACAACTAACAAGGAGTTTACTCTAATATGAATATTGCTTTTTTTCTTATCCCTAAATTAGAAGTCATTAGTTTGAAAGCATCCTCTACATTAAGACAAACCTTAGAACGAATGGAGCATCATCGATATACCGCTATACCCATTCTATCTGATGATGGCAAGTATGTGGGCACGGTTACAGAAGGCGATTTATTATGGTATATCAAGAATAAGCATGAGCTTAATTTCGACAATATACATCAGTACCCGCTTTCTGATCTTCCACTTCGACTAGATATAAAGCCTGTTCGCATTAATGCGACGATGGAAAATTTGATTCGGTTAGTTACTTCTCAGAACTTCGTCCCCGTAATTGATGATTCCGATGCATTCATTGGAATTGTTCGGCGAAGTGATATTATTGAATATTGCGCCTCGATGTTCACAATTAACAAATAGGTACCCTTACTAGGACATATATCTAATCGTTCCTCCTCTCTATCACATATGCTGAGTAGAGATCGAATTTCTTTCGATCAGCCTTCATAGAGAGAAGGGAGGAACTAGAATGAAAATTAATAAAAAAACTATAAGAAAGTTAACAGGACGCACTGTTTATGTCATTAACAATAAAAACGTTAGACTAACTGGAAAACTGATCAAAGTAAGCGGACAAAAGTTATATTTACAACCTACAAGTATTGGGGATAAGAAGGTAAAGACGAGTGCTATTCTACCGCTCGTTTTATTTGACTTATTAGCAGTAGGCACTCTACCTTATACAGCTGGTTATGGTGGTTATGCGGGCTATGGTTATCCGGGCTATGGTTATCCAGGTGGTGTAGTTGGTGGGTATGCTCCAGGATATCCGGGAGTAGGATATCCTGGAGTAGGATATGGTGGTTATACAGGTTTCTATTAGAAGCTTTTATGTTAGAAAAGTCTACTGTCGAATCATTCGACAGTAGACTTTTCACTTTTAAATAATTACAATCTCTTAGAAAATTCATAACAATAGATATGTGGATGATACTGAATAGAGCGAAAGCCTAATGCTTTATAGAATTTGATCGCTTTGTTATTCGATTTATCAACGTAGAGAGAGATTGCATCCAATCTAGTTGCTTTACCGTATAATATAGCATGTTGAACCAGCTTATGACCGATGCCCTTTCCCTGCTGTCGCTTATGCACGGCTATCATATCTAACCAGAGCATTTGATTCTGGATGAATAAATGAATAAATCCAACAATGTGACCAACGCGATCCTTCCATACATAAGTTGTACCTATGCTTAACCGCTGCATAAGCTCATCTCTATGGAACTGGGTGTTGGGAAACCTTCTAATTGCAAGCGGCAGCAATTCGTCTCTAATCAGTTGGATTATCTTACTATCGTCAATTGTAGGTTTTCGTTTGGATATCAACCGACATCTGCCCTTTCTATCTATAGACATATCCTCATATTATGAAGAAACCGGCTAGTATGCTTGGGCAATGATGTCTGTCTTTATTGTGAAACCGGTACTGCATTGTAATATTCTTCTAGAGTAAGCTGTTTTTCTGCAATTTCTTGTGCAATTGTTATTCCTACATAACGCATGTGCCAAGGTTCATACTTATATCCCGTTATATCCTGCTTCCCTTCAGGGTAACGAACAATAAATCCATATTCTGCTGCATGCTCAGCGAGCCAAGCAGCCTCCTTCGTATCACCGAAGCAATCATTGGCCGCACATTTACCATCGCCACCTGTTACATCAATTGCAAGTCCGGTCTCATGCTCGCTATGGCCGGGTACAGCGCTATAAGTCATCGCTTTAGCCTCTCCATCTCGTTTAACATATCGTTCGAACAGAGCCTTCTGTGTGGCGTTAGAACGATACGCGGACACACCGAGTAAGACGATCTGATCTTCGGCTGCTCCAGCGAACATGTTCTCTACAGCCTCCGCAGCTTCTTTGCGAAGCTTACGTTTATCTATTAGCTCAGAGAATATAAATTTTACATCGGGATATACGAGTTCTTCCGGCTTATAATCCTCAGGTAGTGAAAATTGTTTATTGACTAGTACTGTTATAGCTTCAGGCTCTGCGATAACCTGAACGGAATCACCATTGCCTACAGGCTTCTCTTCAACTACAGCATCTACTGGTTCCTTTACTTCCTCTGGTGGCACTATTGTCGGAGGCTCTGGTTTTACATCCTCCTCAACCTCTAAGGGGAGGATCGTCTCATCCACAGGCTTATCTGGAACAGGGGTAATTGGTGCTTCTACTTGATCATTAATAGGTGTGTTAGTAGTATCCCCACCACAAGCTGTTAATAGTACGATAGAGATCGTTATGCAAGTAAGCAGTGTGGTCAATTGTCGCAAGAATATCTCCTCATCTCTTTTTCTATGATCTTAATCCAATCAAACGTTATTATCGGGGGGATAACACAGTATTACATCTAATCGTTGTTCGCTAGTTCGTTCCCAGATCAACTCCGTCACATCAGCAGGAATAAACCATTGGTTGGACTGGCTGATAGGGAATGTTTGACCATCATAGTGTATGATTCCTGCTCCTGATAGGATAACAGCAATGACGAATGTGCCAGTTCCATTGGTTTGATAACGACCACTAACTTCAATTCGGGACATTGTAAATCGATCGGTATCTTCATTGTTAATTAATGAGAATAGTTTGCCTCCTGTAGCTTCATTCAACAGCCGAGGCTGCTTCTTCCACTTAGCTAACATCTCTTCCATAGACATGGTTTCATAATGAAACGCATCTAACATTCGATCGAATCCAATTCCGAGATGGCATGCCAGATCAGGTACAATATGCCCCCTAGGTGTCACCCGTTCGACACGAAGGGTATAGTCCGTAGGCTCCTGGATTTCGATCAGAAAACACCCAATGCCAATGGCATGCGGCACCCCACCCTCTACTAGAAAGATATCTCCAGCTTGAACATTCACACGGTGTAGGCAATCTAGCATTGCAGGAATATCCTGTCTTTCGAATAGATCCTGCCAATGAGCTTTGGTTATTCCCGGCTTAAATCCAAGTAATACAGAAGGCTTCTCGCCATCTATTTCTCTGCCTCCAATAACGAGCCAAGCTTCAGTTTTACCGAAATTAGACTGGAACACTTCCTTGGCAAATTGTCGATCTGGATGCACTTGAATCGTTAAACGTTCTCCTGCATCCAACGCCTTAACTAATACAGCTGTCTGTGAACCATATATGCTGGTATGATGGATTCCCAAATACCGCACAGGATCACTTTCAATCCGATCCTTAAGTGAAATGGATAATTGCTCTTCACATTCAATCAGACTTAAACCTTCTATGATGTGTTCTCTACCCACGTTACGGGCTTGGATCGTTGAAGCGATCCACTCTTCAGGAAATGAGCTGTCCTCCCTACCACCCATGCCTTGCCAGGATTCTAAGTTACGTCCCCCGGAATATGTTCTCCAGACACGATTACTCCGTAAACGAAGCGGGAATAGTTGCTTATCCAGACTCATACGCTGTGCCCCCTACATATAAGACTCTCTTTCATCTATTAATGTTACACGCTAACAACAACAAAAACCGTACAACCACAATGAATGCGTTGTGCGGCTTTTGGGGAACTCCTACAATAAACATGATCGTAATTAATCAGCGCAATTACTAGTTGAAACAACTGTTTCTGTATCCATAGCTATCTTCTCCGATACAGTATCACGGATAATTCCAATAACGAGCTGGAGCAAATAATTTATATCCTCTTGTGATTGTTTAAATTCATTAACAACGGGATACTCATTTAATTGTTGCTCTAGCTCTTCGATTTCCTTTTCAATTTTATCTACCATAGTTTGATTCTTGAAGTGTTCAAAGCCAACTATTTCCTTCTGTTTTTTCTTGATTCGTTTAATGATTTCCTGCACTTCCGTATGATTATTCACTTTTAATTCAGCTTTTTGGTAAATTTGCACTTCGTCTGCTGTTGTAAGCGTCTCTGCTAATTCCTTGGCTTTCAATAGGATATCTTCACGTACAATGACTTCCGTACTCGTAAAGCTTGGGACAGCACACTGGTTGTCCTGCTGCTGATGATGGGACACTTCTATCACGCTCCTATTCAACATTCTATATTATACGACTGCTGTCGTTGGTTCTAATATCCAGTTACCGTTCAAAAACCAGGTATGCATATCTGTTATCTCAACCTGTACAACAGAGCCACATAAACGCTCTGGTCCGGCAAAATGGACTAGCTTATTCGTCCGCGTCCTACCACTCAGCATCTCATTGTTGTTCTTACTAACTCCCTCAACGAGCACCTCAACGACTTGACCTAAGCAAGCCTCATTACTCTTCAAGCTCATCTCTTTAATTAACTCATTCAATCGATATAGTCGTTCTTTCTTCACTTGCTCTGGAATATTATCCTCCATATCTGCAGCAGGGGTTCCAGCTCTAGGCGAATAGATAAAGCTAAAAGCGAAGGCGATTCCAGCCTCTCTTACAAGCGTCATTGTATCTTCAAATTGCTCATCTGTTTCACCAGGAAATCCAACAATAATATCTGACGTTATTAAGCTATGGGGAATAGCTTTCTTAATTTTGCGAACTAGCTCCATATATTGCTCGCGAGAATATTTGCGACTCATCTTCTTAAGTATCTCTGTACTACCAGACTGTACAGGAAGATGAATATGCTCTACCAGATTACCACCCTTAGCTAAAACCTCGATAAGATGATCATCGAAATCTCGTGGATGGGATGTGGTAAATCGAACGCGAGGAATATCAATCTTACGCATATCTTCCATTAAATCTCCGAATCGATAGGTGATATCATCGAAATCCTTGCCATAAGCATTCACATTCTGACCTAGCAAGGTAACCTCTTGAAAGCCTTGTCGAGCTAATTCCCTTACCTCAGCGATCACATCCTGCGGACGGCGACTTCGCTCCTTACCTCGCGTGAAGGGTACGATACAATAGGTACAGAATTTATCGCAGCCATACATGATATTAACCCATGCTTTCATACCTTCACGTTTGATCGGTAAATTCTCAATAATATTGCCTTCCTTGGACCATACCTCGACGACCATTTCTTTGCTGAAATAGGCTTCCTGAAGCAGAGCTGGTAAGCGATGTATATTGTGAGTACCGAAGATCATATCGACATGGTCATGTCTCTGAAGAATTCTATGAACAACTGATTCCTCCTGTGACATACAGCCACATACACCGATAATTAAACCTGGTCGCTGTAGCTTCAACGGCTTGAGATGACCAAGCTCACCGAACACCTTGTCCTCTGCATTCTCACGAATCGCACATGTATTAAGAAGTATGACATCCGCTTGCTCTCTGGATTCCGTTGATTGATAACCCAATTCCTCAAGCAAGCCTCTCATCGTTTCTGTATCGTGCTCGTTCATTTGACATCCATAGGTCGTTATTAAATAAAATTTTCCTGTCCCGAAGTTTTTCATGTCCTCGGGTATGTGATAGTCATAATGGACTTCTATCTCATTCTTACCTCTCGTCTTACCATCCTTATAATCAGGTGAAGAATGAACATGAACCTCACGACCATTAAGTCTAAATTTAGTATGATTTTCATCTTGCTCTCGTAGCTTAAAGGAGCCATTGAAATATTGGGAATAGTCCTTCGCATCCTTACTCATCACTGCACCTACTTTCTATCAGAACAGGTTCTAATATCATTGATAAAACATCAGTGTAAATTATAACATGATTCCCTGATGATATCCATGCTAAGGGCAGCTAAGGAATACTGCTAATTATGTAGCTTAACGAAGGATTTCCCCTAGATCACCCGTAGCTGCTCCTGAAGCATTAGCTTCATCGGTATCGATATGCATGTCTAGCTTGAATTGATCACTAACTCGAGCTAACACATGATCTAATATCATTCCTCGCTCACCTGACAAACGAACTTTAACAAATTCTTTGTCGACAATGCCCCATTTCTTAGCATCATCCGTGTGGAAATGAATATGCCTAGCTGCAACAATAACTCCTCGATCAATGGTTATCTCACCAACGGGTCCTACTAGACGAATACCAGGTGTCCCCTCTATATGGCCAGATTGTCTTAAAGGTGGGTTTAAGCCAAGTGTGAACGCATCTGTACGGGATATCTCAAGCTGCGTAACCCCTCTTGCTGGACCTAAGATACGAACCTTATCAAACTTCCCTTTAGTACCATAGACAGCAACCGTTTCCTCAGCTGCAAATTGATTAGGCTGTGACAGAGGCTTTAACTGCTTTAATTCATAACCGGAACCAAATAATACTTCAATATGCTCTGGAGATAGATGAAGATGTCTTGCGGAAACGCCAATTGGGACCATCATTGTCATTGAAAAATCGCTCCTTCATTTCTAATTGTAAACCTAACCTATCTTATCAATTTCGAGAAAAAGGACATGTGAGTATAATCACATGTCCTTAAATTGATTCATTACCTATTTAAACTCAGAAACTAAATATTTGAACTGCTCTTCAGATAATTTAAGATCTTGATTAGCAATGCCCTGATCTTTAAAGCCAGGTATTAGCTCTTGATAGCTCTTCCGACTCTTATCCTGGTAAACAAGTCCGCATAACATTCCGTCTGTCTCCATGAGCTTCGTCATAGCCTGAATTCGATTAGAGGAATCATAATCTGGGATATCCTCTGTGTTAACAATGTGCTCCTTAAACCAGTCATACGTATTAAATTTATTGAAAGTTACACAAGGACTGAATACATTGATTAGCGAGAAGCCCTTATGATTTAAACCAGCTTCAATCAGCTCAGTTAATTGCTTTAGGTTACTTGAGAAGGATTGAGCGATGAATGTAGCACCTGCTGACAGGGCAACCTCAAGTGGAGCTAACGGCGCTTCAATCGTTCCTGCTGGTGTACTCTTCGTTTTGAAGCCCTCGGCGCTTCTTGGAGAAGCCTGCCCTTTCGTTAGTCCGTAGATTTGATTATCCATAACAATATAGGTGATATCAATATTCCGACGGATAGCATGAATCGTATGACCCATACCTATAGCAAAGCCATCTCCATCACCACCAGAGGCGATAACGGTTAATTCACGATTAGCCATCTTAACACCTTGTGCAATGGGAAGAGACCGACCATGAATACCGTGTAGACCATATGCATTAACATAACCAGATATTCGTCCAGAGCAACCAATTCCACTTACGATTGCAAGGTTATGTGGCTCTAACCCTACATTCGCCGAAGCTCTCTGGATTGCTGCTTGTACAGAGAAATCTCCGCAGCCAGGGCACCAATTGGGTTTAACCTTATTTCTAAATTCTTTGAATGTTGCCATCCTACAGCACCCCCTTGCTTTGTTCGTAAATTTCTTTCGGTAGGAATGGATTTCCATCATACTTAAGTATGTGATGCATCTTTTCACTGAATCCTGCATGTAGCTTTATCTGAGAAGCCAATTGGCCTGTTGCATTATTCTCAACAACAACAATATGCTTAGCATTTGCAAGATATGGCTTGATTTGTTCAGCCGGGAAAGGATGGATTAATCGGACTGTAATGTGATTACTTGTAATTCCATCTTTCGTTAATCTTGATCTAGCTTCATCAATTGTTCCTCCTGTTGAGCCCATACCAATTATAAGTAAGTCAGGTTGGTCATGAGGAGCATCCACTAATATCGGATTTGTAACAACCAAATTGTCAAGCTTATGCAGTCGTTTATCCATCATCTGTTTGCGATTAATTGAGCTTTCAGACGGGCGTCCCTCTTGGTCATGCTCTACACCTGTAACGTGATGTATGCCATTCAACTGTCCTGGAATTGAACGCACAGAAACTCCATCATCCGTCAATTTGTAACGAAGGAATAGCTTATCCTCCAACGGTGGGAGATCGCTATTCACAAGCTTCCCGCGGTCAATAGATATTCGATTATAATCTAGTACATCCGATGTCTGTTTTCCTAATGAAAGCTGTAAATCCGTCATCAGAATAACAGGTACCTGATATTGGTCAGCTAGGTTAAACGCTTCTATCGTGTCATAGAAACATTCCTCGATTGTACTCGGTGAAAGAACAATCTTCGGTATTTCACCATGAGTACCATAAACCATGGCATTCAGGTCACTCTGCTCTTGCTTAGTCGGTAGCCCCGTGCTTGGTCCTCCTCGTTGTGTATCAACGATTACTACGGGTGTTTCGGTTATACCCGATAAACCAATGGCCTCTGTCATCAAGGATAAACCAGGACCAGAGGAAGCTGTTAACGCACGTGCTCCCGCATAGTTGGCACCAATAGCCATAGTAACGGCTGCAATTTCATCTTCTGTTTGTATAACTGTTCCGCCAAGGCTTGGTAATTTCTTAATTAGATACTCCATGATTTCAGAGGCTGGTGTAATCGGATAAGCTGGCATAAACCGACAGCCTGCTGCAACTGCACCAAGAGCAATCGCATCATTACCAATAATGAACAACTTCTGCTCTCCATCGGGAGGTAATAAGCTAAATGCTTCTAACGGTCCACCAGCTTCATCAAGAACAAACTGAGCTCCTCTTCGAACAGCTTCAATATTCTTCTCAACAATGGATGCACCTTTACGTCCATATTCTTCTTCAACTGCTTTGTTGAATACATCTAAGGGTAGTCCCAATAATGCCCAAGAGGCACCTGAAGCAGCCATATTCTTGAATAAGGAGGTTCCTAGCTCTTCAGCAATGGCTGTTATCGGAACAGCAAATAAACGAGCTTCTATGTTATCGGGCAATACTGGATTAAATTTAGCGTCTGCAACAACTACTCCACCAGGACGAAGCTCATGTGCGTTCAGATCAATCGTCTCTTGGTCAAATGCAACAAGAATGTCTAAATCGTCAGAAATTGCTCGAATTGGATGTGTACTAATACGGATTTTGTTATTCGTATGTCCACCTTTAATACGTGAAGAGAAATGCCGATACCCGTATAAATAATAGCCTAAACGATTTAATGATGTGGAGAAAATCCGATCTGTGCTTTCGACGCCTTCTCCTTGTTGCCCACCGATTTTCCAAGATAATTGACTAATCACCCGTGTACACTCCTTTGAATTGTGTAAATCCGATTCTATTCTCTAATTTGTAACAAAGTTATAAAAGTTTCTTTTCAATGTCATATTAAATCTTATGACTAAAGACGTATAAAAGCAAGTGTTTTGGTTCTAAATGGTTATAGTTATTTTAGATGGAACTCATATCAATATTAGATAGGTATGAATACAAATGAACTCAAATATTTTGATATATAAATCTGAACCAATTTTTGAACAGCCATTTTTCAACTTCTATCTCGTCATAGCGCTGTAAAAGGATATGCTTGAGGTTAACATATTGACCAGGATGCTCCAATCCAACGATCCACTCATCTATACCATCAAAGTCAGATCCGAACGTAAGATGGTCTGTACCTCCGCATTCACAAATATAATCGATATGCCTAAGTAGATCTTCAATGATAACGGGATTATTCTTACTAACAAAGAATGGAACGAAGGTTAACCCGATGCAACCCCCAACCCGAATAATTTCAAGTATTTGATCCTTCTTTAAATTCCGTGGATGCTGACAAATATCGAACACATTAGAATGTGAGACATAGAATGGTCTCTTTGCCATGGCAGCCACTTCCCAGAACCCTGCTTCCGATAAATGCGATACATCTATTAGAATGCCCAACTTCTCACATTCTTTAACAAGCTGTCTACCGATTATTGTTAAACCGCCGCCTCGCGGCTCTCCAACTCCATCTGCTGCCCAATTTGCGTGATTCCATGTCAACCCAACAGCCCTAAGTCCTAAGCGGTGTAATGTACGCAAATACATGAAATCCCCCATCAATCCATCCACACCTTCAAGTGTGAGCAAGGCTCCAATTTGGGATCCAGTTAATAAGGAATCCATATCCGCTCGAGTACGTATAGGTAGAATATGTTGATTGTTCAGAATATGCTGTTCATACAGATCGACTGACTTAAGAATGGATTGAAATCCTGTCGCAATCCATTCTCTGGGTATATATATGGCGAAGCACTGGAGCTTAATATTAGCTGCTTGAAGTCTGGGTAGGGTGACATCTAATACCGATGAATCATAGAAATCTGCTTGCTGATTCTTAAGTAATTTACTAATCACATCACAATGGCCATCAATAATAAACATGAGAATAATCGCCTCCTCTAGGGTAAAGGGACACAAAAAAACCTATTTACTTTAAAAGCAAGTAAACAGGCTATCATTCCTTTTGATACAGAGCGTTCTCTTTTCTGGTCGTTTCAGCGTGGTTCTACAATTATTTTGATAGCAGTCCGGTCTTCTCCATCGATTTTGATATCTGTAAAGGCTGGAATACATATGAGGTCTACTCCACTAGGGGCTACAAATCCACGAGCAATTGCCACTGCTTTAATCGCTTGATTGAGAGCTCCTGCACCAATTGCTTGCATCTCAGCTGTACCGCGTTCTCTTAAAACGCCTGCTAATGCACCTGCAACAGAGTTGGGATTGGATTTTGCCGAAACCTTTAATATGTCCACACGTGTACCTCCTCGAGTATAACGGAATGCAACCACTACTAGTGATACATATTCGAGGAATAGAAATTAATTCCTTCATCCTAAAAAACAAACCCGAGGAAAAAACGATCATTTAATCTAATACCCATTCATCTTCAGATTGTCGAACAAGCTGGATCTGAGTAGATAATCCCGTAGTTTCATCCACATCGATCAATACCGCATGAAATTGCCATTTTCCTTCATCGACAACAAATCGACTTGGAAGCTCCGATCTAAACTTCAACAAGACTGCTTCACGTTCCATACCTAGCACACCGTCTCTTGGACCTACCATACCTACATCAGATATATAAGCTGTCCCCTGAGGCAATATTCGTTCATCATGTGTCTGGACATGAGTATGCGTACCCACGACCGCAGATACCCTTCCATCAAGATGCCACCCCATACTGATCTTCTCTGAAGTTGCTTCAGCATGAAAATCAACGAGTATACACTTGATCTCCTTGTGCCATTCCTCTAGAATAGCATCCACTGCTCGGAATGGATCATCCATAGGCTGCATATAGGTTCGTCCTATCGCATTAATTAGACCAAGCTCCTTCTTCCCATTACGAACAATGGTATGCCCTCTTCCAGGCATCCCTGGTGAATAATTCAATGGGCGAATTAAACGTGGTTCATCGTCAATAAATTCAAAGATATCTTTATTACCCCAAGTATGATTACCCATTGTAATGCCATGAACACCTAGCTCGAACAATTCCCGGACAATCTTATGAGTTATCCCTCTCCCTGCGGCAGAATTCTCACCATTAGCTATAATAAAATCAGGATTAAACTTCGTTTTTAGTCTCGGCAATACTTCTTTGATTGCTCTTCGACCTACGCCACCTACAATATCGCCTATAAATAATATTCGAATGTTCATTCTCTCCAATCTAATATAATCAACTAAAATACGAAAAAAAGAGAAGTGGCATATGATCAGCCACTTCTCTTCAGTATTACATAATTACTTGGCGTATTCAACAGCTCGGGTTTCACGTATGACTGTAACTTTAATGTGTCCCGGGTAATTGAGCTCACTTTCAATTTGCTTTGTGATATCCCTTGCTAAACGGAATGCGTCTGCATCATCAATCTTATCTGGCTGTACCATCACGCGTACCTCGCGTCCTGCCTGAATAGCGAATGATTTCTCAACGCCCTCGAATGACTCGGAAATCTCTTCAAGCTTCTCCAAACGTTTGATGTACGTCTCCAAGGTTTCTCTCCGTGCTCCTGGTCGGGCCGCGGAAAGTGCATCTGCCGCTCCAACGAGCATTGCGATAACCGATGTAGGTTCTGTATCACCATGATGGGAAGCAATACTGTTAATTACGACTGGATGCTCTTTGTACTTCTTGCCAAGCTCCACGCCAATTTCAACATGTGATCCTTCTACCTCATGATCAAGTGCTTTTCCAATGTCATGAAGTAACCCAGCGCGTTTAGCAAGTGTGATATCTTCTCCAAGCTCCCCAGCCATTAATCCAGTTAAGTAGGCAACCTCCATCGAATGCTTAAGCACATTCTGTCCATAGCTAGTACGGAATCTCAGACGACCTAGAATCTTAATTAAATCTGGGTGTATCCCGTGAACGCCAACCTCGAAGGTAGCTTGCTCACCATACTCTCGAATCCGCTCATCCACTTCCTTACGGGATTTCTCCACCATCTCTTCAATACGAGCTGGGTGAATTCTTCCATCAGCAACTAGCTTCTCTAATGCAGTTCTAGCAATTTCACGTCGAATTGGATCAAATCCAGACAATATAACTGCCTCTGGTGTATCATCGATAATCAGATCAATTCCAGTTAACGTCTCCAGAGCACGTATATTACGTCCTTCACGTCCAATAATACGACCCTTCATCTCCTCATTAGGGAGAGTTACTACAGAAACAGTAGTTTCTGCCACATGATCCGCTGCGCAACGTTGAATGGCCAACGTAATAATTTCTCTTGCCTTCTTGTCGGCTTCCTCTTTAGCTTGTTGTTCAATCTGTTTAATCAATTGAACGGTTTCATGACGAACCTCTTGTTCGACATTGCTCAATATAATTTGCTTAGCATCTTCTGTGCTTAGACCAGATACACGTTCTAGCTCAAGAACTTGTTTCTTGAAAATTTGTTCAATGTTTTCTTGTGTTTCCTCAAGTCGTTTCTCTTTGTTGGCTAAATTCTCTTCTTTCTGCTCTTGGGATTCTATTTTCTTATCCAGCGACTCCTCTTTTTGCAACAATCGTCTTTCCTGGCGTTGAATTTCATTCCGACGCTCACGAATGTCTTTTTCAGCTTCAGTTCGAAGTCTATAAACTTCATCTTTCGCTTCGAGAACCGTTTCTTTCTTAAGCGCAACAGCTTCCTTATTCGCCTTCTCGACGATTTGTAATGCTGCTAATTCTGCGCTTGAAATCTTAGCCTCTGCAAGAGTTTTGCGGATAAAGTAACCAATCCCAAAGCCTGCGACTCCAACAACGAGAACGATCAAGGACCAGATGAATGTCATCATCCTTTTTCACCTCCTCGTTATCACTCCAAGGGGTTAGCTTGGGGATTATGTGGTTGTTAATCCGTATTCATTTCGACTCATTAATTATCAACCGATGTCTAACATAATTATCCATCTTCATCGGCCAAGTTATAAAGAGTGTAAGTGCTTACCTCACACCTTTTATTATTGTAGCTTTTGATGAAGAATAATGTCAAGCATGTCCGTCGGATCTTGTTGATAATCATCACTCTTCAAAGTACATATCCTCAGAATTCTTTAGATCACTCATTACTTTTCGGGTAACCTCCGAGGTATAGCCTCTTCGCTGTAGTAAATTTATGATCTTACGAAACTTAATAAGATCATCTGACTTATCTAAATCCCACCTCTTCGTAGCTAAAGCTAGTGCTTGCTCATATTCTACATGTTCATCAAATTGATCCAATGCAGTTTGAATCTCCACTTTAGCTATGCCCTTCTGAGTCAATTCCCGCTTAATCCACAGTGGCCCCTTCTTATTCATCCTCATTCTTTGCTTGGCTAGTGTAACGGCATAGTCATGATCATCAATAAATTTCTGATCAGTTAACCTAGCGAGTACATCCTTAATAATATCATCCACATAACCTTTACCCGTTAATTTAGTGGCTACTTCCTTCTGAGAACGCATGGATCTTCCTATATACCTGAGCGCATCTCGATAAGCAGTGTGTCTCTCCTCTTCATAGACAACATCATCTATAAATGATTTAGTTAGTTTAACATCCTTCAACAATCGATATTTCACAACAATATCCTCATGAACGGCAAATGCATACTCACCATTCACATAGATATTATATCGATGCTTATGACGTTTCTGTTGCTCCACCATCGTAATTGTTATTAAATCTTCTTCATCTCTCACAACATGTGTACCCTCCAATCATAGAAAAGTCCGCACATTAAGTAACCATGCGCGGACCCTATCTTTATTTATTCGCTGTCACTATCGAAGGATGCTTTATTCATTGTTAAGGATTGAGCTGTTCCCGCTGCGCGAATTTTAGCCTCAATGATATTAGCGATATCAGGATTATCCTTCAGATATTGCTTCGCATTCTCTCTACCCTGACCCATCCGTTCACCTTCATAAGAATACCATGCACCACTCTTTTGTACGATGTCAATTTCCGCACCAATATCGATAATACTACCAACCCTAGAGATACCTTCGCCATACATGATATCTACCTCTGCTTGTTTAAAGGGAGGAGCAACTTTATTCTTGACTACTTTAATCCTAGTACGATTCCCTACTAAATCATTTCCTTGCTTAATCGATTCAATACGACGAACCTCAAGTCGCACAGAGGAATAGAATTTCAAAGCTCTTCCGCCTGGTGTAATTTCTGGATTACCGAACATTACGCCAACCTTCTCACGAAGCTGATTAATGAAGATGGCAATAACCTTTGATTTTCCAATTGCTCCTGATAACTTACGTAATGCCTGTGACATCAATCTTGCCTGCAAGCCGACATGTGAATCACCCATATCACCTTCAATTTCGGCCTTTGGAACCAAGGCAGCAACGGAGTCGATAACAATAATGTCAACTGCGCCACTCCGAACCAAGGCTTCGGCAATTTCCAATCCCTGTTCTCCCGTATCCGGTTGGGACAATAATAACTCATCAATATTAACACCAAGTTTACTTGCATATTGCGGGTCAAGAGCATGCTCAGCATCTATGAAAGCTGCTTGTCCACCAATTTTCTGAACCTCTGCTATTGCATGTAAGGCAACGGTTGTCTTACCAGATGATTCAGGACCGAACACTTCTATAATACGACCTCTTGGAATACCGCCTATACCTAGAGCAATGTCTAATGCTAAGATACCACTAGAGATTGTCTCTACCTGCATATGAGTTGATTCTCCGAGCTTCATAACAGAACCCTTACCGAATTGCTTCTCAATTTGTTTCAATGCCATATCTAAGGCTGCACGACGATCTGACAAGTGCTTCACTTCCTCTTCTTCTAATTAATATAAGTCTATGATAATCCTTTTTCATGCGCTTGCCAAGTGTTTTTTCGAACATTCGTTCGTTTTTTATTAGCAGCCACACTGTCCTTTATGATCAAGGTAAATTAAAAAAAGTACCGTTCACAAAGGGTCCCTTTGCTACGGTACTTCCGTTAACAAGAATAATTTAACATAAATCTAACATAGGATCCATAAATACACAAGTATAATTTTTACATGGTTTTCAACTGGAGCCACAATTGATACAAAGCCTGCTTTACTGTTCTAACCCGGACCATCTCACGATTACCTGCTATATTCAATTGATGCACCTGGGTGTCACCCTTCTTATTCGCAATAGCAACGTACACCAGCCCTACAGGCTTGCGCTCGGAATGCTCAGGACCAGCAATGCCTGTAATGGAGACGCCTAAATCGCTACCTGTTCGCTGCACAATCTGCTGAGCGAGTAAAATGGCAGCTTCCTCACTCACAGCCCCTGGAGCATCTTCTCCCTCAAGCATATCCATAGGGATTTGTAGTGAACGATGCTTCCACTCATTAGAATAACAGATGACTCCTCCATGGAACATCGCCGAGCTTCCAGGAATCGAAGTGATTAATTCACTGAATAATCCTCCTGTGCAGCTTTCAGCCACAGACAGTGTAATCCCCTTCGCTGTCATAAGACGAACAATAACAGCTTCCAAAGGAACATCCATATCGGAATATAAAAATTCACCGACACGATTATTAATTTCTAGATGAGTCATATCCAATACTTTGTTAGCCTCTTCTTGTGTGTTGGCACGGGTCGTTAATCGAATCGTGACTTCGCCTTCCTTGGCATAGGGGGCTATGGATGGGTCACTCTGTTCAGAGATGAGATCCTTTATCGCATGCTCCAAACGAGATTCTCCAATCCCACAAAACTTAAGCATCCTAGAGAACAATGCTCCTGTATTCGGCATTCTGCTAAGAATCCATGGTATTGCATAGTTTTCGAACATTGGCTTCAGTTCCCGAGGTGGACCAGGCAGTAAAACATAGTGAGTATTATCTTGCGTAATGGCAGAACCTACAGCCATTCCTGTATCATTCATTAAGGGGTCCGCACCATCAATCATTAAAGCTTGACGTGCATTACTCTCTACCATGATCACTTTACGATCCATATGAAAGGAAGCGATACGATCGTAGGAAGGCTGATGAATGGACAAGCCTAGTCCTAATATAGATGCAAGCACATCTCTAGTTATATCATCCTGAGTAGGACCTAAACCACCCGTGAACACGACTAAATCTGCGCGGCTACTCGAGAGTCGCATAGCCTCAGCCATTCGTTCTGCGTTATCCCCTACAACGGTTTGATAATATACATTAACACCCATCTCCGCAAATTTTTGCGACAAATATTGGGCATTTGAATTAACAATTTGGCCCATTAAGAGCTCGGTTCCTACAGCGATGATCTCAGCTCTCATATGCCATATCCTTTCACGATAAGCTTTACTGCTTGTCAGAGAAATTAATAACCGTCTTACCTTTGATAAAATAATCTATTCCTGAATAAATCGTAATCACTGCAGCCATCCAAGTAACAATAAGATCTATACGCCATCCAATAAAGACGAACGGAAAATTATTAATTAATAATAGAATAATGGCTGCAATCTGAAAACCGGTTTTCCACTTACCTAGATTACTTGCAGGTATAACTACACCTTCTAAAAGCGCAATCTGTCTTAATCCAGTAACAGCAAATTCACGACTAATAATAATGATCACGATAAGTGCGTTAAGCTTGTCCATCTCAACAAGCGAAATAAGCACAGCAGCAACCAATAGTTTATCTGCAAGTGGATCAAGAAGCTTGCCTAGGTTACTTACAAGCTTGTGCTTTCTCGCAATATACCCATCAAGTGTATCCGTAATAGCCGCAATACTGAATATAATTACAGCAATAATCTGATTGTAAGTAATGGTGAATACAGTACCATTAATTTCCGGTATGCTAATATTCGGTAAGTGCAAATTAACAAGTAAGAAGAACATGATAACGGGAACGAGGAATATACGTGCAACCGTAATTTTATTAGCTAAGTTCATGATACAGCAACTCCAGTCAGATCATACTCAAATGCGTGAGTAATATTAACTTTAACCATCTGACCAATTTCGGCATGACACTGACTAACGAATACTTCCCCATCAATTTCTGGCGCATCGAATTGTGTGCGTCCGATATAGATATCGTTACGCCCATCATAACGTTCAATGAGTACATCGAGTGTCTGTCCAACCATCTTCACACTACGACCCGTAGAGATCTCTCTCTGCACTTCCATTAATGTATTCGCACGCCATTCCTTCGTTTCCTCAGGTAATTGGTCTGGTAGTCGTGCTGCAGGTGTATCATCCTCTTGCGAGTATGTAAACACACCCAATCGGTCGAATTTAATATCTTTGACGAACTCAGTTAGATTATTGTAGTCTTCTTCTGTTTCTCCTGGAAAACCAACAATAAGTGATGTACGCAGGGAAACATTAGGAATATGCTTGCGAATTTGTGTAATTAATTCACGTACATCCTTCTGTCTACCTGGTCTACGCATCTTCTTAAGGATATGGTCCTCACTATGCTGTAGTGGCATGTCCACATACTTACAAATCTTCGGATTGTTAGCAATCGTCTGAATGAGCTCGTCTGTGAAGAAGCCTGGATATGCATAATGCAAGCGAACCCAAGCCAGTCCAGGTACTTCCGTTACTTTATCCAGAAGCGTTGGAAGCATAAACCCATCATATATGTCTGTTCCATAATTGGTCGAGTCCTGAGCAATCAAGCTAATCTCCTTCACACCCTGTGAAACCAGCAGCTCAACCTCACTTATAATAGATTCCATAGTTCTGCTACGAAAATTTCCTCGCATTATCGGAATACTACAGAATGTACATGCGTTATCGCAGCCCTCAGCAATTTTTACATAGGCCGTATAACGAGGTGTTGTAACACGTCGGGGCAGCTTCTGATCATAATTAAATACAGGATTCCCCACAAGTATGGGTTTCTTACCTTTAAGAGCTGCATCAATAATATCTGTTATCTGATCAAAGTCGCCTGTACCTACGATACCGTCGATTTCTGGCATTTCATTCATTAATTGTTCTTTGTACCGCTGAGTTAAACAACCAGATACAATTAGAGCCTTGAGATTCCCGGTTTGCTTCAAATCAGCAATCTCTAGAATCGTATTGACAGACTCCTCTTTTGCAGCATCGATGAATCCACAAGTATTGATAACAATGACTGTCGCATCCTGATTGTCATCAACGAGTAGAAATCCCTGTTCATGAACTAAGCCGCCCATGATCTCAGAGTCAACCAGATTTTTCTCACAGCCTAATGTTACAAATTTCACCTTTTCAATCATGTACGTCTCTCACCCAATCCTTATCTGTAGTTAGCAAATTGTAAATCAAGAGCTAAATCTGCACCTTTGAGTAGCTGCATCACTTGCTGAAGATCATCTTTACTCTTCCCGGTCACTCTAATTTGATCACCTTGAATAACTGTCTTCACCTTTAGCTTTGAATCCTTTATTAAGATATTAATTTTCTTAGAATGATCCTGATCTACACCCTGTTTCAGCTTGATTCGCTGACGCATTGTGTTCGAGGCAGCAGGCTCTATCTTACCATACTCCAGACATTTGAGGGAAATGCCACGTTTCACCATCTTCGTCTGCAGAATATCCACTACACTCTCAACTCTGAATTCAGAATCCGACACGACGACCAAATCTTCTTTATCAATGGAGATATCACTTTTACTACCCTTAAAATCGAATCGAGTCTCAATTTCACGCTCTGCTTGTTGAATAGCATTCTTTAATTCCTGCATATCGATCTTGGATACAATATCAAAAGAGCTTTCTGAGCTCATTGATGTCCACTTCCTTCCGAAAATCATAATGAAACGATTATACCAATAAAAGCAAAGCAAGAAAAGACACTGCTGATTTATCTTGTGATAAATCAGCGGTGTCTTCAGCTTATTATATGATAGGCTTTTCCAAATCTAACTGCAATCTTCTAGGATTAGCCAAATCCCCTACCTTAATCTCAGTACCATTAATCGTTATCTTTAGAGCATTCGCTTTTCCGATGTTAAAATACACGGAGTCATCAAAGGTCCACACTCTTTCTTCATTTCGCTTTAACGTTAAATTCTCCTCAATATATTCACCGTTCTTATCCAACTTCTTTATCGCCATCCAGCATTGATCTCCGACAACCTGAAGTTGAATGGATAACTGCTTCGTATCTCTTATGACATAATAATCAGTTGTACCTTCTGTCTTAACCAATTCAACTTCTGCCGCTTCCACAACTTCTGGTTCTGGAACAGGATCAGGAATAACCTCTACCACAGTGGGCTCCTTCACATCTGGCTCCACCGGACTCTTATTCTCAGTTAGAGGTGCTGGAGCACGTGCTACTTGTTCCTGATTCGGTTTCATCACATAATAATAATAAAACACACTTAATATAAGTAACGGAAAAGCAATAAGAAGTAAAGCAGAAGCCCACTTACTCATCTTATCAGAATTACGAGTAGGCTTTGTCTGTCTACGTTTAGGCTCGTTGGTTGGTTCTGGACTAGTCTCAGGAATAACACTTCGATACAAGCGTAGCACTTCATCTGGTTCAAGACCAACTGCTTCTGAATAGCTTTTTATAAAAGCTCTCACATAGAAATTTCCGGGAAGAATTTTATAATTCCCTTCTTCAATAGCTTCAAGATACCTTTTGCGAATTTTAGTTAGCTCTTGTAATTCATCAAGTGTGATTCCCTTTTGGGTACGTGCTTTCTTAAGTAATTGACCCAGATCAGACATGCTTCACCTCCTCAAAGGATATGTAAACCCATCAGAAACCTTCTGGCTGGGAATGGGATGGTTCGAATTTAATCTCTTCATCTGGTGTACTGCGGAGCTCAATAATATAATCAAAATCATCATAAGTATATTCGGATTCTTGCACAAAAATATCAGGGTGTTCAATAACCTTCGTTGTAGGCATAGCCATGATTTCTTGAAGAAGCACATAATGCTTATCGTTAGAACGAATTGTACTTACTATACCATCAATAATGAATATGTTGTTCGGACTTGATTCTTCCTCAGACAATTGACTCCGAACCGTTTGGCGTAACAAGGTCGATGAGACAAAGGTCCATCGTTTATTCGCACAAACACTCCCAGCGATAATAGACTCTGTCTTCCCTACGCGAGGCATCCCACGAAGACCAACTAGCTGATGTCCTTCAATTTTGAAAATCTCTCCTAAGAAATCAACAAGTAAACCTAACTCATCTCTCGTGAAGCGGAACGTTTTACGATCATCTGAATCTCTTTCGATATAACGCCCGTGTCGAACAGCTAAGATATCGACCAATTTAGGCTCACGCATCTTGTTGATTGTAATATTATCTACCTTACGTAGAAGCTGTTCTAATAATACAATCTTCTCATTATCACTCGTCTGAATTAACATACCACGAGTTCGATCTTCTACACCATTAATGGATAATATATTAATTTCTAGCATCCCCATAAGGGAAGCAATATCCCCTAATAATCCAGGACGATTCTTATGTATCTTATATTCCAAATACCATTGTGTATGATCCATAAAAAATGTAAACCACCCTCGAATTAGGTCGATACTCGCCCAAATTGACTGAAATATCAATATTTCATCTATTGATTATATTCTACAATTTTCGCAGTATTCCTTCCCAGAGGTAAATTTAGTTTAAAAGTTTCTGCTTACACAATCAAAAAGCCTTCAAAAGAAGAAGGCTTTTTTTGACTCTTACCCTTTTTCAACTAGCTTAACCATTAATCGTGCCATAGCTTTGCGCTCTTCCTTGTCGCCCACATCCCATAATTCCTTTAGTACACGATTCTGTTCGTTATTAGGATCAACCTTATCATCTAGAAATTCGCCAATTTGATAAGCTAGCTTTTCAATGGTTTCCTCGCCCATACCCGCTTTTTTGGCTTGCTCTACTCTTTCACCTAAGAAGCTTTTCCATTTCTCGAATGTCGATGTTACAGTTGTCATGTGAATTCTCCTTTTTAGAGGTTTGTAACGACAACCCTAATATCTGCAATAATCGTAATGATTATACGTCTTATTCGAACTAGCTAAGTAATCCAGCCACCATTAGGACTTATAACCTGTCCAGTGATATAACCAGATTCCGGCAAAGCGACAAAGTAAACAAGCGAAGCAATTTCTTCGGGCTGAGCTAATCTGCCTACGGGTATATCATTGATCATGGTCTGTTTATCCTCTTCATTCATATGCTGCAGCATTGAGGTATCTACAGCCCCAGGCGCTACGGCATTAACTGTTATCCCAGAAGGTGCTAGCTCTTTAGCTAATGCTTTAGTGAATGCATTCATGCCACCTTTAGTTGTTGAATACAGTACCTCACATGAAGCACCTGCTATTCCCCAAATCGAGGATACATTGACAATTCGTCCGTATTTTTGCGAGATCATATGAGGTAAGAACGTTTGTGTGCATAAGAACATTCCCTTTAAATTGGTATTCATCACATGGTCCCATTCTTCTTCAGTTACATCAGTTAACAGTCCAAAATGAGAAATCCCGGCATTATTGACTAGAATATCGGGTACCATCTGGTGATGAGTTAATTTTTCCAGCATCTTCACAATCTGATCCTTAGACTTTAAATCCGCTGTAACGGTTAATACACGAACACCATATTTCAAACACTTACGAGCAACTTCATTCGCTGCTTCGTGTGCTTGTAAATAATGGATAACCACATTCATTCCTGCACTTGCGAATCGTTCGGCGATGGCCGCACCGATACCTCGATTCCCACCTGTTACCAATACCGTTGTATCCGAAGAAGCTCTAACGATTGTCAAACGGTATCATTCCTGATAATGGAGACGGCCAATTGCTCCCATTGAATATGATCCTTCATTCTTAGGTTAACATCAGCAAGTGTTAAGCTCTCATATACGGTAAGGAATCGGAAAAAGTCAATATGTTTAAAGCTATACTTTGTATATTCATTAGCAATGGCCTCTGGAGAATTTAATACACGTAAATAATTGCCGATTCTCTTCTTCTTACATCGATCAAATGAGGTCTGATCAAATCCACTAACCATAATGGGCTCAATGAGCTCGCGAATTCTAGCTAACAATAGATCAGGATCTTTCGTCTCCCCACCGATAACCGAGAACGCATATTGTGTGCTTGCTTGATATTCATAGCCGAATTGGTCGGATATGAGATTTGTGTCATAGAGGGTTTGATAAAGGCTTGAGCTCGGACTGAATAATAAATCAAAGAGCAGCTTGGTTGTTAATTCACGATAAAGAACAGCCTCTGGGTCCAGATATGATATTTTCTCCTTAAAGCCAAACAGGCATTTCGGCAAAGAAACAGGAAGCTTAGCCACTTTCTGTTTCACTTGAACCTCATATGGCTCATCTGGATACAATCGTGAGATGTCCTTAAATATCGCAAACGTTTTTTTCTCTTGATTTTGACGTATTTGGTTGATGATCTGATCAGGATCCACACCACCCACAACGAAGAATGTCATATTGCCTGGATGGTAGAAGGTCTCATGGCAAGCGTAGAGCATCTCCTTATCAATCTTAGCGATCGATTCAATGGTTCCCGCAATATCAATATGAATGGGGTGTTGACTATACATGGATTCAATAAGTCCATAGTATACACGCCAATCTGGATGATCCTTGTACATGTTAATTTCCTGCCCTATGATCCCTTTCTCCTTCTCCACATTCTCGTCTGTAAAATAAGGATTCTGCACGAAATCTAGCAAGGTCTCTATATTTTCTTCAATGTGATCCGTTGCTGAGAATAGATAAGAGGTGCGATCAAAGCTTGTAAATGCATTGGCTGAGGCTCCTTGCTCTGCAAATTTCGAGAAGATATCACCCTCTGGCTCTTCGAACATCTTATGCTCGAGAAAATGAGCAATTCCATCGGGAACACGTTTCTCTAAACCGTCACTTAGTTGAAAGTGATTATCGACAGATCCATATCTTGTAGAGAAGACAGCATAGGTTTTCTGAAAACCTGGCTTTGGCAGGATGCGTACTTCTAATCCGTTCGAGAGCTTCTCAACATATAAGGTTTCATTCAGATGTGGGTAGTGGATCGCTTCCATGTATCATTCTCCTTCCTTATTCTTCAAGAAATAGATTGTATCCAAATCAACCTTCTGAGCAACCTCTTGTATGTGATCCTTATTTACTTGATTGATTTGTGTAAGAATAGTCGAAACCGTTCGTTCCTTACCGGTTAAAACCGTGTTAAAATCAAAACCGATCATTTCGTTTGGTGAATCATAAATTTGCTTAAGCTGATTTGTCATCATTGACTTGGTCTGAGATAATTCTAAATCCGATACTTCTCCAGCTCTTAACGCTTCAAGCTGCTGCGTAATTATGGAAACGGCCTGATCATAATTCTTAATCTCAATACCCGACTGAATCATCAAATTCCCTTTATAGCCGTCTAATCGAGATGATACATAATAAGCCAAGCTAGCTTTCTCTCGTACGTTACAGAAAAGCTTGGAATGTGGATAGCCACCTAATATGCCATTGTATACCATTGCAGCTGGATAATTAGCATCACTATAAGTAAACGGTGCGATTAAACCCATATTCAGCTTGCCTTGATTCACATCTAACTGTTCTACTACACGCTTAGGCTCTGTAACAGGTCTAAGCGCAACCTCTATCTGATAGTTGAAAAGCTCATTACGATCCATCTGGAATTGTTCATGTACAATAGCTGTTACTTCATCTAATGTAGTGTGACCCACTACATATAAGTCAATGGGTGCATGCTTCAACCAGTCTCGATATTGTTCATACAATGTATCCACACTAAGTGATGCGAGCTCCTCAATTTTCCCGAGTGGGTTGTATCGGTATGGATCATCCGCATACATGATCTGTACACATCGTTCCGCAGCATATCTGATCTTATCGTTAACAACGGACTCTAACTTGCTCTGAATCGTCTGTTTCTCTGCATCAAAATACTTAGTCAGGAATGTTCCGTTCTCAAGTGCGGGTCGCGTTATCGTCTGTCCAAGAAAAGCAAGTGTTTCTTGAAGCAAGGAAGGATTCTGTTGACCTAGGAAACGGTCATCAACAGTATCCATACGGAATTGAACAATATGATTGTTACCTCGTTTATATATATCAAAGCCAAATCCTGCTCCATAAAGCTCATCCAGGTGTTCCCTGAATGCCTTCGTTTCTGGATATTGCTCGGTACCTCGTCGAAGAAGGAAAGGAATGATTGCTGTAGAAGTCACAGTTGATTCCTCTAAAGGTCGACCTATGTACATAGAAACTGCATATGTCTTGAACCGATCAGTTGGCAATACATGAATACGGATACGGTTAGCTTCTGCACGTTGAAATTGTATATCTTGCATCGATTCACACCCTCTCTTTGTTGTCATTATATAAAACGAAACTGCTAATTACCAATCTTAATCCAATAAAAATGAAGAAGTAGCCTGAATGGCTACCTCTTAAAGTCTAATATTGACTATGCTTAGAGCATATGATTAGATGCAGAATATATGCTTTCCTATCTTCTTCACTTGTTTGCGTGTCCATATCCATTTTGAAGTAGCGGTATCTGGATTAAAGTAATAGATACAGCCTCCAGATGGATCCAAACCGTTGAGTGCATCGCGAACAGCTCGCTGAGAGCTCTCATCTGGTTCTAACCAGATCTGACCATCTGCAACTGCTGTGAATGCACCAGGTTGAAAAATAACGCCTGATACCGTTTTAGGAAAGCTCGCTGAATTGACTCGATTTAATATAACGGCTGCGACCGCTACCTGACCAATATAGGGCTCTCCTCGTGCTTCTCCATGAACTGCATTCGCCATGATTTTCAAATCATTAGCAGAAAGACCCAAGCTATTTGAGTTGGTCATCCCGCTTGCTGCCGCTTTTGTCTTCTTCGGTTGATTTGTCTCCGCTGGTTTATCCATGGTTAGCTCTGGAGACCATTTCTTCGTTGCTTCCCAAAGCATCAACTTCGTTTTTGAACCCACTATCCCATCGGCTGGCATTCCAAACTTCCATTGGAAATGCTTAACAGATTGAAGTGTCTTCCAGCCGTACGCACCATCTACCTTGCCATTATAAAAGCCAAGAAACTTCAATCTGCCTTGTAATTCAAGAACATCTTTACCTGATGCTCCATATTTAAAAGTTACTTTACTGAATGTTTCTTGACTATCCTGACTAGTATTGAAGGTATGGTGGAGCTGGAATGAAGCAATTAGACACAGGATAATACTACATGTTATCAGTAACAATCTTCTGTTCATCGATTCCAACCTTTCTCATCTTTCGTACTCAAAGATTATTATGAGAAAAGTTGGACGATTCTATACTCCCATTTCGAAGATCATGAACTCATTCGACTTTGTTGAAATTGCTCGAAGGTCATAAGAACCTCTCTAGGCTTACTTCCTTCGTACGGTCCTATAATACCGGAGGCTTCCATATAATCAATTAGACGAGCCGCTCTAGTATAGCCAATCCTTAATCTTCGTTGTAACAAAGAAACAGATGCTTGCTTAGCTTCTAGGACAATCTGTGCAGCCTGATCGAACAGCTCGTCCATATTCGGATCTTCCATCTCGATCTGCTCTTCGATCTCTGGTACCAAATCCTCTTGATATTCGGCTTGACCTTGTGATCTAGCATACTGAACAACCGCTTCAACCTCTGGGTCAGATAAAAAAGCGCCCTGAACGCGAATAGGCTTAGATTCACCTACAGGCAAGTACAACATGTCTCCTCTTCCAAGTAGCTTCTCAGCACCAACTCCATCAAGAATGGTACGGGAGTCTACCTGTGAAGATACACCGAAGGCTATCCGTGAAGGGATATTCGCTTTGATAACGCCCGTAATGACGTCTACAGATGGACGTTGTGTAGCGATTATGAGATGGATACCCGCAGCACGAGCCATCTGTGCTAGACGACAGATCGCATCCTCCACATCATGGGCTGCAACCATCATCAAATCGGCTAACTCGTCCACAATAACTACAATAAATGGAAGAGCATCCATTCCCTTATCCGTACACATTTTATTATACCCTTCTATATTGCGCGAGCCTGATTTGGAGAATAGCTCATAGCGTTTCTCCATCTCAACGACCACCTTCTTGAGTGCAAGTGAGGCGCGTCTAGGATCAGTTACTACAGGAGCAAGCAGATGTGGAATCCCATTATAGATATTCAACTCCACCATCTTGGGGTCAATCATAAGAAACTTGACTTCATCAGGTTTCGCTTTATACAGAATGCTAACGATAATCGCATTAATACAAACGGACTTACCTGACCCCGTTGCACCTGCAACAAGTAAGTGTGGCATTCTTGCTAGATTTGCAACCATGGGCTGACCAGATATGTCTCTCCCTAATACAATGGAAAGCTTGGCTTGAGATTCATGGAAGGAAGCACTCTCCATGACTTCACGAACCGTTACAATAGAAACCTCCGTATTCGGTACTTCAATACCAATTGCCGATTTACCAGGAATAGGAGCTTCCATTCGGATGTCCTTAGCTGCCAATGCTAGTGCAATATCGTCTGTTAATGACACGATGCGACTAACCTTAACCCCAACATCAGGTAAGATTTCATAACGAGTTACAGCGGGACCCCTTACAACCTCCATTACCTTAGCACGTACACCAAAGCTTTCTAATGTGGTTTCTAATTTACGAGCATTTGCTTTGTAATCCGTTGAAGCTCCACCCTTAGCAGCAGATGTAGGCTTGCCTAATAAGTGGAATGGGGGTAGCTTGTATGCAACATTAACTCTTTCCTTCACAGCGTGCAGTGCTGCAACTACATGCTCTTCACCCTCTATAGAAGCTGGTGTTACTAATTCAGTACTATGAGCTACGTTCGCTTGTTCGTTTCGTTCAGCTTGATCCACATGCTCCATAAAATCCCTGACTAATAGAACACTTTCTGTCCCTTCGTTAGTTGTTTGAATATCACCCGAATCCGATTCAGGTAATTCATCCTGCATATCGACCATCGTTTTATCCTTAGACTTATCAGGCTTAAGTAGCTCCATGAATAAGGACTTCTTGGCTGGTTTTCGGTTCGTCTTCGGATGATACGTCTCCTCATCAATCTCATTAACGATCGGATATTTACCAGCAACTCTAACGCTTACCTCATCCTCTTCATCCTCATCCTCATCCTCATCCTCATCCTGAGCAGCGATTAATTGCCTTTGTTGTCTTTTCCTTTTTAGCTGTGCAAAGATTTCCTTCCACTGCCTGCCACCTTTTTTACCAATCATGCCTAACATTTTTTTAATCCGAGACCCCATCTCCACATAGGACCACCCGGTTAAATATAGAAAGCCTATCGCTAACAAGGCGTATACGAATAATTGTGAGCCATATTCATCGAAGAATATATATAAACCACTGAAGACGATAGCGCCAATCATTCCGCCTCCGAGCTCAACATTAAATTGGTCTACGGTTTTTGTTTCTTCTAGCAATTCCAGCAAATTTTGCATAGGTTGATTTAATACCGCACTAGCTTTGTAATCCCCTATTGGATACAAATCCTGAGTCATCGAAATCTGGAATAAGGTCAGGATCCCAATGATGAGCAGAACGATTCCTGTGCGACGATGCGTCCAACCTTTAGGCCACTGTCGCTTGACCATAACGTAAAGTCCTACATATATCGCAATAAGCGGAATAACATAGCTCATCTCACCCGCTAGGAATAAACATATGTAATTGATAGCTCGTCCTACAGTTCCCATTCCACGAATAGGTCCTGTTCCAGCAAGCGTAATGACCGAAAAAATGAGGATGATAATTCCATAAACCTCATATGATAACGTGGTTACGCGGTTTTTTTTCTTTCTCTTCTTCGCCAACGTGCACACCTCCGTAGCCATTATAACACAATGAATCGGTGGCACCACGTATTATCGAATTGGTATTATAAACGGATGATTTGACCAGGCAGGTATGCAACATCCAAGTAAGGCTCAAGCTCTGCACTTATTAATCGGATCACCCTTACTTGGTTAATCGATATTCGCTCAACCTGCATATTGATGCCATTAATCTGCATTTCTTCGGGAGCCACAATCTCCTCAATCCCTGCATATAAAATTTCATCTGGCATAACCGTGTGAATAATCATTGCAAATACCCTCCTATCTTCCTTTCAGCGATGCGTCTGTTCAATTCACTTAGTGCATCCCCAATACCACCAACAGCTTGAATAAGACCATGCTTCACCGCATCAGGGCCCATGACGACAGTCCCTACATCTCTAGCGAGATCTCCAGTCTTGAACATAAATTCCTTCAGCTTCTCTTCCTTCATATTGGAATGATTCGTAATGAATCGGATGACTCTCTCCTGCATCTTGTCCAAATACTCGAAGGTTTGAGGAACACCAATAACCAATCCGTTTAAACGGATTGGATGTATGATCATGGTGGCGGTATCCGCAATAAAGGAATAATCTGCTGCTACTGCAATCGGAACACCAATACTATGACCTCCGCCGAGGACCAATGCTACGGTAGGCTTGGAAAGTGTACTGATCATCTCAGCAATAGCTAATCCAGCTTCGACATCTCCACCTACGGTGTTGAGAATGATTAACATGCCTTCGATTCTATTGTTCTGCTCTGCTGCAACAAGCTGAGGGATCATGTGCTCATACTTCGTTGTCTTATTCTGTGGGGGCAGCACTAGATGTCCCTCCACCTGACCAATAATCGTTAAACAGTATATATTCGATTCCGTTGATGGAAGCTGAGTTTGACCATATTGCTGTACAGGATCTAGGTTTGTATTCTTCTTCGCCTCTTCTGTACCGATTTCATTCATCTGATTCTGATTTCTTAAATTTGATATTTGATCCATTTGTCTATCCCCTTTAGGTTATTGACGGGCTTGTAGTAGTATGAATTTCCAGACAAAAATTATTCAGAAAACAGCAATAAATATATATATAGATGGGGCGACACACAATAAAAGCCTATGCAATTATCTGCATAGGCTTTTATAATATGTCCCCTAAACTTCCATAATGATTGGAAGAATCATCGGTCTTCTTCTTGTTTGTTCATATAAGAAACGTCCAAGTGCTTCCTTCACATGATTCTTGAGTGATGCCCACTCATTCACATTCTCAGACATTAATTTATTCAACGTATTCGATACGATACGATTTGCTTCATCCAATAATGTTTCTGACTCCCTCACATATACGAAACCACGCGAGATAATATCAGGTCCAGATAGAATTTTTCCCTCTTGCTTACTAAGTGTAATGACAACAACCAATATACCGTCCTGTGATAACAGCTTTCGATCACGCAATACAATGTTACCTACGTCACCAACACCAAGACCATCAATAAGTACATTACCAGCTTGAATTTTACCGGCCTTACGACCTTCCCCATTGTGGAATTCAATTACATCTCCATTGTCAACAAGGAATATGTTCTCCTTTTCTACACCTACGGATTCTGCAAGAATACCATGTTGGCGAAGCATTCTGAACTCACCATGAATCGGAATAAAGTATTTAGGTTTAATAAAGTTCAACATCAGCTTTAGCTCTTCTTGACTACCGTGACCGGATACATGAACTCCTGAGGTTGAACCAGGACCATAGATCACATTGGCGCCTAATCTGAATAATTCATCTACAGTACGACCCACATATTTTTCATTACCAGGAATAGGTGTAGCTGCAATAATAACAGTATCTCCAGGCATAATTTCCACTTTACGATGTGTAGCTCTAGCCATCCTTGTTAAGGCTGACATGGGCTCGCCCTGACTGCCTGTAGAGAGAACTGCAACACGCTCCCCCGGAAGCTTGTTCACCTCATCCGTTTCGATGATCATACCCTCTGGCACATTGAGGTAGCCTAATTCTGTTGCAATATTAACCACATTCACCATACTGCGACCTACAACAGCTAATTTTCGATTAGTTTTGAGACATGCATCCACTACCTGTTGAATTCGATGTACGTTGGATGCGAATGTAGCAACAACGACTCGCTGTTGTGCACGACGGAATTCTTCCTCCAATTGGCGACCTACACCACGCTCCGATGGCGTGAACCCTGGACGTTCCGCATTCGTACTATCAGATAGAAGAACAAGTACACCCTTTGTACCAATTTCAGCCATCTTGTGAACATCTGCATATTGCTCATTGACCGGGGTTTGATCAAATTTAAAATCTCCCGTATGAACAACGGTTCCCTCTGGAGTCTCAAGACATACCCCAACTGAGTCTGGAATACTATGGTTTGTCCGAAAAAAGCTTGCTTTCATGCTGCCTAATTGTAGTTCAGAATCACCATGAATGAGATGCCGCTTCGTCTCCCCTAATAAACCAGCTTCCTTAAGCTTGCTTTCGATTAGTCCGAGTGTAAGCTTGGTCGCATAAATAGGTACATTCAGCATCTTAAGTATATAGGGTAGACCACCAATATGATCCTCATGTCCATGTGTTATTAAGATACATCTAACTTTATCGCGATTTTCCACCAAATATGTGATATCTGGAATAACGATATCGATACCAAGCATTTCTTCTTCAGGGAATTTTAGTCCAGAATCAATAACGACAATATCATTCTCATATTGTACGACGTACATGTTCTTGCCTATTTCACCCACACCGCCCAAGGCGAAAATAGACAGAGCTTCACTATTCTTTTTTGCCAATTTAATCTTTCCTCCTAAAATTATTGTTTAGCTTCATGGATTACGAATGATATACGATGACTGTTAATATTATTTCGTAAACAAAAGCTAATTATTTGGTGAAACTATACACTTAGTTTGTATAGTACCGATTTCTATATGCGTTCGTAACAAATAAACTATCTCGAAACCAACAATATTCGATTCCCGCATCAGTTACTCGCAAGTTCATTATACATGATATGGGAACTGGAAGCAAAAAATCGATGCTTGAAAGAGCATCGATCTCAAGTATTATCCTTTGAAGAGTGAGCTCACTAGGTTCTTCTCTTCTTCAGTTATCGCTGCTAATGGAAGCCTGACGCTTCCAACATCTATCCCATGTAGCTGAAGCGCATACTTGACAGGCACTGGATTCGAGCATACGAACAAACCTTTGGTGATCGGTAATAGCTGCTGATGATGAAGTGCAGCCTCCTGTACACGACCCTCGAAAAAGGCATTGATCATCTTATGTAGTTGTTTACCAACGACATGACTAATAACGCTCACGACACCATATCCACCAATAGACAATATCGGTAAAGTTAACTCATCGTCGCCACTATACACTCTAAAGCCATCAGGAACACCGCGTAGGATATTCGTTATTAATTCCAAATCGCCACTCGCTTCTTTAGTCGCAACAATATTCGTTAGCTGTGATAATCGAATCGTCGTCTCTGCGCTGATCGTTACACCTGTTCGCTTTGGTACATTATAGAGCATAATTGGTAATGATGTGCAATCTGCAATAGCCTTGAAATGAAGATATAATCCTTCTTGAGATGGTCTATTATAGTAAGGAGCTACCAACAGGATACCATCAACTCCAGCCTTCTCAGCTGCTTTAGTGAGATGGATTGAATGTGAGGTATCATTGCTTGCCGAGCCAGCAATAATCTTACAACGACCTTTAGCCAGCTTAACGACAGTCTTATATAGCTTAATTTTCTCATCATCGATTAATGTAGATGCTTCACCTGTTGTACCAGTAATAACCAGACTGTCGCTTTGCTGCTCAACAATCAGATATTCAATAAGCTCCTCTATCTTGTTCCAATCAATCTGTAGGTTGTCATCAAAAGGAGTGACCATCGCTGTTACTACTCTCCCAAAGTCCACTTCGTTTATCTCCTTTAAACATATTTAATTTTTATTGTTCAAGTGCAATATATTCTGCAATCTGTACAGCATTCCATGCTGCACCCTTTAAGAGATTATCCGATACAATCCACATGCTAAGTCCACGGGGGTGATCCAAATCCTTACGTACCCTGCCTACGAATACATCGTTCTTACCCGTAGAGTCGGTAGCTAGAGGGTATTGTTGATTCATAGGATCATCTACCAATACAACCCCAGGTGCATTTGCAAGTAATTGTTTGATTTCACTGATTTCAAAATTTTTGTTTAATTCAACGTAAACAGATTCAGAATGACCACGAACAATAGGAACACGTACACAAGTCGCATTCACGCTTATGGTATCGTCACCCATTATTTTCTTCGTTTCAAGAACCATCTTCATTTCCTCTAAAGTAAATCCATTATCTGTAAACTTATCGATTTGAGGTATCGCATTAAAAGCAATCTGATGCTTTACTGGTAAGGATGCAGAAGGAAGAATGTCGGGTTCGAAGGCTTCATCATTCAATACCGCCTTCGATTGTCTTAGCATCTCTTCAGTAGCTTTATTCCCTGCACCTGATACAGCTTGATAGGTGGAGACAACAATCCGAGCAATACCAAACTTATCCTGCAATGGCTTAAGTGCTGTAACCATTTGGATTGTAGAACAATTCGGATTAGCTATGATACCTTTATGCTCGTTGATTTTATCCATATTCACTTCAGGTACAACCAATGGCGTATCAGGATCCATACGGAAAGCATTCGTATTATCAATGCATACAGCACCTGCTGCTGCCGCGATCGGTGCTAATACCTTACTGATCTCTCCACCAGCACTGAATAAAGCGATTTCTACGCCTTGAAAGCTCTCAGGAGTTGCTTCTTCTATTACATGAGGGATTCCTTTGAATAAAACTTTCGTTCCGGCAGAACGAGCTGAAGCTAATAGCTTCAGCTGTTCTATAGGGAAATTACGCTCTTCTAGAAGTCGTAGTATTTGTTCGCCTACTGCGCCTGTTGCCCCAACGATTGCTACAATAAATTTCTTCTGATTCGACATTGGTATAATCTCCTAATCTGAATATTATGATAGAGCTCATTCAATAAGACAATTGCAGAACATGTAATTATTGAACAAGCTCTTTAAGTCTTAAGCACCATGCTCGTAACGGAATCTCTCTATGATTAATGGCTGCAGCTGCTTGCCTTGAAGAGCCATCTCACAGGTTTCCATAATAAGGTCCATCTTCGCTACAAGTGAATTCGGTTTTTTCTCAGGCGCGTCTTGGCCGAATGGAACAAAGTAAATATTCTTAGTCACTAACAGCTTTGCGATATTCGCTGCATTCAGTCCTAACCCATCGTTCGTAGATATGGCAATAACGATTGGTCTTAGATTTCTCATCTGGGCTTTTGCAGCCATCAGGATCGGACTTTCTGTAAGTGCATTAGCGAGCTTACTTGTTGTGTTCCCCGTACATGGTGCTATAACCAATACATCTAATAATTTAGTTGGTCCTAAAGGTTCTGCATCTACAATTGTAGAAATGATATCATTACCTGTAATATCTTTCAACTGTTTTCGCCAATCTTCGGCTTTTCCAAACCTTGTATCCGTAGTTAATAATGTACTTGAAATGATTGGTATCACCTTGGTACCGGCATCAATAAAGCGTTGTATCTGAGGCATTACTTCCTCAAATGTACAATGTGATCCTGATAATGCATACCCTACTGTTATTGTATTCCAATCCATCCATCATTCCCTCGCTTCCTCGCCTCTTCCAGAATAAGCTGGCTTAGTGCTCGAGCAATGATCTGTCCAGCCGTCTTGGGAGCGACGATTCCGGGTAAGCCCGGAGCTAATATCGCTCTGACGCCTCTCTTCTCAGCGAAGCGAAAATCCGTTCCCCCAGGTTTAGAGGCGAGATCGATGATGACTGCTTGCGTTGATATGTGTGCTATGACCTGTGCTGTGATTATCATAGTCGGAATTGTGTTAAAAATCAAGTCAACATCATCAACCTCGGAAGTAAGATCCTTTGTGTAAAAGGGCTTTAGACCCATCTCAAATGCTCTAGCAAACTGCTCCGTTTTGTGCACACCCATCGTTACATGTGCACCTAGTGCTTGGAGTATTCTAGCCATTGTTAAGCCTGTTCTACCCATGCCAAGCACCATACAATTCGAGCTATGAATCGTAAAGTCCGTGTGTTGAATAGCTAGCATAATCGCACCTTCTGCTGTAGGAATGGAGTTGAAGATAGCAACGTCGTCTCGATCAAAGAGCTCTACTAGCTTTATGTCCTCATTTGAACAAAGCTTTTTGAGATAGGATTGTGCTAACCCCGTATAAACCACAGCATGTTTAGGCATTTTCTGTATGTGCTCTCTTGTTAGTAATAATTCATTAGTTGTGAATTTCGAATCAACAATTCCTAATGAATCTGTTCCGACTGCCGGCAATATGATCGCATCCACATCTATGAATGCATCAGGCTCAAAATCATGCTTACTAACACCGCTAAACTGTTGTTGCAACTCATCGAAGCCGTATAATTTGACCACTGCATCCAATTCAGACAAGATCCGCATGACTTCAATTTGTCGTGCATCACCACCAATCATAGCTACATGTGTGCCGGTCAACATATCGATACCCCCACATTGCAAACTTGATTTCTTCTGTATAGCTTATGCGTGCGCCCATGTATCGGTTCACAGAAAAAAACCATACCCCTTTTTACTGGAAAGGTATGGTTTTATATCGAACAGAATATTCGATAAATTTGAAACCCGCTAAGATTGCCCAGTGTGACCGAAACCGCCCGCCCCACGAGCTGTGTCAGATAATTCATCTACTTGTACAAGGCGAATAACTGGTACCTGCTGAAATACCAGCTGAGCTATTCTTTCATTACGATTAATGACAAAGGGCTCTTGGCCTAGATTGATAAGTAGCACTTTAACCTCACCACGGTAATCTGCGTCAATCGTACCCGGTGTATTCAGACATGTAATACCATACTTATAAGCAAGTCCGCTTCTCGGTCGAATTTGCGCCTCAAGCTCTTGCGGCATACTTATAGCAAATCCAGTTGGAATCAGCCTTCGTTCTCCTGGATTCAGAATGACGCTCTCCGAAGTAGCAGCATATAAATCAAATCCACTTGCCCATTCCGACATCTTCTGTGGTAAAGAGATATCTTCATTCCCCGCTAATCTTTGTATTTGAACATTAAACAAGCTGATCCCTCCTGAAGCTTGCAATTGTCTTATCGCTAGAACCAACCATGGACATCGCGAATGGTTGAGCAAATAAATAATTGATCACCTGCTGTACTTGAATAAGACTGACCTGCTCGATACTAGCTATAAGTTCATCTAAAGTATGATGCTTAGCTGTCATCAATTCATTCTTGCCTATTCGATTCATGCGACTACTCGTACTTTCTAAGCTCAGGATTAAGCTCCCCTTTAATTGCTCCTTGCCTCTTCGTAGCTCATCCTCTGTCATACCCTGACTCTTCACCTCGTTAAGCACATCCATAGTTACTTGGAGCACTTCTTCGGTCTGAGCTGGCGCAGTACCTGCATATATCGTGAATAACCCACTATCCAAATAAGATGAATGATAAGAAAAAACCGAATATGCAAGTCCTCTCTTCTCTCGTATTTCCTGAAACAATCTGGAGCTCATCCCACCACCGATGATATTGTTCAATAACACCATCGCATATTTATGCTCATGTGCGATTTGATAGCCTGGCAACGACAAGCAGATGTGATTCTGCTCAGCCTTTTTCTTATGATAAATAAATCCATCCTTGAAGCTTGGTTTCGATACCGCTATTTTCTCACCATGATTATCAAAACCATCAAAATGCTTTCGAATTAAATCCAATACCTGCTCATTAATATTACCTGCTAAGCTAATAACCGTGTTCTCAACTGTATAGTGACTTCCCATATATTGTCTTAAGCTGTTAGGATCCATCGCTTTCAAGCGTTTTTCTAATCCAAGAATGGAATAGCCAAGTGGATGGTCTTCATAAGCAGCCTTAGCTACTAAATCGTGAACTAAATCATCGGGGGTATCTTCATACATAGATATTTCCTCGAGGATAACGTTCCTCTCCTTACTCATATCCGCAGGGTCCAACATCGAACGGAAGAACATGTCCGCTAGCACCTCTACAGCTTGTGGTAAATGATCATCTAATACCTTAGCATAATAACAAGTATATTCTTTAGATGTAAAGGCATTTACATTCCCGCCAATACCGTCGAAGATATCTGCAATCTCCCTTGCTGAATAACGATCTGTGCCTTTGAATAGCATATGCTCAATAAAGTGTGAGATCCCATTGTTATCAGGAGTCTCATTACGCGAACCCGTCTTAACCCATATACCGAATGCTACAGATCGACATGTCGGGATTTCTTCCATAACGACACGCAAGCCGTTATCCAGTATGATTTTCTTCATGAATAGCCTCCAGTTAATAATTATATACTCACCCTATACTATCAAAAAAGGATAGCACTCTCAACTGCTGTTACTCGTTTACTCGATAGAAGGTCGCTTATGGTACCGACTGCAAGATTGCGCGATTTGGCATGATGTATCATACCTTGAAGTGCTTTTGATGAAGATAAAGTGGGATGCATCAATATGATTGCACCTGGTTCAAGTCTAGCTTCTATCTTCCGTAAAATCCAATCAGGCTCGGGCTTTTTCCAATCTACTGTATCAATCGTCCACAATACTGTCTTTAGTCCTATATGCTTAGCAACACGAATCGTTTGTTGATCAAAGTCACCAGAAGGTGGTGCAAACCATTGATTACCTCTAATACCCATTTCATTTAATAGTTGCTCTGTTGCTTGTATCTCCTTCTTAATCTCACTTTCATTTAACGTACTCATATTCCGATGGGTATACGCATGATTGGAGAGCTCATGACCTTCATCAACAATCGTACGCGCTATCTCTTTATTCTTCTTTAGCCAAGAACCATCTAAGAAGAATGTGGCTTTTACATTCTCATCGCGCAATGTTGCAAGAATACCAGGAATGTATTCATTTCCCCAAGCGACATTGATCATAAATGCGATCATGGGCTTATGTGGGTTCCCTTTATAAATAACGTTTGGTGGCAGATCCTCAAGCTGAATTGACGGTTCAATTTCTCTAAAGACATAAGGGATATGATCACTTAAGGGTTGGTCCATCGCTAATTTTAGCGTTCTCTCCATATCTACTTCCATTCCATTATATCCTGGTATGGCTTTCCATACCGGATCAATTACCGCGTTAATCGGTTCCACACGAAGCTTCTGTGCTTCCTTCAGGATACGATCACTCCACTGGTTACGTTCTGCAGTATCTAATCGTAAGAATGTATCCCCGCTCACCATACGATTATCGTTACGTGGGTCCATCTTTATATAGGTGAAATAAGAATCCATTGAAGATGATTGATGTATTCCCCACAGTACGATTAAAAACATAAATATAACAAAAACCCATTTTTTAACATACATCATTAATATTCACCCCAAACCACTTTGTCCACCATAATTATGTAAAAAGCTGAAGAGTTAGAACTGGGGATGATCTTTTTGATGAAAACAGACAAAAAAAAGAGACATTTATTGTCTCTCTTCTATTTAGGTGATCTAAGATTGAACTGGAGTTTGGGGTGCCATAGTTGCCTTACGTGAAAGATTAACTCGTCCTTGATTATCGACTTCGGTTACTTTAACAGTAATCTTATCACCAATCTTCACGACGTCCTCTACATTCGCAACACGGTCGTTCGACAATTGCGAGATATGTACCAGACCATCCTTACCTGGTAGAATTTCGACGAATGCACCAAACTTCTCAATGCGCTTCACCGTGCCTAAGTAAGTTTCACCAACAACAACTTCCTTAACAATATTCTCGATCCATGCTCGCGCTTTATTAATCATCTCTTCATTCGAAGAGGCGATGAATACACGACCATCTTGTTCGATATCAATTTTCACGCCGGTATCTTCGATAATTTTGTTAATGATCTTACCACCGGGTCCAATGACATCGCGGATCTTATCAGGACTAATGTTCATAACCACGATCTTCGGAGCATATGGAGAAAGACTCTTCCTAGGCTCGCTAATCGCCTCAGCTAACTTACCGAGTATGAACAATCTCCCCTTCTTCGCTTGATCCAAAGCTTGATCTAGAATTGAACGGTTAATCCCATCTATCTTAATGTCCATCTGAATGGCAGTGATTCCGGCTGCAGTTCCAGCAACCTTAAAATCCATATCACCTAGATGATCCTCAAGACCTTGGATATCCGTAAGGATTGAGAAATAATCGCCATCCTTAATAAGTCCCATTGCAACACCTGCTACAGGCGCTTTAATTGGAACACCTGCATCCATCATAGCTAATGTACTAGCACAGATGCTTGCCTGTGAGCTTGAACCGTTCGATTCTAACACCTCTGACACAAGTCTGATGGTATAAGGAAAATCAGTCTCGCTAGGCATAACCTTCGACAATGCTCGCTCTCCTAGAGCACCATGACCAATTTCACGTCGACCCGGTGGACGCAACGGTCTAGCTTCCCCTACGCTGAATGGAGGGAAGTTATAATGATGCATGAACCGTTTGGATTCCTCCAAGCCAATACCGTCAAGAATCTGCACATCACCTAGTGGTCCTAGTGTACATATGCTTAAGGCTTGAGTTTGACCACGTGTGAACAAACCGGAACCATGTGTTCTTGGCAGAATAGCGGTATCACATTCAATTGGTCGGATTTCTTCAAGTGCACGACCGTCAGGACGAATCTTATCGTGGGTAATAAGTCTTCTTACTTCGTCCTTCACAATATCATGAAGAACTTCCTTTACATCTTTGTTCAACTGTGGAGTCTCTGCATAAGCTTCGATAAAGTGTGCAATTGCCTCATTGTCAATCGCATCGAGAGCATCCTGGCGTTCATGCTTTTCTTTAATACTGAGAGCTGCAACAATTCTTGCCTCTGCAAACAGACGTACATCTGAGATAACTTGATTGTTAGGTGTCTTTAATTTAATCTCCATCTTCTCTTTGCCGGCAATTTGTACAAGCTTGTCCTGAAGGTCAACAAGCTTCTTAATTTCTTCATGTCCAAACATAATAGCTTCGAGCATATCAGCTTCAGACACTTCATCGCCTTCTGCCTCAAACATCATGATTGCATCCCTTGTTCCAGCAACTACGCAGAATAAATCGCTTTTATCTTCTTGCTCAGTCGTTGGATTAATGATGAACTGCCCGTCCACTCGACCAACAATAACTCCACCCACCGGTCCACTAAATGGAACATCTGATATGCTAAGCGCTGCTGATGTACCAATCATCGCTGCCATTTGAGGTGAACAATCTTGATCTACACTAAGTACAAGATTAACGATCTGAACATCGTTTCGGAAGCCTTCAGGAAACAAAGGACGGATCGGGCGATCAGTTAGGCGACTAGCTAATATAGCTTTCTCACTTGGTCGACCCTCACGTTTAATGAAACCACCTGGAATCTTACCTACAGCATACAGCTTTTCTTCATAATTTACGGTTAGAGGGAAGAAATCTAGATCCTTCGGTTCCTTTGAGCATGTAACTGTACATAAAACGACAGTATCTCCATAATGAACTGTTACCGATGCATTCGCTTGCTTGGCCAATCTACCCGTTTCTAGAACAAGTTTACGACCACTAAATTCCATTTCAACTCTTTGCAAAATTTACACCCTCCATCAATATTCCTCTTTTTCACATAACATACCATATATCATATCTTATAGAAAGGAAAAAGCAACCTTGCGATCCTCCTAGCGGCAATTTGTAAGCCGGTAATGAAGGAACAATAAGGTTGCTTCCTGTACAACAATTATCTACGAAGACCTAATTTTTCGATCAATGTACTGTAACGTCTAACATCTGTATTCTTCAAATATGCTAGTAGTTTACGACGTTGACCGACCATTTTTAACAAACCGCGACGGGAGTGATGATCTTTCTTATGCTCCCGAAAATGTGAAGTTAAATTTTGAATGTTCTCCGTTAATATTGCAACTTGTACTTCAGGAGATCCTGTATCGGATTCATGCGTTTTGTGCGTTTGAATCAATTCATTCTTACGCTCTTGTGTTAATGCCATCGATGGTCACCTCCTGTTATCAGTATCCCCTATAGCCCAGAAACCGTCGGTGAGAACGGGAAACCACGCTATGGTTGAAATCGGTTAGTTTTTCAAGACCTTCCGACAACGGTTATAAGTATAGCACATAAAAAATTAAGGAACAACAGCAAGTTTCCGTTCAAACCTATGGAGTAGAAAGAAGGATTTTCTCTGCTGTGATCAGATCTGATTGAATCTGCTCTACGAGCAAATTTACAGATGTAAACTTTTGTTCAGCCCTCATATATTCAATCCATTGAATCTCGATGCATTCACCATAGATCGATTTATTAAAATTAAGAATATGTACTTCCAGCGTTGGTTTTGCAGGATGATCATCAAAGGTTGGCTTCAGACCCACATTCATAACGCCATGATGTAAAACCCCACCTACGAGAACTCTGACTGCATATACACCATTACAAGGAATAACATAATTAGCTCTAGGTTCCACGTTTGCTGTTGGTATACCGATCGTTCGTCCACGTCCAAAGCCTTGTACGACTTGTCCTGTCATCGAATAGGGTCTACCTAATAACTGAGTCGCTTTACTTAACTCTCCAGCATGAAGCTTTTCGCGAATCACCGTACTACTAACCTTATAATTATCCTTATGAAACGGTCTAATCACATTCACCTTCATCCGATCTGCACCAATATCCCTTAACATATCAACGTTACCTCTTCCGAGATGTCCAAAGGTGAAATTAAATCCTACTATGACAGTGTCCACTTGAAGTGCGAATAACACCTCATGGATGAACTGCTCGGGAGTAAGCTCAGAAAGTGTCTTATTGAATGTCAGTATATACGTACGCTCCAGACCACTTGCTGCAAATCGTTCAAGCTTTTCTGAGAGTGGAGTAATATATTGAATATTCTTATGCTGTTGCTTCGCATTACCCAAAACCTCTCTTGGATGTGGATCAAATGTCATAATAGATGATGTGATTTGCTCACAATTCGCAACAGCAATCGCTTTTCGAATAACTTCCTGATGGCCCAAATGAACACCATCGAAAAAGCCAATCGCCATAGCTTGGCGAACGGATTGAAGATCATCTGTAAAAGGATAGGTTAATCGAATAATATCCAAGCTTACACCTCGTTCATTAAACGTCTAAAGATGGTTCTGAAGGGAGAAAAACTTTAACTGGTGTTAATACAGCTGATGAAGTGTTCAATGAGAAAATGCCATGAAAGGTAGACGATTCGCTATAAAGACGAACAACTTGATCTGAATCACCCTGCTTAAGACCCTCAATGTTTATATTCGGTATTGTGATTAATTGACCATATAATGCACGGTTGATAAGTGATTGCTCCAATACGATTGCGGGAATATGAGCAATAACTTCGTCAATAGGCAAGAATATTCGCTGAATGGTTCCTTGCACCATATGCTGCTCTATCTCTTCAAGGGTGAAGCATTTATCTAGTGTAATGCCTCCTGTTGCGGTTCTCACAAGCCCAGACATAACTGCTGGTAGTCCCAGCCTCCGTCCAATATCTACACATAACGTTCGGATATAGGTTCCCTTGGAGCAGGAAACACGGATATGAATGTTTGGGAATAAAAGGGAATGATCATATTTAAGCAGCTCAATACGATGAATAGTAACTTCTCGTGACTTACGTTCAATTTCTATTCCTTCTCGAGCAAGCTCATATAGCTTTCTTCCATTATGCTTCAATGCGGAATACATCGGTGGTATCTGCTGAATTACGCCTGTAAACTGCTGTAGGGCAAGCTCTACCTGCTCCTTTGTTATATCAATCTTATGCTCTATTGTTTCGGTTACGTTCCCTGTAAAGTCCTCCGTATCCGTCGAATATCCAATTGTTAATATGGCTTCATATTCCTTGGGTAAATCTTGAATATATTCAACTAAACGAGTAGCACGACCTACACATAAAGGAAGTACTCCTGTTACTGCTGGGTCTAATGTGCCCGTGTGACCTATTCGTTTAATACCCAATATCCTACGCATCCTAGCAACAACATCATGAGATGTCCATCCTGCTGGTTTATGAATTGGAATAATACCTTCTATGATGAGATCACACCATCTCTTGTTTTATTTCGTTTATAATGAATGGCACAGCTTCGTCCATCGTCATATTAAGCGTGCAGCCTGAAGCTCTTGTATGTCCGCCTCCACCTAAACGTTGGGCGATGGCTGCAACATCAATCTTGCCTGCTGATCGGAAGCCGACCTTTACTTCGTTTACTGTTATTTCCTTGAATAACAAACCTACTTCAACTCCCTCAATATTACGAGGGTAATTAACAAGCCCTTCGAGATCCTCGTTATTGGCTTGTGAGAAATTTATATCTTCCTGTGTCACAAGCATCCAGCCAATTCGATTGTCCTCGGCAAAGGATAAACTTGCTAAAGCACGCTTAAGGATAATAATATGTGAAAAAGCAATTCTCTCAAGTAAGTGCTCTGCTAGCTGATGACCCTCCACACCAAATTCGAGCATCATAGAAGCAATTTTCATAACTTCTGGAGAGGTGTTCGAATAACGAAATCCACCAGTATCCGTTAATAGCCCCGTGTAAATGCAATCTGCTAATTGCTTCGTCCACGTCAGTTCTAGTGCTTCAATCAAGTAATAGAGTATTTCAGCAGTCGCAGCAGCCTCAGCTTGAATTAATGGTATAGTTCCATATTGATCATTCGTAGGGTGATGATCGATATTAAGGATAGTTGGCTTGTCCACAAACCAATTCTCCACAATACCAACCCTAGAAAAATCAGCACAGTCGACCGCAATAATGTTCTGATACTTCCGTGGAATGGAGTCCATGGCTTCTGCATGAAGTATGTTCTCGTATCCCGACAAATAGTCAAATTTAATTGGGATTTTGTTTTCATTGATCATGATAAACGATTTATTCAATTTCTGAAGAATGAGACCTATTGCAATGGTTGAACTGGCAGCGTCTCCGTCAGGTTGGACATGAGACACTACCAGAAAGTCATCTTCTTCTAATATAAACCGTTTTGCTTTCTCCAATTGAAACGAAGAATGATCCGAAAGATCCATCATGAATTGATTTCCCCATTGTTAATTTTTTGTAAAATCTCTTCGATCTTACTTCCATATTCGACAGATGAATCAAATTTGAAAATCAATTCTGGAGTCTGACGCAAGCGAATTCTCCTCCCAAGTTCTCCCCGTAAAAAACCAGAGCCTTTACCTAAGGCCTTGAGAGTTGCTTCCTTCTGGTCCTCTGTACCGAGTACACTTAGGTAAACCTTTGCTTGTGATAAGTCGTTTGTTACTTCTACACCCGTCACGGTTACAAAACCGAGACGAGGGTCTTTAAATTCAGATAAGAAGATCATACTCAATTCCTTCTTAATCTGTTCTCCTACTCGTCCTACTCGAATTCTGGCCATTGTTGATCACCTCTCAACGGTTTCCATTATGAAGGCTTCAATAATATCGCCGTCTTTAATTTCATTAAACTTCTCAAGTGAAATACCACATTCATAACCTTGGGCTACTTCTTTGGCATCGTCCTTGAATCGTTTCAATGAATCCAATTTACCTTCATATACGAGAACTCCCGCACGTAACAAACGTACTTGAGCATTACGAACCATCTTACCATCTTGGACCATACACCCAGCAATAACACCAACCTTGGTAACCTTAAATACATTCCTGACTTCAGCATGACCAAGTATCGTTTCTTTAAAGATTGGATCAAGCAGACCTTTCATAGCCGCTTCAATTTCTTCAATGGCTTGATAGATGACGGTATACAATCGAACATCAACCTTCTGCTCATCAGCCATTGATTTAGCCGCAGGCTCAGGACGAACATTAAAGCCGATTATGATTGCATTCGATGCATAAGCCAAATTCACATCAGATTCATTAATCGAACCAACCGCGATATGAATTATTCTTACACGAGCGCCCTCAACATCAATTTTCTCTAATGAGCCTCTAAGTGCTTCAACAGAGCCTTGTACATCACCTTTTATAATAACGGTAAGATCCTTCAATTCACCATCTTTAATATGCTGATACATATCCTCAAGGGATACGCGAGTATTCGCGCTCATTGATGACTGGCGAGCTGAGTCAGATCTACGCTCTGCAATAGCTCTTGCTTTACGCTCATCCTCGAATACGATGAATGGATCTCCTGCTAACGGAACCTCAGTTAAGCCTGTAATCTCAACAGGTGTTGATGGTGGAGCTTCCTTCACTCTTCGGCCTTTGTCATTGATCATAGTTCGAACACGTCCGAAGTGAACCCCAGCTACGAATGCATCACCGACACGAATGGTACCATTCTGAATCAATACTCGTGCGACAGGACCCTTACCTTTATCGAGCTCAGCTTCTAATACAGTTCCCCTAGCACGCTTATTAATATTAGCCTTGAGCTCGCGTACTTCAGCAACAAGCAAGATCATCTCTAATAGATCATCTAGACCTGTACGGTTCTTAGCTGAGACATTAGCGAATATCGTATCGCCGCCCCACTCTTCAGGGATTAGCCCATGTTGATTGAGTTCTTGTTTAACACGGTCAGGATCAGCACCAGGCTTATCGATTTTATTCACTGCTACAATAATCGGCACATTAGCGGCTTTAGCATGATTGATCGCTTCAACCGTCTGTGGCATAACACCGTCATCTGCAGCTACCACAAGAATTGTGATATCCGTTACCTGAGCTCCCCTAGCACGCATCGAGGTGAAAGCTTCATGACCAGGTGTATCTAAGAAAGTGATTTTTTTATTGTTCACTTCTACTTGGTATGCACCAATGTGTTGAGTAATTCCTCCTGCTTCACCAAGAGTTACATTCGTATGACGAATCGCATCTAGTAATGTTGTTTTACCATGATCTACGTGTCCCATAATCGTAACAACAGGTGGACGTTCATTGAGATCATCATCGATATCCGATTCTTCGACTAATTCGAAATTATCTTCGTCGACAGCAATTTTGACCTCTACCTCAATCTTATAATCAGTTGCAATAAGTTGAATCGTATCTAGATCAAGCTCTTGGTTAATGGTAGCCATTACGCCTAGGAATAGAAGCTTCTTAATAACTTCAGAAGCATCCTTATGCAGGATCTTGGCGAATTCACCAACCGTCATAGGACCGCGAACAATGATCTTCTTTGGTGTATTATCAACCTTTTCTTTAATCGGTCCTGTGTTACGTCTATTATTCTTTCCTTTATTCCTGTAATTACCCGAACGACTGCTATTCCTACTATCCTCAAAGCGCTTGTCAACCGGAGCTGTCTTCTTGGATGGGATCTTTGACTTATCTTCTGTTTCACCAACACGACCGGTATATGGTTTAGCAGGTTTTTTATTATCGGTAAATATTGTCGTTCTCTTCTCCTTCTCACCTACAGTTGAAGCTGCCGGCTTGGGAGGAACAGCTGGTCTTGATTGATATGGAGGACGGGATTGTTGCCCAGCTGAAGAACCGCCAGGTCTTGGTCCAGAACCCTGGGAGCCTGCAGGTCGATTTGATTGCTGTCCAGGTCTTTGCTGTGAGCCTTGATAGGATCCGCTTGGTCTAGATGAGCTGTTAAACCCTTGACCCTGTGGTCTGCTTTGTTGTGGATTAGAGCTTGGCGGGTAAACCCTATTATTCTGCGATGATCCACTTACATTCGTTGAAGAAGCACTTGAAACAGGTGCACCTGTTGGAGGCGTACTAGCTGCTGGAGTTCCAGTTGTAGGCGTGCTTGACGCCTGATTGCTTGACGCCGCTGTCGGCGTTGTTGGTCGTTGTGAATTCACATGGGCTGCGGGTGTAGATTGTGATTGAGTCGCAGCTGGTCGATTTGGCCTTACTGCTTGTTGACCACCGCTTGATTGTTGCTTGGCAGCCTGAATAGTCACTGCCTCTGCAGCTGCTCTCTTAGCCGCAGCATTCGCCTTGATATCACGAAAAAACTTCTCCACTGCGTGAACGGTCTCATTCTCCATAACACTCATATGGTTGTTAACAGGAATGTCTAATCGCTTAAGAATTGTAATAATCTCTTTACTGCTCATATTTAATGACTTTGCATATTCATAAACTCTTGTTTTCTCATTTTCTTGATTAGTCAATCGTTTACACCTCCGATTTATCCATACACGTTCGGATTCCGCTCGCGAATCCCTCATCTTCTATTGCAATTACAACTTGTTCAGATCGACCGATTGCCTCACCTATGGATATGCGGTCACCCGTTATAATGAGCTTTGTGTTATAGTGAGCACATTTGTCGCCATACTTCTTCCTTGTATTCTCCGATGCGTCTGCTGCGACGATGATCAGTCTGGCCTTTCCACTTCGAACAGCTTTCATACAGGCTTCATCACCTGTGATAAGCTTACCGGCTCTTCTAGCAAGACCAAGCAGTGATAATAACTTAGGATTCATGTTTCTCCTTCTCACATTCAATCGACGCATACTTAGCCTGAACAGTTAAAAACTGTTCCTTTAGGCTACCGTAATCTTGCGGCGACAATGATACTTTGAGCGCTCTGTCGAATGATTTGCTCTTCTGAGCTTTCTCAAAGCCTTCTATTTTACCGCATATATATGCGCCACGTCCGTTTTTTTTGCCAGTTGAGTCCAATTCGACGTTGCCTTCCGGCGTACGTACGACTCGAATCATCTCTTTCTTGGACAACATCTTCTGACAAACAACACATTTACGTAGCGGAATACGTTTAGTTTTCATAGGTACATCTCCTCTTACATGAGAACGGTGCTATTCCGTCATGGCGGGATCTACTTCAGACTGCCATTCCGAATCCGCTTCTGTGGACCTTCCGAATTCCTGTTCAGCTTGACTTTCACTCTTAATATCGATTTTCCAGCCAGTTAGCTTAGCAGCAAGCCGCGCATTCTGTCCACGAATACCAATGGCTAGTGAAAGCTGGTAATCCGGAACAATGACTCGCGCCATCTTCTCATCCTCGAATACCTGAACCTCAACAACCTTAGATGGACTTAGTGCATTAGCGACATAATCCTCAACAAATTCGGACCAATTTACAATATCAATTTTCTCGCCTTTTAATTCATTGACGATCGCTTGCACCCTAGAGCCCTTAGGACCGACACATGATCCGATAGGATCAACCTCAGGATTGCGTGAGTAAACGGCAATTTTCGAACGAAAGCCAGCCTCTCTTGCAACCGAGCGGATTTCAACGACACCGTCAAAAATCTCCGGAACTTCAAGCTCGAATAATCGCTTAAGTAAACCAGGATGTGTTCGAGAAAGAATGATTTGTGGTCCCTTTGTCGTATTCTCAACCTTGGTAATATAGCTCTTTACACGATCACCTTGTTGGAAACGATCGTTAGGCATCAATTCATTGATGGGAAGCATAGCTTCAACTTTTCCTAAATCGACATAAATATTCCTTGCATCCACTCGTTGAACGATACCGGTGACAATATCCTCTTCCTTGTCAATGAAAGCATTGTAGATTAATCCTCTTTCAGCTTCCCGAATACGTTGTGTAACAACCTGTTTAGCTGTTTGGGCAGCAATACGTCCAAAATCACGAGGTGTCACTTCAATTTCTACGATATCGTTCAATTGAAAATTCGGATCTATTTCTCTAGCTGCATCTATTGAGATTTCAAGGCGGATATCGAGCACTTCTTCCACAACGGTCTTCCTTGCATAAACCTTAATCACACCTGTTTGACGATCAATATCAACTCTCACATTCTGAGCCGTATTGAAATTTCGTTTATAGCTGGAGATTAGGGCTGCTTCGATGGCATCGATAAGAACCTCTTTACTAATTCCTTTTTCCGTTTCGATCGCAGCTAATGCTTCAATAAAATCCATGTTCATTTGAAATGTGTTCCCCCTTCCATACCTACATATTAACTTACAATGATAAACGCAAGTAGCGGTCAAATTACAACGAGTGTCTACCATTGTTATAAGAAAGCTAAGTGATATCCTATAGTTTCTTATTCATTAGAAAACAATAGATTGTCTTGCTGTTGCGACTTTACTGTATGGTATAGTGTAGAGCTTCTTACCCGCTTTAATGATTAGATTCTCTTCATCGAAGGAGGTTAGAATACCCTCAAACTCCTTCATACCATCTATTTGCTCGAAGGTGGTAATAAAGACATTCAGATTAACTGCTTTGTGGAAATCTTGAGATTTCTTAAGCGGTCTCTCTGCTCCAGGAGAAGTCACTTCTAGGAAGTAGGCTTCGGTAATCGGATCTTGCTCATCTAGCTTCTCGCTTACAAATTCACTGATCTTGCTGCAATCATCGATATCAATGCCTTCAGGCTTATCAACGATAACGCGCAAAAATCGGTTTCCCCCTTCTTTCACAAACTCAATATCAACCAGCTCGAAACCATTCTCATCTAACATCGGACGAATCATGGAATCTATGGTAGAAATGATGGATTGGCTCAATCCTTGCGACCCCCTATTCAAAATGTAAAGAGTGGGTTTCCCCACTCTCCATCGCGTCGATCGTATCCACAGAATTTCACAGTAGATTATACCATACTGAATAATCCCTTTACAAGAGCAGCTCAACAGGCCCATCTCTGTAACAGAACTCTACGTCCACTTAGCAGCCCATAGCTTCATCTCTTTAAGAATACTATGTAAATCTTCACCCTTAGGTGTTAGATGATATTCTACGGTAACCGGCACGGTTGGAAATGCTTCCCTTTCTAATACACCCATACCTTCTAGATGGCGAAGAGTATCCGTTAAAGCCTTGGGACTAATATTATTAATGCTTCGTTGGAGTTCTCCAAATCTTTTCTTACCACCGAATAATTCCCTAAGCACAAGAAATGACCATTTGCCACCAATAACATGGAGTGTCGTTTCTATTGAGCAAGCAATATGCATAGGAATCTTCGGAATGTAGTTGTTACGCTCCGTAGATTTCACAGCTTTGGTAATTGGATTTGTCATTAGATATCACCCTCTCCCATTAATAGTAACATATAAAAGCGATTAGAATAAAGATAACTGATTTGACTCTGGTAATCCGCGGAAGCAACCTAGTCCACCTAGGAGCTCAATGACGGTTTTAGTAGCCTTCGAACGAGCCTGAAAGTCTTCAATCGACAAGAAATCTCCATCCACTCTCGCTGCTGCTAAATTCTTAGCAGCGTTCTCACCTACACCCTGAATGGCAGAGAATGGTGGAATTAAAGTGTCACCATCAAGGATGAATTTGCTTGCTTCTGAGCGGTACATATCAATACCTTTACAGCCAAATCCTCGAGCAGTCATCTCTAACCCCATTTCAAGTATCGATATCATACCCTTTTCCTTTGGAGTTGCCTGGAAGCCCTTGCTCTCAATTTCGATTAATTTCCTTCTTATAGGCTCATAGCCTTGGCAGAACAATTCAATATCAAATTCGTCTGCACGAACCGTGAAATACGTAGCATAATAAGCTAAAGGATGATATACCTTGAAGAAGGCAGTACGAACCGCTGAGATGACATACGCTGCAGCATGAGCCTTCGGGAACATATATTCAATCTTTAAGCAAGAATCAATGTACCATTTAGGCACCTTATGCTTCTTCATTTCATCGATCCACTCGTCCTTTAAGCCCCGTCCTTTACGAACACTCTCTGTAATTGTAAAAGCTAATCCCGCGTCCATACCCGCTTTATAAATTAAGAAGAGCATAATATCATCGCGACAGCCGATAACCGTCTTAATATTACAAGTCTGATTCTTAATGAGATCTTGGGCATTACCAATCCATACACCAGTCCCATGTGATAAACCTGATATCTGTAAGAGATCGGCAAATGAGGTCGGATTTGTTTCCTGTAGCATCTGGCGAACAAACCGAGTACCCATCTCAGGAATACCATAAGTAGCAACAGGTGTACGAATCTGTTCAGGTTTAACATCTAAGGCATCCGTAGAATTAAATATACTCATAACCTTCGTATCATTCATTGGTATTGTGGTTGGATCTACACCCGTTAAATCCTGAAGCATCCGCATCATTGTAGGATCATCATGCCCCAGTATATCTAGCTTCAATAAATTCTCCTCGAAGGCATGATAGTCAAAGTGGGTTGTCATCCATTCAGAGTTCCTATCATCGGCAGGGAACTGTATTGGTGTTACATCTTCTACCTCAATATAATCAGGTACGACAACAATTCCTCCTGGATGCTGCCCTGTACTCCGCTTCACACCCGTGCATCCTTGTGCTAATCTCAATACCTCTGCGGTTCGCCAGCTCTTACCGTGGGATTCTTCGTATTTCTTTACGAATCCAAATGCCGTTTTTTCTGCAACCGTACCAATGGTTCCGGCACGGAATACTCGTTTCTCTCCGAACACTTCCTTCGTAAAATTATGTGCGATAGCCTGATAATCTCCTGAGAAATTCAAATCAATATCAGGTACCTTATCCCCTTTGAAGCCAAGGAACGTTTCAAAAGGAATATCCTGCCCTTCACCCTTCATGGCATGATTACATGTGGGACAATCTTTATTCTTAAGATCGAACCCACTTGGAACACTGCCGTCCGTAAACCATTCACTATATCTACAGGAAGGACATACATAGTGTGCTGGGAGCGGATTTACCTCCGATATACCTAACATGGTGGCAACGAAGGATGATCCGACCGACCCCCGCGAACCAACAAGATAACCGTCAGCATTGGACTTTTTCACTAATTTTTCCGAGATCAAGTAGTTTGCAGAGAAACCAAATTTGATGATTGGGATAAGCTCTTTCTCCAGTCGTGCAACTACCAGCTCAGGAATAGGATTCCCATACATTTGCTCTGCCGTACGATAACACGTAGCACGAATCTCATCGTCTGCGCCATCTATAATAGGTGAGAACAATCCATTGTCTGTTGGACCTCCCTTACGAGGGAACATCTCAAAGGGTTCGAATAATTCCGTAAGCTTAACTGTGTTCGTTACAACAACACGAAATGCTTCAGCTTCACCTAAGTAGTTAAATTCCTCGAGCATCTCTTGTGTGGTACGTAAATGTGCTTGTGGTTTGCGAATATCCTTCAACGGACTAAAGCCTGTTATGCCATGAATGGTAATATCTCGTAATAAATGCTGTTCGGGCTCTACATAATGAACATTTCCTGTGGCAATAACTGGCTTGCCCTGTTTCTGTGCGATTTCTATAATCGTGCGAACTGCCTTCTGCAAATCCTCGACACTACCAACTAAGCCTTTATCCACTAGATGCATGTATGCACCGATTGGCTGAATCTCGAGTACATCATAGAATTCAGCGATTTGCTCGGCCTCTTCGATTGATTTGTTTAACACAGCTTCGAAAAATTCACCCTTTTCACAGCCTGAGATAATTAATAGGCCATCTCTGATCTCCATTAGCTTGGATTTAGGGATACTTGGCTGTTTGTTTAAATACTCCGTATGAGATAAAGAGACTAGCCGGAATAAGTTTTTCTTACCCAGCGCATTCTTCGCATAAATGCAGCAATGAAACGGACGGGCATTACTTAGTTTTGTTTGACCTACTAGTTCATTTAATTGGTCTAAATTTAGAATACCTCGATCTGTGGTGTCCTTAATCATCCCCATCAGAATCCCACCAGTTGCCGCGGCATCATCAACAGCTCTATGGTGGTTTTCAAGGCTAACCTTATACTTATCCGCATACGTATTTAATCGATGGTTTTTCATCGTTGGGAACAGAATTCGTCCAAGCTCTAAAGTGTCCAAAACTGAATTCTTCGGTTCAGCCATTCCCTGATTTCGGCACGCCGCATATAAAAAACCCATATCAAATCTAGCATTATGAGCGACTAGCACATCATCTCCAATAAAGGTAATAAACGCAGGAAGAACTTCCTCTATCGTCGGGGCATCCTTCACCATGGAATCATCAATATTCGTTAATTGCGTAATATTATATGGAATAGGAACGTGAGGATTAATGAGCTTAGCAAATCTAGCTACTTCTTTGCCATTCTCAATTTTCACTCCTGCAATCTCTATTAGTTTATTATTCACAACCGACAAGCCCGTAGTTTCCACATCGAATACAACGTAAGCTGCTGTACGGAGATCCAAATCGCGCGAATTCATTACGATTGGCACTGAGTCATTAACGACATTTGCCTCAACACCGTATATAACCTGTATTCCATGCTTTTTAGCAGCCTTATTGGCATCAGGAAATGATTGAACAGTACTATGGTCCGTGATCGCAATGGCCTTGTGGCCCCACTTAGCCGCACGTTTAATATATGACTCAGCCGAGCCAAGCCCATCCATAATACTCATATTGGTGTGAAGATGGAATTCTACCCGTTTCTCTTCAGCATCATCCATACGATCTGGAGGAGCAAGCATCTCATTAATATCCGTTGCCATAATAGAAAGCTCTGGCGGATTTAAGAAGCGATCGAATTCTGCTCGTCCACGAATGCGAACATACATGCCATTCGATATCCCCTGTAGCGCTTTCTGCTCCTCTTTGCTACGGCCAAATACCTTAACTGCAATTGAATCCGTAGAATCAGATATATAGAATGAATATAGCTTCATGCCATTCTTCAGCTCTTTCTCTCCGTCAAAGCCAAATATACAGCCCTTTACGATAACTTTATTCTCCTCTTCTATAACCTGCATAAGAGGGACTGAGGCATCCTTAATATCGTAACCAAATGAGAGTCGTGTCGGAGCTTCATCCTTCGAGCTATAGCTTTCCTTGTCAGGCTCTGCGTACATGGCCTCCTGGACAGCTACACGATCCTGTTCAATCCGTTTTTGTTCGAACTTCTCATATTCCTCGATTCGATTATCATTTAAACCGAATTGAACTTTAATCTCCCGATTAAAGAATTGTTTATAAAATCTATGAATATATTGATCGATCCCTTTTTTCAGAGCCATCGTACGTAAATGCTCGTCCAAGAGACCAATCTTTAGTATTTGTTGGTCAACCTCTAAATTAGCTTTAGCTAACCATCCATTTACAGAAGCCACCTCTTGCTGAATCCAATCGATTAGTAATGACCAATATTCTTTGATAATTGCTTGATATTCAACCTCTTCTTCGTAATCAATTACAATATGAATGACAGCAATTGAGCTGTATCGTTTCACCATAAGCTGGCGGAGCTGTGTGTGAACATTCTGAGGAATCAGACTTTTTTTACAAATAAATATGGTCCATTCGTTACTTTTGCGATTACATTCCACACGCTCTATATATCCATCAACAAAAAAAGCTTCGATAAGCTGAGCAGGAATTTCTGCCTGCTCTAACACCATCTCGAAGCGATTTCTCTTTTCAACTAAGCTAGTCATCGCCCCAAGTCCTCCCCCAAAGCGTGATTCATAATGATATTAATAAGCTCTGGCAAAAACTACCGTATGCTTGGAAGCTTCATTACATGCTAAACAGATTGTTTTATGCTCTTGAACGTTAAAGGGAATGTTACGGCTTGTCGCACCGCTCTCCTCCTTGACCTGCTGCTCACATGCATCAGATCCACACCAGCCTGCAAGGTAGAAGCCACGTTCTAGCTCTAGCTGTTGTTTTAATTCATCTAAAGTATTAATGGAATAGAAATGACTATCCATATAAGCTTTAGCATTATTGTACATCTGATTATGAATTTCTTCTAGTAGTTGATTTACCTCGGATACAAGCTCGTCCTGTTTAATCATTCTCTTCTCTCCAGAAACTCTAGATACAAGAACGGCTTGTCCATTCTCCATATCACGCGGACCAATCTCGACACGAATAGGTATACCTCTCATCTCGTACTCATTAAATTTCCATCCTGGACTCATTTCAGCTCTATCATCAACACTAGTTCTAATACCTGCAGCCTTTAATTTCTTGAACAATTCATCCGTACGTGCAATGACCAGATCTCTGGACTTAGCAGGCCCAATTGGAATCATCACAACTTGAGTAGGCGCCACCTTAGGAGGTAGCTGAAGACCTCTGTCGTCTCCGTGAACCATAATCATCGCACCGATCATCCTCGTAGACACTCCCCAAGAGGTGGTGTGTACATACTGCTGAGTATTCTCGCGATCTAGATATTGGATCTCAAATGCTTTTGCAAAGTTCTGACCTAGATAATGGGATGTGCCCATTTGCACAGCTCTACCGTCTTTCATAATGGCCTCGATAGAGTATGTATCTACTGCGCCAGCAAATTTCTCAGAGGGTGTCTTCTGCCCAGTGATTACAGGTATAGCTAAGAAATTTTCGACAAAATTACGATATATTTCCAACATCTGCATAGTCTCTTGTCGTGCTTCTTCCTCAGTCTCATGAGCGGTATGTCCTTCTTGCCATAAAAACTCACTCGTTCTCAGGAAGGGTTGTGTTCGTTTCTCCCATCGAACAACATTCGCCCATTGATTAATAAGCACGGGTAAATCTCTGTAGGATTGGATCCAACGTGCATACATATGGCCAAACATCGTTTCCGATGTAGGACGAATCGCTAATCGCTCCTCTAGCTTCTCACCACCCGCCTCAGTAACCCAAGGAAGCTCAGGATTAAAGCCCTCAATATGGTCCTTTTCTTTCTGAAGAAAGCTCTCAGGAATGAACATCGGGAAATAAGCATTACGATGTCCAGTTTCTTTGAAACGAGCATCAAGCTCACGTTGCATTAGTTCCCATATTTCATATCCATCCGGTTTGAATATGATACAACCACGAACTGGTGCATAGTCCATTAAGTCCGCTTTCTTAATTACATCCAAATACCATCGAGAAAAATCCTCACTCTGAGGAGTGATCTCCTTAACGAACTGCTTATCATTCTGCTTATTATTATTGGACATGAGAAACCTCTTCCTGTTTTATTAATTCACTGAAATATTAATAACATTAACCAAAAGCAAATTATCCTTTGAATAAGTTGACGATATCATTGTAGGTTACTGCCAGCATAAGCATCATCAGCATGGCAAATCCAACAAAGTGTACTAAGCTCTCTCGGTTCGGATCTACAGGCTTCCCTCTCATTGCCTCTATTCCTAGAAACAAGAGTCGACTACCATCAAGCGCAGGGAATGGGAGTAAATTAAAAATCCCCAGATAAAGACTAAGTAATGCAGACCACAATATAAAGTAAGTTAGCCCTAAAGCGACCGCTTCACCTGTAACCTCAACAATTTTAATCGGTCCACCTAGGTCATCTAGCTTAAATTGCAATAATATTAATTTTTTAAAGCCGGCAAAAATTTCTTTGGTAAAGCTCCACATGAGGTTTGTTGACTCTGAGAACGTTTCTGTGAAAGTAGCGTTGCGTGTGAAGGGCGCTAAGCCTATACCGACCTTACCGACACCATCGACATTGCGAGGTGTAACTTTAATCAACTGCTCTTGTTCTCCGCGACGAATATTCCAGATCATCTCAGTATCCGGTGATTGTGCGATTAAATTTCGAAATAACTCAGTATCATAGTTAATTGGCTGTCCATCTACGGAGAGCACCAAGTCTTCCGGTTGTAATCCTACACTTTGTGCTACAGAATCTGCTTCTATCATCGATAATTTCACATGAATGGGTATGCCTGTTGATATGACATAGACGATAAATAAGATAAAGGCTAATATAAAATTCATCATTGGACCAGCGAATATGGATAAGGCTCGTTGTCCAACCGTTTTCCCGCCAAATTGTCGATTTAGCGGAGCAATTTGAGTTTCCTTGCCTCGAGTAATCATCATCGCTTGTGGATGTATCACAAGGTTATTCATATGGCCAGATACGTCCAAACGCAATGTGAGTTTGTCGTCAATATCGATGGCTTCAACGACTCCAACCTGGATGCCTTGACGACTATCTAACTGATCTAAGTAAATATGCGAAACGGTCTGATGATCTCGCTCGGTTTGAATACCAATGGTTTGACCAGGTTGAATTTGGATAATTTCCGGGTCTTCACCCGCCATTCTAACAAAACCACCGATAGGTAATAATCGAATCGTATAACGTGTTTCACCCTTCTTATATGTGAATAATCGAGGGCCAAACCCAATAGCGAATTCCCTGACGAGAATTCCTGCTCTCTTGGCGAAGTAAAAGTGCCCCCATTCATGAATGCCTACAAGTACAAAAAACATTAAAACGGTCCAGAAAATCACAGTAGGAGTAAACAAACCATCAATCTCCTCTCATTCTCATAAAGCTAGTTAAGGATACTCCTTTAGAGTAACATTATTCAATTGTATTATTCAAGACGAGTACTCATTCATCCTATTCGCATGCACTTAAATCTTAATCTCCGCTGCAGTTGTTCTTGCCCATGCATCGGCATCCATAATTTGCTCCAAATCAGGTTTAGTTATAGCTTGATGACGATTTAGAACCTCACTAATAATGGATTCAATGGACAGAAAGTCAATATCCTTATTCAGAAAACGTGACACAGCTATTTCATTCGCCGCATTAAACACCGTTGAGGCTGTTCCGCCAATTTTACCGCATTCAATAGCCATCAACAAACATGGGTATCGCTCGAAATCCATCGGTCTAAAGTGAAGACTTCCGATTTCTGTAAGATTCAGCTGTGAGGATGGAGAAGCAATTCGGTTTGGATATGTTAATGCATATTGAATAGGCACTCGCATGTCCGGTGTACCTAATTGAGCCATAACACTGTGATCTATAAATTCTACCATGGAATGGATAATACTCTCAGGATGAATAATTACCTCGATTTGCGAATAATCAAGCTGAAATAGCCAGTGTGCTTCTATAACCTCTAAACCTTTATTGACCATAGTTGCAGAATCAATGGTAATCTTAGCTCCCATTGACCAATTCGGATGCTTTAAAGCTTGCTCCACTGTTACATGCTTTAATTGCTCTCTGGTTTGATTACGGAAGGAACCCCCAGATGCAGTGATAATCAGCTTATTCACTTGCTTGATAGATTCCCCATTCAAGCATTGGAATATGGCTGAGTGTTCACTGTCAATAGGTATGAGATTCACATGATAACGTTGAGCTGCTTCCATTACGATATGACCTGCAGATACTAGTGTTTCTTTATTAGCCAAACCAATCATTTTGCCAGCTTTTATAGCTGCTAATGTTGGCTTAAGCCCTAAGCTCCCCATTATAGCACTAACTAAGAAATCACTATCTCCTCCGACAGCAACCTCCAGCAGACCTTGTTCGCCGTGCAGGATGGTAACTCCAGCTGGACATTCACTTCGAACTTTATCTGCCAATTGAACGTTACTAACGGAGACTAGCTTCGGCTTAAATTGATGAATTTGCTCAAGTAATAGATTGACATTAGAACCAGCTGCTAGAGACTCGACCTGGAATAAATCAGGATGCTTAGCAATGACCTCAAGTGTCTGAGTACCGATAGAGCCCGTAGATCCGAGAATACTAATATGTCGCTTCAATGATTCTCCCCTATTCCACGTTTAAATAAATGATTATATGACATCAAGGAGCAAATATACAAAAGGAAACACAATAAGCCAGCTATCAGTTCTATCTAATACACCACCGTGTCCAGGTAATAGCGCTCCTGAATCCTTCACTCCAAATGTTCTCTTGTATGCGGACTGAATTAAATCACCAACCTGTCCAACGATACCAATTAACAAACCTAATAGAGCTGCGCGTTCGAGCGTTATTAACTCAGGATAAATAATAGAAAAACAGATCGCAAGTGCAATTGATAAAGCAAGTCCACCCATGGCACCTTCTATTGTCTTCTTTGGACTGATTGAGGGCCACAATGGACGTTTACCAATAGCCCAACCTGTAAAGTATGCCCCTGCATCTGTTATCCAGATACAGAAGAATATGAGCAGCGTCCAGAGCAAACCATCTTCATGCCATCTTATCGTGGCCATATAATGGAAGCCTATTCCGATATAAACGACACCAAAAAATAGAATTGAAGATTTATCGATAGGAACCTTATTCTTGCTTGCTACAGTAGCTGTCATTAAGAGCAGCATAAATAACCATATCCACACCTCAGCATTCACATTTAGTGCATAATTACCATCACTCCATGGCAATACCATAATCGCTACTCCCATATATCCAACGATGGCTGGAAGCGAGGCTCGACTTAATTTACACATTCTAACAAGCTCATCATAGGCAATTAAGGCCATCACCCAGAGTAAGCTGTGAAATATATAACCACCGAAATACAGAAGGGTTAGAAATCCAATTGCAGCAATGACACCTGTGATGATTCTCTGCTTCATGTAACAATCGTCTCCTATACTCTATATTGCACCAAATCTACGATTTCTCTTCTGATATTGATGAATCAATTCAAAGAGATGCTCTCTGGTAAATGCTGGCCAATATACATCTACAAAGGCTAATTCTGTATAGGCTAATTGCCATAGCATAAAGTTACTAATTCGTTGCTCTCCACTCGTACGAATTAATAAGTCTGGATCAGGTAGTGTGTAGGAATGTAAGCTGTCGGAGAATACATCTTCTGTAATTTCATCTATACCAAGATCACCGCTATGCACCTGATATGCAATTTGCTTGACTGCGCTGAGCATTTCTCTTCGACTACCATAGTTTAGGGCAAAATTAAGAATTAATCCCGTATTTTGTTTCGTTTTGATTTCTGCTTCTTCGATTGCCCTTAATGTATGAGGAGGCAAATCTTCCTTCCAGCCCATCATTCGAATCTGCACATTATTAGCAATTAACTCTGCTAATTCAATCGTAAGAAATTCGATGGGTAGCTTCATAAGGAAATCGACCTCATCCTTCGGCCGTTTCCAATTTTCAGTGGAGAACGCATATAAAGTCAGAACTTTTATACCGATATCGTTAGCGGCAAGGGTAACTTGTTTAACTGCACTCATACCGCTTCGATGTCCAGCAATTCGCGGTAAGCCACGTTGCTTTGCCCATCGACCATTACCATCCATAATGATAGCTACATGTTGTGGGATATGAAGGGGATCCAAGGCTAGGGTCGAATCCACTTTATTCCTATGAAACCACTTACCAAATACGTTCATTAGTTATCCCCCATTAATGAACAGATACATAAAACCCCTCCTAGATATCATGGGTTTGTCGAGACAAACTCATGATATCCATATAGGGGGGCTAAGCATTATACATCTAGAATTTCTTTTTCCTTCGTAGCATTTAATTTGTCAACTTCTGCGATATAACGATCCGTTATTTTCTGAATTTCATCTTGTGTCCTTCTGGATTCATCCTCGGACATATCTGTTTTTTCACGTTTCTTACATTCATCATTCGCATCACGACGAATATTACGGATAGCTACCTTAGCTTCTTCGCCAGCCTTCTTGACCATCTTAACTAGATCAAGTCTTCTTTCCTCGGTCAGCATAGGAATCATAATTCGAATAACAGTACCATCATTTGTTGGTGTTATTCCAATATCTGATTTCATAATTGCTTTTTCAATTGAAGCTAAAGAGGTTTTATCCCAGGGCTGTATGATAAGCGTTCTAGCATCCGGCACCGTAATACCTGCTAGCTGACTAATAGGAGTCGGTGCACCATAATATTCCACTTGGATCCGATCGAGTAAAGAAGGATTGGCTCTCCCCGCTCTTAAGGATGCCAAATCCTTCTTAAAAGCGACAATGGCTTTGTCCATTCGTTCTTCTGCATGACTTTTAATGGTTTGTGGCATGAAGATTTACTCCCCTCCGACAACTGTACCAATTTTTTCACCAAGTACTACACGTTTAATATTACCATTCTCCATAATAGAGAATACAATCAATGGTATATTATTATCCATACATAAGGAAGAGGCTGTAGAGTCCATAACACCTAGACCCTTATTTAACACTTCCATGTAGGTTAGCTTTTCGTATTTAACGGCAGTTGCATCTAAGAATGGATCAGCGGAGTAAACACCATCTACCTTGTTCTTCGCCATTAGAATGACCTCTGCTTCTATTTCGGCCGCGCGAAGTGCTGCTGTTGTATCTGTTGAGAAGTATGGATTTCCAGTACCTGCTGCAAAGATAACAACCCGTCCTTTTTCCAGATGACGAATGGCCCGCCTTCTAATATAAGGCTCAGCTATTTGTTGCATACCTATTGAGGTTTGAACCCTTGTTGGTACACCGATATTCTCTAATGCATCCTGAAGAGCAAGACCATTCATCACAGTTGCTAGCATACCCATATAGTCCGAAGTAGCTCGATCCATGCCCTTAGCACTTCCCGAAACACCTCTCCAGATATTACCACCACCCACAACAATAGCCACTTCCACTTTTAAATCTATAACTGCCTGAACTTGTTCCGCAATAGATGAAATGATGATCGGATCGATACCAAATCCTTGAGGACCTGATAAAGCTTCACCACTTACCTTAAGGATGATCCGTTTAAATACAGGTTTACTCATTATTATGTACCTCCGTTAGTGAGCGGGCGATTGATATTGCAACTAGCTGCTTATTGAAAAAGAAGGAACACACAGGTGCTCCTACTATTCGACGAATATTATTGCTTAGCTTGTGCCATAACTTCTTCAACAAAATTGTCAACCTTCTTCTCTAAGCCTTCACCAAGCTCAAAGCGGACAAATCGACGAATGTTGATGCTCTCACCAATTTGTGAAACCATTTCGTTTAATAGCTGATCAATCGTTTTGTCTGGATCTTTAATATAGGATTGTTCCATCAGACAATTTTCTTCATAAAATTTGCTGATGCGGCCTTCAACCATCTTCTCGATAATTTTCTCTGGTTTACCTTCGTTTAAAGCTTGAGCGCGAAGAATTTCTTTCTCCTTCTCAAGATCTTCGATAGGCACTTCTTCACGACGCACATAGAGTGGATTTGCTGCAGCAACCTGCATAGCAACATCTCTCACAAACTGACGGAATTTATCGGTCTTTCCAACAAAATCAGTTTCGCAGTTAATTTCAACTAATACACCAATTCTACCACCTGCATGGATATATGATTCTACAGCACCTTCGGTAGCAATTCTTCCTGCTTTTTTGGAAGCTGCAGCTAAACCTTTTTCTCTTAGAATATCAGACGCTTTGTCTATATCCCCATTCGCTTCTTCTAACGCCTTCTTGCAATCCAGCATTCCTGCTGCTGTTCTTTCGCGAAGCTCCTTAACCATTGCTGCTGTAACTGACATGGGATACACTCCTTATATTTTTAAATGTAATTGTGCTTTGCAAAAAGGGTGGTGAGGGTTCTTCAACCTTCAAACCACCCTAATGTGTATACATATATAAAATCATAATTTTTGTAGTAGTTTAGGCAGTAGTTGATTCTTGTTCGCCGTGTTGTTGTTGACCTTCTACGATAGCATCTGCCATCTTGGAAGTAAGCAACTTGACTGCACGAATTGCATCATCATTACCAGGAATAACATAATCGATCTCATCTGGATCACAGTTCGTATCTACGATTCCAACAATTGGAATACCTAGTTTACGTGCTTCCGCAACTGCGATGCGTTCTTTACGTGGGTCAATAATGAACAATGCACTAGGCAATTTTTTCATTTGCGAGATACCACCGAGGAATTTAGACAAGCGATCTTTTTCTTTGTTAAGAATAATAACTTCTTTCTTAGGAAGAAGCTCGAATGTACCATCTTCAGCCATCTTCTCTAACTTGTGAAGACGATCAATACGTTTTTGAATCGTTTGGAAGTTTGTTAATGTACCGCCCAACCATCTTTGGTTAATGAAGTACATGCCACAGCGAGCTGCTTCTTCTTGCACAGAATCCTGAGCTTGTTTCTTCGTTCCTACGAATAGAATCGTGCCGCCATTCTCAGCAACCGATTTAATGTAGTTATAAGCTTCGTCAACCTTCTTAACTGTTTTCTGTAAATCGATGATGTAAATACCATTTCTTTCTGTGAAGATGAATTTATCCATCTTCGGATTCCAACGACGGGTTTGATGTCCGAAGTGAACCCCAGCTTCTAAAAGCTGCTTCATAGAAATAACTGCCATCTTGTCTCACGTCCTTTGTTTGGTTTTGTATGCCTCCGCAATTCGCATGTTCGAAATTAACTTCCCATTTAAGGGTAGCACCTTATTCGAATTGAATAGCGTGTGTATTTTAACACCGTCAATTACTATAACATAATTGATATGCGTTATGCAAGAGAACTTGAACGTCTTAAGGGCTTGAGGTGATTTCGTTAATAAGCTCAGTTAAGCTTGGCTTACTTAGGAAATTAAAGTCTCCCACTTGAATTTTGTTGTTTAATTTTCTATTGCTTAATTCCTTCTCAAACGATTCAGCATCATCGATAAGACCTGCACCTATTAGTAGTTGGGTAACATCCTTAGTAGTCATGCCAGATTTTATTGTTAATTTATACGTATTAGATTCAGTTATTTCCTCTTGAATGGGCACTTTAGCAGGAGTCTTTATATCGATTGGCGCCACTACTACAGGCTCCTCTACAGCTGGCTTATCAAGCACGGTTTGTTCCGCACTTTGTAATGCATCATCTAACTGACTCTGAGTATATAGTACAACAGACTTCTCAATAACTTTATAGTCAAGCGAGTCCGCGATCTCCCTAAGCTCAGCAACCGAATATTCAGCTTCATCTAAGATTGAACTAGTCAATGGACTCCCTTGCTCTACGCCAGAAATTGCAGCATTCATTAATTCCAATAAAATCGCACCTATAATAATACCAAGTCCCAATCCAATGAGTAATCGATTATCCTTAAGCACGGAATTGTTCCTCCTGACGTGCTAATTGAATAATGAGTTGAATTTCGCCTTTATTCATCCCAGTTTTTTTAGCAATATATTCTACCGATTTCCCTTGTGTATGAAGTTCAAATATAGCGCCATAACGATTTTTTATATCTTTCTCTTGAGGTTTATCCACTGATACTGGTTTAGTATCTTCCTTTGTTAAGGGTTCAACAACCTCTTCGGGCCTTTCATCGTGCTTCTTGACGATACGTCTAGATTTTGGTTTCTCTATGTCCCATTCTACTGATTGATGAAGGGCTGACATATTAGACTGCTCAGCTCGTGTATCTGAAGCATGATTAGAGATGCTGTTCTGCTTCTCCAACACGCTTAATCTTCCGTTTAACTTATTGATTTCTGCTTCGAGATCTCGCTTGAGACCGGACACCGAAACCATTAGCTCCTTGTTACCCTCCTCTAGCTCCTCAGCGAACTGATCCAAAGCAAATTCAATGTCATTGACAACTGCGGTACGCTTCGACTCTACATCTCTAGGACGCATGAAGGCATAGCCAATAATTCCAGCACCTAATATAACAAGGTATAACCACGGTTGCATGTTATTCCCGTCTCCAATCGAGTTAGACTACATTATAATGATATATCAATCCGGTGACCTTTAAAGGGATGATCACTTACGTGCGAATCCTCCACAGTCCTGTGATTATCCTTAGATTGAGGTGAGCTATCCTGATCTCGTTGATTTTGTGAATGTTGATCTTTGACTAACATCTCAGAGGTTTTGCTCACCTGACTTAATCTCTTTCGTTCCTCGTCCATCCGCTTCTGTGCTTGTACTGCCAATGAGAGTTGATCATCTGAGGGCTTATGATTAATTTGATTTTGAATGGCTCCGACATCCCTTGCTCGTGACAACGATAATTGTGTGTCAATCGACTTTAGGCTCATCTAATCATCCCTTCTCATTTGGAAATCATCGCTATCTCTCCCTCGATCATCTGAAAGGTTACGCGTTGGGTAGCATCCTTAATAAATCTAGTGTATCTACCAATTACAATTTTACTCCCCCCAAAAATAGTTCCAGCAATTTCTACTTTTGATGTAGTTGTGTCCTCTAACGATTTCTCGATTTCAAGAATCCGATCCTTCACTTCATTTAATTCGTCAATGGATTGTTTCTTAGTCGTCGTCAATCGCGTGCGTAAAACTTGTTTATCTGGACTTAACTGCCCTGCTAATGCAAGCTGATCTAGAAGCAACAATGCTTTATCTGTTTTATCGGCATTCTCTATAAATTCCTTAATTCTAGCTCGTAATTCTACCAATTCATTTCTTAATTCCGGAAGAACACCAACCTCAATAATCGTTGCAGTAGATGTCGAATTCCCGATAACCCGTGCTTTCACTTGTTCTCCTGCTTGTATAACACCACCAACAATTAAGCCTTTACTTCCCTGACAGATTACATTCTTACCCGCACGTACAGTTGAATGCATAATACTCTGAGAAACGAGAACTTCCTGCCCAGCTTCAACATTCGCATCTTGAATAAATGAGCTTTTAACATTCATTTTAGCTTTAACAAGTCCCTTATTATGCCCAAGAATACCTGCTGAGATATCGATAGAGCCATCTGCAATGAGCTCAGCACCCTCCACTCCTCCAACAACCCGGATATCCCCAGCTGCTTTAATGCGGAAGCCAGATAGAACATTACCACGAATAACAACGGTTCCTACGAAATCTATATTGCCAATGTTATAGTCAACATCACCATTAACTTCATATACAGGAAATACATTAATTTTATCTTTATCCGTCTTCGTGATTAATCCATCCATAGCCGCATACATCCGATGCTGTTCTTGATCAACGACAACATTCTTACCAATCTTGAATCTAGCTTCCTTGCCTTTCTTACCTGGTATCAGATCACCAGTTACAGTCCTTCCATCCGAGCCTTCCTTGGCAAGAAGTCTCTCAGCGATAACCTGACCCTTACGAACATTATTCAGATTAATGACTTCTTTATAATCAACAACTCCCTCCTTAGATACCGAGGGTTTCTTATCAATATGAATATCAAATAAAAATTTAATTTGACCAGGCTCGCCCTCTGTTGCTGGAATACCTGTTGCAACCGTGACTTGGTTATATACAAATTTCCTAGCTTCTGAAGCAATCGAAGAAAGTATGTTAAATTGAATGCCAAACTTGATTCCATTCTGCTTTAGCAATTCCTCTAGATCCCCTACTGTACACTGAAAGTCAGCATTATCCTGTAAAAAAAGCAAACGAGCTGTCAATTTATCATCCGAAATCTCGATATTAATAAGTTGATTTAGTGGGATTTTATAGCTCATAACAGAGAACCTTCTTTCATTATGTAAGAATGTATATAAATGAAGGATCTACAGGCTAATCCTGTAGAAGCTGATTTTTCGAACGTGAGAGTAAGCCCCGCAGCCTTAAGATTGCTTTAGAATGAAGCTGGGATATACGAGATGGTGTTAATGACATGACCTCTGCAATTTCACTTAATGACAGTTCATCATAATAAAATAAGGAGACAACCGTCCGTTCTTTGTCTGTTAGTCTGCAAATTCCTTTTGCAAGTATATCCTTCAAGACGATTTCATTTACCTTACTTTCAGGACTGATTGCTTTGTCATCTATTAGTAATGATAGTCTAGTTTCTGAATCATCCTCCTTAAGTGGATCCTCTAATGAACAAATCGTTGTAATAGAGACATCTTGAAGCATTTGTTGAAAATCCTGTTCAGTCAGTTTAAGATAATCCATAATTTCCTTATCCGTCACCGTTCGAAGGTGCTCCTGCTCGAGCTTCTGATAAGCATCTTCTAGTTTCTTAGCTTTCTCACGAACCGATCGTGGTACCCAATCTCCTTGCCGTAATCCATCGATAATAGCACCTCGAATACGCCAAGAAGCATATGTTTCAAATTGCAAGCCACGATTGTAATCAAATTTATCTATGGCATCAATTAAACCCATACAACCATGACTGTAGAGGTCATCCCTTAATACTGATTTGGGTAATCCAATAGCCATCCGGTTAACTACATAATCAACTAGTTTGATGTAGCGTTCAATTAATGCTTTCTTCGCTTGGGTATTACCGTTCACTTTATAGTCAGACCACAATTCATGGCTGATTTGTTGTGTGGATTGGCGATCGACCATCATTCACCTTCCTTAATCTTCCGACAGCTGACGGAGTGAATTGGCTAGGCTTTCGGAATCCAATTTTTCTTTGGAAACAAGTTTTGGGGGTTGAAGAGGTGAGAAAGTTGGCTCAGCATTCTCCCTTAATTGACTCTTCAACAAATTATTAAGTGAATCTAAATCATCAGGGGTTTGTAAATCAATATTTGAATTTAACAATTCATCATGATGTCTCAGCTTATCTTGCTCGGAATATTGATTCATTCCCGCTAGTGTTCCTAGCATCCATCGAATGACATAGGTTAGAACAAATAATACAACAAAACCATACAGGCTTCGAATGAGCGCTGTCGTAGGGACATTATTCGTCAATGATAACAGAAAAGTTAAAACCATAGTTAAAGTGCCAAATATTGCATTCCATCTCCATGTACCTATCATCGATTAAATTTCCTTTACTCCTTGTTGTACACTGCGAATTAGAAGCATTCCTGTAGAAGAATGGAATTCTATCGTTCTTCCATAATTGGCTCCAGTATCCTCAGCATGTAAGGGAATTTGTAGAGTAGACAGTATTTCTTTACAAGTTTCGACATTCCTTGGACCTATTCTCATTGTATCACTTGTACCACTAAAAGCGAACATTTGGGCGCCACCGGCTAATTTCGCGATTAATCTTCCTTTATTTGCACCAAGCTTGTACATCTTATCCAGCATATCCGGAATCGAAGTATCTGCATACTTGGATAGATTCACAACACCATCTCTAGCGATTGAAGAGTTGGGAAGCATGACGTGGGCCATCCCAGCAACCATAGCCACTCGATCAAATAATATAACACCTACACAGGAGCCAAGTCCTGTAGTCTTAAGAATTTCGTCCTTCCCAAGGACCACCTTGAGATCAGCCATTCCAACTTTTGTAATATGATCAACAATCATTCAAATGGCACTCCTAATGAACGAAATATTTTCTCGAAAGACTCTGGATCAGGAATGAAGAAAAAGTGGCCCTCAACCTCATGGTCCCCCTCCAGAAATTTGGTGTCGATTAGTAAGGCGTGATCGCCCATCTCACCAAATTGAATCAATCCATAGCTAAGAATTGCCCCTGCCATATCTATGGCTAAAGATGGAACTGTTGGCGACATAGCTAACTGAGTAAAGTCTGCTAATGAGGATAAATAGGAACCAACAAGTATGTTTCCTATTTCTTGAAGCGCGGATATTTCCATTTCGGAATATAAACCGTCTTGTTCTATGACGATTCCGGCCATATTCGCTAACAGCTTCTTAGCAGATTCTTGCGATAATATGAAGAACATGTTGCCAGGTGCTTCACCAACAACACGTAAGAAGATAGCAATAACTACCTCCTCTGAACCACCTAGACTATTGGTTATTTCTTCGAATGGCAGTATGTTCACTTGAGGGATTTTCATATCAACAGGTCTGTTCAGCATCTTTGATAATGCTGTAGCTGCATGACCTGCACCGATGTTCCCTACTTCTTTTAGGACATCTAATTGAAATTCCGCAAGTTGCTTCAAAGGATCCAAATGGCACTACTCCTCTATAAGTTCTAATTGTACAATTTCCTTTTTGTTTAATACCTCTTGCAGATTTAACATGACAAGCAGCTGATCAGTATGGATTCTAGCTACTCCACGAAGATACTTCGCTTTAATCCCACCCACAACTTCTGGAGGATCAACGATGGCATCTTCATCTACATCCACAACATCACTAGCTGAGTCAACAATTAAACCTACCTCTAAATCTCCAACAGCAACAATAATAATTCGAGAGTCATTGGTAAGCTCGGTTTCTGGCAGGTTAAATCTACCACGCAAATCAATTACCGGTACTACTACACCTCGTAAATTAATAACACCTTTTACAAAGTCAGGTGTTTTGGGTACACGGGTCATTGGAACTATTCTTTCAATTGTCTTTACCTTATCAACCTCTACGCCATATTGCTCATGAGCTAGTGAAAATACGATAACCTTCAATTCTTCAGCCATATAAACTACCTCCCATATCTCAATCGTTCCTTAACCACTACTTAATCATTGCATTTGTATCTAAAATTAAAGCAACTTGTCCATCACCAAGTATGGTCGCTCCAGAAATCGCAAACAAGTCCGTGAGGTATTTCCCTAGAGTCTTAAGAACAATTTCTTGCTGCCCAATCAATTCGTCTACAATTAATGCGGCGAGCTTATCACCCTTACGAACAATGACTATTTCATGCTCATTCTTAACCTCTTCCTCATTCCGTGTACAATTCAACAGGTCATCTAGTGCTATGACAGGAATGACGGTATTGCGGAAATCAATCATCATTTTCCCATGAACTTTACGAATGCGGCTTTTTTCGATAATCGCTGTTTCCACAATCGAAGAAAGCGGAATCGCATATTTTTCTTCACTTACACGGATTAACATAGCTCCAATAATGGATAAGGTTAGTGGAAGTTGCACTGAAAACTTAGTGCCTAACCCAGGTTTTGATTCGATATTAACATGTCCACCTAGTGTAGATATCCGAGTAGTAACTACATCAAGGCCAACACCTCTACCTGAGATATCAGAAATTTTATCAGCCGTACTGAAGCCTGGCGCGAATAGGAAGCGATAAATTTCCTCGTCGGTCAATGTTTGAGCTCGCTCAGGTGAAACGATATTGTTCTTTATAGCAATCTGTAGTACTTTATCGCGATTAATCCCTCTGCCGTCATCCTCGATCTCGATGAACACATGATTGCCACTGTGGAATGCTCGGAGATTTATAGTACCTGTTTCATTCTTCCCTGCTTTAATTCGATCTGCAGTTGATTCTATGCCATGATCTAATGAATTTCTTAGAAGATGAACAAGAGGATCTCCAATCTCATCAATAACCGTTCGGTCTAACTCCGTGTCCTCGCCACTTAGTACGAGATCTACTTTCTTGTCCAATGATTTAGCGAGATCTCGAATCATCCTAGGAAAACGATTGAAAACTGATTCTACAGGTACCATCCTAAGCTTTAGTACAATGTTCTGAAGATCCGAGCTTACTCTCGACATATGTTCTATCGTTTCTGATAGATCATTGCGTTTAATTTCTTCACCTAAAACCTCCAGTCGAACACGATCAATTAAGAGCTCACTGAACAAATTCATCAGCACATCTAATCGTTCAATATCGACACGAATCGTACGATTCATCGTTGCCGGAGCAGCTTTCGTTGTGGGTGATTGAGTTGTAGTTGCAGCGACTTCCTGATTAGCTAGAATTACGGGCTGATTTAAATCAGGCGAATCATAATCCTTTTTTATAATTTGACTAAGTGTCTCTTTATCCAAACTAACAATTTCTGCAGTATCGATTTCAGATACATTAACAATGAGCTGATTGATTTCCTTCTCATCCTGCTTGGACAAATAATATACCGTAAAATGCTTGTCAAACCTCTCCTGTTCAATTTCCTGAACAGATGGTGAGGATTTAACAACCTCTCCATGTCGCTCTAGCACATCAAAAACCATGTATGCTCTAGCTGCTTTAAGTACACAATCATCACGAATGGAAACCTTTATGTAATATACACTAAATCCAGTATCAAGAGACTGCTCAAGAATGGAGTATTGGAATTCATCAAGCTCCATCTCTTGACCAATCGAAGAGTTGTTCCGCTCGTTACCAGCTTGTTTTTTGTAATCACCACTAACAATAGATTGAAGAACAACGACAACAGATGATACATCGGCCTTCCCAGTACCACCGTCAATAATGTCTTGAACCATAATTTCTAAATAATCTGTGCTTTTGAACAGAGCGTCGAATATTCCACCATTCATAGCTAACTTATTATTTCTTACTAAATCAAGAACATTTTCCATTTCATGCGTCAGTGAAGCGATATCCTGGTAACCCATTGTTGCAGACATACCCTTTAGGGTATGAGCGGAGCGGAAAATGACCTGTACGACTTCAATGTCGTCTGATTTATTCTCCAATTTAAGTAGGTTCTCGTTCAATGATTGCAAATGATCTTTCGATTCCTCAATAAACATGGCAAGATACTGATTCATTTCCATCTCTTTACACCTCCTGTTGGCTTACCAGCGGTAACTATTGCTTTGTAAGCGTCTGCTTAAAGTTCAATCATCTTACTAGCTCAATTAATTTACTTGATATTTCTTGTTGCTTAAGTATGTAATCTACACCGCCTAATTCAATAGCGGCTCTAGGCATTCCATACACGATGCAGGTTTCCTCTGACTCTGCAATCGTTGTATTCGCTCCACTTTCCTTTAGCTTCTTCATTGACTTAGCGCCATCACTTCCCATACCAGTCATAATGATGATATGACGTTTATATTCCTTTAAAGTGATAAGTGATTCGAAAAGCACTTCCACTGAAGGTCGATGTCCTGCACGTGGCTCCTCCTTATTCAAGTTAATAATGAATTGATCCGTTTGTACACGTTTCATACTCATATGCCAGCCCCCTGGAGCGATATAAACAGTTCCAGCACTCACTTTCATCCCATCTTCCGCTTCAACCACATGTAACGAGCAATAGGTATCAAGTCGGATAGCCAAAGACTTGGTGAAATTTGGTGGCATATGCTGGACGATGAGTATAGGAGCAGCAAAATCGTGAGGCAATCCGGATAATACAGCTTGTAATGCCCTTGGACCACCTGTTGAGGTTCCAATTGCTACAACATGTTCAAACTTAATTGATTTTGTTTCAGTTTCTTTCTTTGCTCGGACTAAAGGAACAATCACTTCTTTAGCTGTAGCAGCTCGACCATTGTCTCGTCGTAAGGATTGAACCTTAGCATGAACTGCGATTTTAAGCTTGTCCAATATATGTTCTTTAACTATATGCAAATCAAGCGATATAGAACCGGAAGGCTTGCGAACAAAATCGACTGCACCAAGCTCTAATGCTTGAATTGTTTCTCCAGTACCGACGCCTGTCATGCTACTCAGCATAATTATAGGTATAGGGTTTTCATTCATAATAATTCGAAGGGCTTCCAAGCCATTCATAATCGGCATTGCTACATCCATTGTAACTACATCAGGCTTTAGGTTTCTTGTCATCTCCACTGCTTCTAGGCCATTCTTGGCTGACCCAATGACTTCAAATTGAGGGTCCTCCATAATTAAATCACTTATAATCTTCCTCATAAAAGCCGAGTCGTCGACAATCAATACTCTGTAAGAAGTGCTCATCATATCCCTCCAGTAAGCTGTTCGTACTTGCTGAATGTTAGCGAGCAAGCTTTAGCATTCTACTTAGGAAACCCCTCACACCTGAGTGTTCTATATCAACCGGTTTCTCTCCGTTTGCAAATGTTAAAGCCATATCGGATATTGATTTTGCAGCGGAACAATTTGGAAAGGCTACAGAGAACGGAATTTGTTTGCGAACCGCCTTCTGTACACATCGATCTTCATCAATATAACCTAACATTGGAATCTCTAGTTTTAAAAATTGCTTAGCCACCAGACTGATTTTCTCCGCTGTTCGCCTACCCTCATTAACCTCACTAACGCGATTAACAACCAGGTTAAAGGGTACTTTAAAATTCATTCCGTGAACCATCTTAATAATTGCATAAGCATCTGTAATTGCAGTCGGCTCAGGTGTTGTTACGACAATAGTCTCATGTGCTGACACTATAAATTTCAACGTTTCTTTTGACAATCCTGCACCTGTGTCGAATAATATGTAATCAACATATCCATTCAGTTCATTAATCTGTTGCGTAAAGTACTCTAGATCTTCCTCTGAAAGTCTTAGAAGATCACTAAACCCAGAGCCGCCTGAGATAAACTGAACTTCATTATACCCCTTATATATGATTTCCCAAATGGTTTTCTGCCTCTTTACAAGATGAAACAAATTATACTTAGGGGTTATCCCCATTAGAACATCAATATTTGCAAGTCCGATATCAGCATCAAAGATCAATACCTTATAACCATGGGATTGCAGTGCTAATGCAAAATTTAGAGTGAAATTGGACTTTCCTACTCCACCCTTCCCACTTGTTACTGTGACAATTCTAGTAGTTCGACCAGTGTTTTCTTTCTCATGAATTTCCTTCTCGGTATTCGCCTGATCAGTCACTTCCTGTCGATCGGTTAGCATATTCCTTAATCCTTGCGCTTGATCACTCATGACCGATTCCCCCCATGATGAGGTCGACAATATGATTTTCATTAATTTCATTAATATCGTCTGGCACATTCTGTCCGTTGGTCACATAGGAGCAACTTAGAGAAAAGTCGTGGGCGATATTCACAATTGAGCCATAAGAATCTGTTTCATCCAGCTTTGTGTACAGAATCTTATCCATTTTAAATTTCGAGAAATTCTCTGTAATAGCCTTCATATCTCGATACTTAGATGTAAGACTTAGAACTAAGTAAGTTTCACTATTGCCATTTTCCTTCAATAACGCATTTAGCTCCGAAACATACATTTCATTCCTGAAATTCCGACCTGCTGTATCCATAAAGATAACATCCCTGTCAGCAAAATGTTTAAAGGTTTTCACAAGCTCCTGTGGAGAGAATACTACCTCTAGCGGAATATTAAGGATAGTCGCGTATGTCTTGAGCTGCTCAATTGCCGCTATTCGATAAGTATCGGAAGTAATGAAACCAACCTTGCGATTGTACTTTAACACTTGCTCCGCGGCTAATTTAGCGATTGTAGTTGTTTTGCCTACCCCTGTAGGACCAACAAAGTGGGCAATTTGAATTTCCTTTGACAAAGCTTTTTGTTGATTACTATGTAAGATGTCAAGCAGTCCTCTTCGAATTGCCTTGGCAGCGGCTTCCTCTGTCCATGGATACCCAGGTGAATTATGCTCAGCAAGTGCTTTAGTTATAAGTGCATCTACAATGCCCGGTTCGATTTCTTGCTCAAGTAAACGACGTTGGATGAGGTGAAAGGGCTCCGGTGATCTCATAATATTATCCTTATTAGAGAACTGAAGGAATAATTCTTTAACTTGTCTAACCTCATCTATAAGAATATCATCGTTTTCCTTCGTTCTTGAGGACTTGCTTTTAGTAGGTTGCTCTTCTTCAGGTTTGATTTCAGCCCGTTGCTCTGTAAATATCGGTTGCTCAGTTACATTGACTTTAATGGCACTCTGCGCTTCCGTATACGCAGCTCTTGTAGTTGATACTGGTGTAATTGCTTCATAGGCCTGCACAGGCACCTGATTTGGGGGTATATGTGGCTTTGGCGTACTCAAAGTATTATCAGTAGCTGCGATGACCTCGATCCTTTTCTTACTGAACATACCCAGAAATCCACCGCTTTTTATTTCCTTTGTATTGAGGATGACTGCATCCTTGCCCAATTCAACCCGAATTCTTTGTAAAGCGTCAGGCATGGAATCTACTACATATCGTTTGACTCTCATATATTCACCACTCCAACACTATGGATTTCGACATTTGGTTCCAATTCATTATAAGATAATACAGGAATATCTTGCATTGAACGATCAAGTAGCTGTCGCAAATACATGCGAATGGTAGGTGAAGCTAGAATAATTGGCTGCTGACCAGATTGTATCAATTTGTTCAGTTGCTCTGTCAGCTTGTGATAGATGTTCTGAGTTGCAATAGGGTCCATTGCCAAGTACGAGCCTTGATCCGTTTGTTGCACAGATTCTGCTATTTTCTTCTCCAGATTTGGTCCAACTGTTACTACTCTTAAGGATTGTCCACTCGAAACATACTGTTGGGTAATTTGTCGAGAAAGTGCTTGACGAACATATTCAGTAAGCACGTCTGGGTCCTTGGTGTATGAAGCATAATCTGCTAAGGTTTCAAAGATGGTAATCAGATCTCGAATAGATATCTTTTCTTTCAAGAGCTTACATAATACTTTCTGTAGATCTCCTAGAGACAATTGATTTGGAATTAGATCATCTACAAGTGCAGGGTAACTATCTTTTACATTATCAACTAACGTCTTCGTTTCTTGTCTTCCTAGCAACTCATGTGCGTGCTTCTTAATAACCTCTGTTAGATGAGTTGCTACAACCGAAGGAGGATCAACCACCGTGTAACCCGATAATTCCGCTCTTTCCTTCGTCTGCTCATCGATCCACAAAGCAGGTAATTGGAATGCAGGTTCAAGCGTTTCTATACCTACTATTGAATCGTCATCAATACCTGGACTCATTGCTAGATAATGATTAAGTAATAATTCACCACGAGCAATCAAATTTCCTTTAATTTTTATGACGTATTCGTTCGGTTTTAGTTGAATATTGTCGCGTATTCTTATTACGGGTACAACTATTCCCATTTCTAAAGCACACTGTCTACGAATCATAATGATACGATCGAGTAAATCTCCACCCTGACCAGCATCTGCAAGAGGAATTAAACCATATCCGAATTCAAATTCAATCGGATCAACATTAAGGAGACTAATCACACTCTCAGGACTCCTGACCTCCTCAATCTGTGATTCCTCTTCTAGCTGCTCATCTTGAACAATCTTGCGATTAACTGTTAGTTGCATCTTATACGCAGCAAAAGCAATCAGACCAGCAAGGAGAAAACTCGTAAAGTTAGGAATTGGCGTTGCTACTGCGAGCAAGAAGATTGTACCTGCGACTATATATAATAGCTTAGGGTAGGAGAATAGCTGTGATGTGAGATCTGATGCGAGATTTCCTTCAGATGCAGCTCGTGTTACTATTAAGCCAGTTGCAGTTGAAATTAAGAGTGCAGGAATTTGACTGACCAAGCCATCTCCGATTGTTAGGATTGAATAGGTTTCCATCGCTTCACCGAAAGCCATGCCATGGATGGTTACACCAATAATTAATCCACCTAATAAATTAATTAATAGAATAATGATTCCCGCTATCGCATCACCTTTTACAAACTTTGTAGCTCCATCCATGGAGCCATAGAAATCTGCCTCTCGTCCAATCTTAATCCGGCGATCTCTTGCCTGTTGATCATTGATCATTCCAGCATTTAAATCAGCATCAATACTCATCTGTTTACCAGGCATAGCATCTAAGGTGAATCGTGCCGCTACCTCGGCTACGCGCTCCGAGCCTTTTGTGATGACAATAAATTGAACAATTACGAGAATCAGGAACACAACAAAGCCGACAGCAATTTGACCGCCGGCGACAAAATTCCCGAATGTTTCAACGACCGCTCCGGCCTCAGCATTAGCTAGAATATTTCTCGTAGTAGAGACATTCAAAGCTAGACGGAATAATGTTGTAATTAGCAATAAAGAAGGGAAGATTGAAAATTCAAGTGCGTCTTGTGTATTCATTGCGACTAGAATAATGATCAGTGCCATCGCAATGTTAATCATAAGCAGAAAATCAAGCACATGAATGTTGACAGGAACAATCATCATCAAGACGATCCCGATTATGCCAAGAAGTACGACGAGATCCTTGATTTTCATCTTGATGCCTCCCTATCCTGAAATGATGGTGCTAACTACAATATTGATAACGTCGCTCTTATTTATGCTTTTTGTTTAAGTCGATACACATAAGCTAACACTTCAGCTACCGCTTGGAACAAATCACTCGGAACCGTCTCACCAATCTCAACCTGATCATACAATGCTCTTGCTAATGGTTTATTCTCCATCAGAGTAATGTTATTTGATTTGGCTATTTCCCTAATCTTTAGTGCAATATAATCCTGTCCCTTTGCAATAACGATTGGCGAATCCATCTCCTTGGCATCATAACGTAATGCAACGGCATAGTGCGTAGGATTCGTAATGATTACATCTGCTTTAGGGACATCCTGCATCATACGTTGCATGGCCATCCTTCGTTGTTTCTCACGAATTTTCCCTTTAATTAGCGGATCCCCTTCAGACTTTTTATACTCATCCTTGATGTCCTGTTTAGACATCTTCAGTTTTTTTTCGTATTCATATTTTTGATACATAAAGTCAAACAACGCCAGAACTACAAGAATGCCACCAATTTTAAGTCCGAGAATTAGTGTGATTTTTGCAGTAAAACTAAATATACTCTCTAAAGGCAGTTTGGCCAACGCTAAGAAAGATTCCTTCTCAGCCACAATTGTCGTATAACACACAGAAGCGACAATACCAAATTTCAATAGTGACTTTAAAAATTCAATTACGGAGTGCATTGAAAAAATCCGCTTAGCTCCAGCAATCGGATTAAGCTTGCTTAGTTTCATCTTCAGCGGATCGCCTGTCAGGAGAAAGCCTATTTGCAAATAATTTCCGAGAATTGCGATGATCACCGTACCTAGTAGAATAGGTAGAAGAAGGAGAAAGCCATTCATTATTAAATTCCCGAATATAATGATTACATTATCTACCGATACTTCCCAGAACATATATTCATTTAAAGATACTGTGAAAAGACGGTACATTCGGTCCTTAAAATAACTACCAAACATGAATAGAAACAAAAAAGAAAAGAATAGAATAAAAGAGCCAGGTAATTCTTGGCTTTTGGCGACCTGACCTTTCTTTCTTTCGTCTGCTTTTTTCTTGGGTGTAGCAGGCTCCGTCTTCTCCTGAGCGAATAATTGAAGATTCACTCTTAATTTTAGAACGGTCAACTGCATTCCCTCCTACTCAATCAGCGGCAATCGCATTCAATAATCGTTGAATCGCATCTAGCATTGTTATAAATAAATCTGTGAACAAATATAGTAGACTGGGCACAATCAGTACAAGAAGAATGAAGCCTACAGCAATCTTAATGGGTAGACCAACAACGAATACATTAAATTGTGGTACAGTTCTTGCTAGAACTCCTAATGCAACATCCACAAGAAACAGCGTTGCTACCATAGGAGCAGCCATCTGGAATGCAAGATAGAACATCTGGACAAAAGTATCAATCAAGAAGGATGAGATCGTTCCATCGGCTATCTTCGTAAATATCCGGTTATCCATAGGAACCCAATCATAGCTCTTCATAATTGATAATAGAAGATAATGATGACCATTAACTGCTAGAAATAATAATATCGCAATAAAAAATTTAAAGTTACCCATGATTGGACTTTGAGCCCCGGTCATTGGGTCAATTACATTAACAATACCGAAGCCCATCTGAATATCAATGAAGGACCCAGCTACCTGGACAACAGTGAATAACAAGTAAGCAGTAAAACCAAGCAATAAGCCAATCAGGATTTCCCTCATCATCAAGAGAATGAACTCGCCATTCATAATGACTGTATCCTGTGCACCCATAGCCGAGGTTATTAAGAGACTAATAAATACAGCTAAGCCTACCTTGAATGTATTGGGCATGCTTCTGAATGAAAAAATCGGCGATACTACAAAAAACGCTGTTATTCGACAAAAAATAAGCAAAAAAGAGGGAAGAAACTGAGTGATGAGTTGCATCAATTCACAGCCCTATCCGATGTATTTGTGAAGATTATTCAGAATATTAAAGGTGAAATCAACTAATGAAGTAAGAATCCATGGTCCAAATAGGAGCATGGCAACAAGTACACCAATTATCTTCGGTACGAAGGCTAAGGTCTGCTCTTGAATTTGTGTTGTTGCTTGGAATACACTCACCAATAAACCAATGACTAATCCTGCAAGAAGCATAGGTGCACTTGCCTTCAATACAAGATATACAGCTTGACCTGCTAGTTGTATTACGAATTCAGCGCTCAATCATTAAACCTCCCGGCTTCAAGTGCCATAGCTGAGCAATAATGACTTGACTACAAGATACCAGCCATCCACTAGAATGAACAATAATATCTTGAAAGGGAGTGAAATCATAACTGGCGGTAGCATCATCATTCCCATAGCCATTAGCACACTCGATACAACCATATCAATGACTAGAAATGGGATGAATATCATAAATCCCATTTGAAATGCCGTCTTTAGCTCACTGATTGCATAAGCTGGTACTAGTGTGGTTAAGGGTATATCGGCGTAACCTGAAGGTCTCTCCGCCTTAGAATAATTTAAGAACAATAATAGATCTTTCTCTCTTGTATGCTTGGCCATAAATTTCTTCATAGGCAATACGGAAAGATCAATAGCTACCTGCTGCTCAATTTCCCCTGCCAAGTATGGCTGTAAAGCTGTCTCATTAATTTCGGTTATTGTAGGTGCCATGATGAATAAAGTCATAAACAATGCAAGACCTATTAATACTTGGTTAGGTGGCATTTGTTGAGTGGCTAAGGCCGTCCTGACAAAACCTAGAACGATAATAATTCTTGTAAAGGACGTCATAAGTATGACAATGGAAGGCGCTAAGCTTAACAGGGTAAGTAATACTAATATCGATATCGTACTACCTACATCACCGGGTTCATCTGATGTAGGGATTCCTGGAAGCTCTAATGTATCGGCAAAGGCTTGACCACTGAATAAAGAAGCTGCAGCAACAATCAACAAGAACATTATCGTAATTCTGAGTTTGTTCATGATTTATTACCGTCAGCATCATCGTTCTCTTCCAATACATTCTTTAATTGTTGTCGTCTATTAGATACCTGTTGCATCTTCTTATGAAAAATTTCCTGAAAGCTAGATGCTGCCGAAGGATTATGATCATCTAGAGGCAATGATTTCTCTTTTCTAAAATTCAGAGCTTTACTTAAATAAGAGAGTATACCCTTCCCCGACATAGTTGGCGTTGAATTCAGGGATTGGAAGATGGCATCAATCTCACTCTGATCGTCAATTTTCTCCAAGAGACGTACATCCTCACCTACACCAACTACATAAAGGGAGTTTCCGATTTTAATCATTTGAACGGATTTATTCTGACCTAATCCCACCCCACCTAAATGTCGAATGGAGCGAGAAGAAAACCAAGAATTATTCTTATGCGCTAAGAAACGAATCAATATTACAATTAAACCGATAACTAGAATAAGAACTACTATGACTGTTATGATATTACCTATATTCGGGGGATCAACTAAACCAAGATCATTCGTAGGTCCTGCATGAACAACACCGGATGCTGATAGCCAGAGCAGCATGATGAGGAACATAATCTTCGTCAGCCTTGGCTTGGTATACATCTGCGCCATTCCTTTCACTCATAATTCCTTACTGGCCGAGCGTTTTCTTAATTGCTTCTATAACACGATCTGCTTGGAAAGGTTTAACGATAAAGTCCTTAGCACCTGCTTGAATAGCATCAATAACCATTGCTTGTTGTCCCATCGCAGAACACATGATAACTTTCGAATTGCCATCAAACTTTTTAATTTCCTTCAATGCTGTTATACCATCCATCTCAGGCATAGTAATATCCATAGTTACTAGATCCGGCTTCAGATCCTTATATTTTTCTATGGCTTGAGATCCATCGTTAGCTTCACCAACAACGTCATATCCATTCTTGGAAAGAATATCTTTGATCATCATTCTCATAAATGCTGCATCGTCTACGACTAAAATCCTGTTGCCCATGAATTAAAATCCCCCTAAAAGTTTTGTTAAGTATATGTACTTACGAAGTAAGATCAGACGTACAAAACTACTTCGAGAGCATATGCTAAGTTTTGTTAAGTATATGTACTTACGAAGTAAGATCAGACGTACAAAACTACTTCGAGAGCATATGCTAGGTTTTGTAATTATTGAATTTTTTGAATGCGATCCCATTGACTGACAATGTCGGTGACACGAACACCAAAGTTCTCATCGATAACAACAACCTCACCCTTGGCGATTAGCTTGTTATTCACAAGAATATCAACAGGCTCTCCCGCTAGCTTGTCCAGCTCCACAATGGACCCCTGCGAGAGTTCAAGAATATCCTTAATCACTTTTTGCGTTCGACCCAATTCGACGGTCACCCTTAGAGGTATGTCTAAGAGAAGATTGAGATTGGTCTGGTCCACATTCATATTTGGTTGTGCTGGAAAACCACTGAATTGAACATTCTGCACGTTTATATTTCGATTCGGCATCGAGTGACCAAAATCCTGCATGGGTGGCATCATTGGTTGCTGGTAAGAATTGGGTTGTTGCTGAAAAGCTGCCGGCTGTTGATAAGGATTAGGCTGCTGTGGATACGGATTCTGCGGTTGCTGATAGGCTGCCGGCTGTTGCATGTAAGGTTGCTGCTGATATTCCATAGGCGACGGCTGTTGCATGTGTGCTGCCGCTGCAGGTGCCTCAGGCGCCATTGGTGCTGCTTGCTGCTGGGGTGAGCTCACAGGCGCGGCTACATCAGTTGGTTGCTCTGACATGCCACTTTCCCCCATTAAAGAAGATACCATTTCTCTAGCGAACTGAACAGGCAATAACTGCATAATAGAAGAGTCTATTAAATCGCCGACTAATAAACTGAAGGATATTTTGATAAAAACATCTTCATTCGGAATGCTACTCGCACCTTCTCCTGATGACATATCAAAAACATCAATTCCTGGCGGAGAGATATTAACAAATCTGTTGAAAATTGTCGACATGGAAGTCGCTGAAGATCCCATCATCTGATTCATAGCCTCTTGAACCGCACTCAGATGAATTTCATTCATCTCCCCTTCCGGATTCCTGCCATCTCCACCTAGCATTAAATCAGCAATGATCTGAGCATCTGTTGTCCTAATGACGAGTAAATTTAACCCTTGAAAACCATCAACGTAATTAACGCTTATGGCTACATGTGGTCGAGGAAATTCGGTCTCTAGAGCATCACGTGAAATAATTGAAACTTTAGGAGTTGTTATATCTACTTTCTGAACTAAGAGAGTAGATAAAGCTGTAGCCGCACTTCCAAAAGTAATATTACCTATCTCACCCAATGCATCTTGCTCCAAAGGAGTTAGATATTCATTTATGTCAGGTTCAAAGCCTGTGCTATAACTATCATCCTCTGATGTTTGACGTAATAACGCATCAATTTCCTCCTGAGATAAATAATCTTTATTCCCGCTCATTTTCTTCAACTCCTTCAGTAACGATTTCCGAAATTTGAATAGCTAATCTACCCTTGATTGCACCTGGATTTCCAATATATTTTAGTTTGTCACCTATCTTGATCTGTAGGCCATCTGTTGTAGCTTTATTCAGTGTAATTACATCGCCAATCGACAAATTCAATAATTCTTGAACTGAGATACTAGAGTTACCTAACTCAGCAACAATCGGTAGAGTTGCTTTATTCACACGAATCTGCAGCATCTCTATCTCTTCAGGCGCACGATTCTTCTTCTGTGAAACGAACCAATGATGTACGGATAACCTTGGCATGATGGGCTCAAGTACAACGTGAGGAATGCATAAGTTGATCATCCCAGTTGTCTCACCGATCTTAGTACTCATTGATATTAATGCAATCGTTTCATTCGGTGACACAAGTTGTAAAAATTGTGGGTTAGTTTCAAATGTAACTAATTGTGGAGTAATGTCGATAACTGATTTCCAGGCTTCTTGGAAGCTTTCAAAGGTTCGACTGAAAATCCTTTCCATCACAACCGTTTCGATTTCTGTTAAATTATTAATTTTAGGAGGAGATGTCCCTACTCCACCGAGCAGTCTATCCAGCATGGCATAAGCTACATTAGGATGTACCTCCAGTACCATTCGACCTTCGAGAGGCTCAGCTTCGAATACATTCAGAATCGTCATCTTCGGAACAGAGCGTATGAACTCATCATAAGGGAGCTGGTCAACACTCACAACACTGATTTGTACGAACGTGCGTAATTGTGCTGAAAAATAGGTTGTTAAATATCGCGCGAAATTCTCATGTACACGAGTTAAGCTTCTTATATGGTCTTTAGAGAAACGAACTGCTCTCTTGAAGTCATAGGAACGCACCTTTCTAGTGCTTTCCTCTTTCTTAAGCTCTTCCGCATCCATTTCACCGGAGGAAAGCGCTGCTAAGAGGGCGTCGATCTCATTCTGAGATAGAACATCTACCAATGGGGTCACCCCTTTTACTTGTACCTGATGAAATTATGAAAGTACTTTATTCGTAATATTAACTTGTCTGACTTTGCCCTTTTCCAGCACTTGATTAATCTTATTCATTAGTGTTGAGCTTATAAAATCAAGCCCTGCACTCCCTTGTGCTTGTTCAACAGTCAGATCTGATAGTGTTTGTGTAATAATAGCTTTAATCTTAAAGTCTAATAATACAAATTCTTCCTTAGCACTCTCATTACTAAGCTCAAAAGTAAAACTGATTTTAATGAATTCTCCTGAAGTCAGATTCGTCAATATATCATTCATATCGACAGAAAGCTCTTTCGTTTCTTGAGCAGTCATCTTAACGCCTTCAACCTGTTCAACGCTATTCCGAGCTTCATTACTCGGATCTTCATTGGAGTCTTTAAATAGGTAATTCCATAATAAGAATGCAGCAAATACGATGAGAGTAATTACGACGAATATCATGATGACCCATGGCAGCATTTTCTTGAACACCAGTCATTCCTCCGGTTCTTCCTGACTATAAGTCTTAATTGATAAGCGAATAGATCCTATAGCACTCATATATGTTTTCACTAAGATTACCACATCTTGAGCCTTTTCGAGAACCATAAATTTTTTACCTGTTGTAAGTGTGATGATTGTGTCTGGTGTTTCTTCTATCGTCTCGATCAGAATGGCATTCACAAGAATGCTAGAGCCATTAAGTCTTGTGACTCGAATCATAAGCTTCAACTCCACTCTCAATCCTTATGATCATCTAGAGATGCCGATAAGCATCGCTAGATGACAAATCTAGTACAAGTTAATTAATGAAAATTAACGTTTCAGATTTACAACTTCCTGTAGAATCTCATCAGATGTTGTAATAATTCTAGAGTTTGCTTGAAATCCTCTTTGTGCAACAATCATTTCTGTGAATTCGACAGTTAAATCCACATTCGACATCTCTAATTGTCCGGCGACAATAGAACCTGTACCTGTTTCTAAATCATCGGCTAATCCAAGCTCAAACTCACCATCAGGCATTGCATTCGGTGTAACCTGATACATATTACCACCAAGCTTTTCTAAACCAGCAGGGTTAGTAATCTTGACAACACCTACGAATACCCCTGAGGATTCCGATGTTCCATCAGCATTAACAGCAATAATCTCACCACTCTGTGATATGGAGAAAGCCTTCACCTCTTCATCCAAAGTAATGGGTTCTCCATCTGAGCTAATGACTAACATTCCATCACCATTAACGAGCTGGCGACTAGCATCAAGCATGAAATTTCCTGATCTCGTTAAGAAGGCTACTTCTTGATCAGCGGATGCCTTAACAGCGAAGAAGCCATCACCATTAATACGTAAATCAGTAGGTACATTCGTAGTCATCGCACTACCTGGAGTGTGGATAGTATCGATAGCGCTGATAGATACACCTAAGCCTACTTGCTTCGCATTTGCGCCTCCTCGACCGTCTACAGGTGCAGTAACACCTGACATCGTCTGACTTAGAATATCCTTAAACATAACTCGTCCAGCTTTAAATCCGATCGTATTTACATTAGCGATATTGTTACCAATAACATCTAATTTAATTTGAAATCCTCTCATACCGGATATACCTGAATATAATGATCTTAACATGTTGTGTTCCTCCTAAAAGTTTTTGATGATAACGCTAGTTGTCGATAAAACTACTTCGTAAGCATATTCTAAGTTTTTGATGATAACGCTAGTTGTCGATAAAACTTCGCTGCTTCTGTCGGTCCACAGCTTGAGGCTTCCATATATGGGCCAGCCTTTCATTCACGCTTCTTAAGAGATAATTACTGCACTATCAATTTGCGTGAATACATTGTCTTTCATTTGTTTACCATCCATGGCAGTAACCACAGTTCGATTCTTGATATTCACAATAAGAGCAACATCTTGAATGAGGATAAGTGATTCCTTAGAGCCCTTAGCGGCTGCCTTATCTATGGCAGATCCAAGTTTATTCAGCTGCTCTAATCCAAAGTTAATACCTCGTTGCTGCAAACGAACCTCGGCATGATTACTAAATTTGACCATCGTCCCGTCGAGAATGTTCTGGAACGATTTCTGCCCAGTTGTTTGCTGCACTTGAGATGCCGGTGTAGCATTACGGCCTAATTGCCCCGGTGGAACAATATGGGGAAATAGCTGTCCAGCTCTTATGGGGGTTGTCATTGCACAGGGTCTCCATTCTCATCATCATTTACGATGACTTCATTACTATCAGCAGGAATGTCATTCTTCACAGTTATGATTCTACCAATTAAAATTTCTTCACCATCGACAACAGCAAATGATTCACCGCTCTTCATCGATATAGAATCTACAACACCATTCTTGATTAAACCAACCGAGCTATCAGAGGACGCTGTTTCCCATTCAATTGATTTGCCTATTAATGATGAAGTAAAACCAAGAGAATTTTTAAGAGCCTTTAATTCATTGGACATATTCAAGAGCTGCTCAACGGATGTGAACTGTGCCATTTGGGCAATGAACTCTTTGTCTTCTAAAGGCTTCATCGGATCTTGATGTTTAATTTGGGCGACTAGAATTTTTAGAAATTCGTCTTTACCTAATGTACCCTCTTGACCGGATTTAGCAGTGCTTTTGTTATCCGCTGAGTAATAAGGCCATATATTCGTTGTTCCTTTTACATATTCCGCCATTCTTCTTATCTCCTTTCTAAGCAGTGGCGTTGAATGTGTTCCCATAGGCTAAACGATTTATTCGGACAGCTTGGTCCATCTCTGATGAAAAATCAGCTCCGAATTGATCATAGTCTCTGGAGTTTTTCTTCCCATTCTGTGTGAATTGCTGGGATGCCTGTTGCTGTCTCTGTTCCTGGAATAAGCTATTTCCTAATTCACTCTGGTGTTCAACATTTAGCTTATCCACTTGTAAGCCTTGCTGCTGTAAAGAAGCTCTTAGCTGTGGAAGCTGTAATTCTAATAAGTCTCTTGCTTGAGCTGATTCAGCAATAAAGTGTGCAGTGATTTGACCATTTAATACAGAAATCCTCACATCAACTTGTCCAAGATGCTCAGGAACTAGTGATATCTTGGCTTCAGAGATGCCATTCAATTGAGTTATACTCATGTTCTTGATGACAAAACGAGTCATCTCTTCAGCAAATTCTTGTGCGGATACGGATTGCATAGGGGCTTTAGCTTCAGTAGCTGTAGCTGCTAGCTTCTGTGAATCGGAAAGCTGTGTAAGGGTCAACGTAACATCCTCTTGCTGAGAAGCACTAGCGTCCACCATCAAGGAGGATGCTTCACTAACGATTGGTGTTTCGGCCACATTACTAACATTTGCTTGCATAACTACGGTATTCACATTCTGACTAGTGTAAGACAGACGCTGTAATAGCTGTGATTTAGAGTTCTTCGAATCATGTTGGTTGAGCATATCTCCAGAATTATGACTAGATGATGTGCTCTGTGCTTGTTGAATGTTGGTAGTGCTTACGTTTGTTGGTTTGTCGTTCTTAGCACTTTCCCCTTTATTCACTTCAACAAGATTGCTAGGAACTGCTGTAAGAGCGGGAAACGATTCAGATAGTTTCAACGTTAGTTGCTGCAATTCTGAGCCTAGCTGTCGAAGGATTGGACTAGAAGGATTACTCTCAAGAATTTCTAGATAACGATTTAATGAAACTACGAGCTCATCAACAGGATTAGACTTCGATTGTGATGGTTGCGTGACCAATGCCATTACATCTTGAAGGTTAATTGTCTTCAGAGTACTACTCTGATCCTGATTTAGTAGCTGTTCAGCTTTACTCATCCAAAGCTGTAGCTCAGGTTGCTCCATGAGGCTTTGAAGCTTGTCAGAGTCCATTGATTGTAATGCATTGATTAATTGCTGTATGGCAGACTTAATCTCTTCATCTGTAGACTGGTTAGTCATCAGATCAACAATAGTTGAAGGTAGAATACCTGCAATTATCGCCGCTGCAGCATCTGTTGATACATCAGCTTGCTCGACAGTAGCTTGACCCTCTATCACCTTGACTAGCGCTTCTACGAATGTGCCTGCGCTTGCTTCAGTGCTTGTGGAGCTTATAGTAGTGACAGCTGCTTGGTTTGATGTAGATGTTGTTGCTTTAGAAGAAGGTGCTTGCACTTGTACATTTGGCATATCCATTTTTTCCACCTCCTCTCCATGTAACTATGTATGGCATTATTTACCTAGCTTACTCGCTAGAGTCGCTGCATCCCCTGTAGATAGCTCAGCAATTGCAGCAAGAATATTCGATCTTGATGCATTATCCATTGCGTTGAGCAAAGATACCACCTTAGTACTGTTTGTTTTATTCAATTGCTGCAAGATCTCAGCAGCACGATCTACGGTCATTGCAGAGAAGGTTTGTGCAAGCTCTTCATTGGTGAGCTTCGTCGTTGCCTCAGGATCTTCTTTGGCTGTACGTTCATTCCTAGCAATTTCAGCTTGCTCTTCCCAGTCCAAACGTGTTAACTCATTCACATCCTTCAGTTGGATGGACGCATCAGCAGCTGTCTTGGGATTCATCTTCGCTAGAACACGACCTTGGTCGTCGGAGCTCATCTCATATAATACTAATACAAGTTCTGGCATAGTTAGATTTTCGAGAATAGGTGCAGATTTACTAGGTGACATACCCGCATACATCGCAGCTAAGCTCTTCAATTGCTTCCGGTATTCTTCACTATTTGCAACTACGGATTCCTGTTCTAGAATAAATTTCTCTACGCTTTCTTCTAGTTGTGTGATTTGTTCATCTCTACTCTTCACTTCGCCTTCTAATTTCACAATTGTGCTATCCTTTTCCGAAGCAGAAGCTGCCAAATCCTTGACTTGCTGATCCAATTGAATGGATTCATTAGCTGGATTACCTGAATCCGGATCGGTAATTTGCTCTTCAGGCACTATATTATTTATTATCGGAATCTTACGTCCAATACTGTATACAACATTTTTCACATCATAGTCGAATAGTGTAAATAGAACACCAATTAGAATAGTAGCGAACAAAATAGGAAGTAAAATAATATAAATAAATCGCTCTAATTTACCATATGATGATTTCTCCAAATCATTGTCCACTTCCATTCCCCCTCTCTATTTTCATTGTAAAGATTTATTTGGTATTCATTTATTTGCTCAAATGTTTATTAGAAGCCATCTCATCCATATCCAGCTGCTCCTTCTTTAACGAGGTTGCCGTATATATATTCATAGCCTTCTCCCTTGCTTTCATCCAAACCTTCTCATCGATAGATCGATCCATCAGAAGGGATTGTTTGCCTTCAACGTTTGTACGTGCTTCTTGAACATCAATTTGCTTACGCTCAATCTGTCTCTCCAAATGTGTAATATAGACTTGAATAAATTGAATATCAATGATGGGTATCGGGGATTCCGAGCTACGACCTAGCTGCTCCTGCTGCTTTACGATCTCTTCATTCAATACCTGAAGGAATTTTTCTTCTTCTCTTAAGGTAGATAATGCTTGAGAGAGTAGCCACTCAGCTTGTGTTTTCTCATTACCTTTCAAATCAACAATTTTCTGTAGTGGAAACCGAAACTTCAACTCGCATCAGCTCCTTAAAAATGAGTAAGAAAACACTTTCATTTTCTAGCATGTAAAAGCATTATGAGAATATCTCGATTAACTTGGTTTGTGCTTCAGCAAGTCCGACCTTTTCCGTTGTTCTCTGCTTCGTATAATTCCATATCGTTTGAATGTAGGAAATGGATTCATCAATCGCTGGATTCGAGCCGAGCTGATAAGCTCCAATATTAATTAGATCTTCTGATTCTCGGTAAATCGTGAGCATCCGTTTCAGCTGCTCTGCGGCCGCCTCTTGCTCCTCTGAGACAATCTCCTTCATAACACGACTTATACTTGCCAGCACATCAATCGCAGGATAATGTCCCTTGTTCGCCAGGCTCCGATCTAACACAATATGGCCATCAAGTATTCCGCGTACTGCATCAGCGATTGGTTCATTCATATCATCACCATCGACTAGGACCGTGTAGAAGGCTGTAATAGAGCCTTTTGCTGCAGTACCCGCTCTTTCAAGGAGCTTGGGTAGATTAGCAAATACAGAAGGTGTGTATCCACGAGTGGCAGGAGGCTCCCCAATGGCTAGTCCAACCTCTCTCATTGCCATCGCATAACGAGTAACGGAATCCATCATCATCATCACATTAAGACCCTTATCACGAAAAAATTCAGCTATAGCCGTTGCAATGAGTGCCCCCTTAATACGGATCAGTGCGGGTTGATCAGAGGTTGCTACGATGACTACTGAGCGTGCTAACCCCTCAGGACCAAGGTCACGCTCAATAAAATCTAATACCTCTCTACCACGCTCTCCAATAAGAGCGATCACATTCACATCAGCTGAAGTGTTGCGAGCTACCATCCCAAGCAATGTGCTCTTTCCTACTCCTGATCCAGCAAAAATACCAACACGCTGCCCCTTCCCAATCGTTAGAAGACCATCAATGCAACGTACGCCTATGCTAATTGGTTCTAATACTCTTGGTCTACGAAGAGGATTGCTCGGAGCATTGTGAGTAGAATATTCCGTCATCTTCGATGGGAGTAAGCTTTCGTCTAAAGGTTCACCTAGCCCATTCAACACCTTACCCAATAATTCAAAACCAACCTTGACGGTAAGCGGTCGACCTGTAGCGACAACCTCACAACCTGGACTTATTGAATGTAATTCACCTAATGGCATAAGAATAACTCTGTTATCACGAAATCCTACAACCTCTGCAAGAATCGGTTTTGAGCTTTTAGAGGTGAAAATATGACACACATCACCTACACCAGCTTCAGGTCCTTCAGACTCAATTGTCAATCCGATAACCTGGGTAACCTTTCCGTTTATTCGGATTGGATCGATATGGGTGATCTGATCTAAATACTTGGATGAATGCAGTGCAGGTTTATTGCTCAAGAGATTCACCTCCCCGTCTAGCAATATCCAATAAAGCCTGTTTGATTTCTGTTAATTGAGTTTCCACTCTTGCATCTATGGTTCCAAATGTTGTTTTGATCACACAACCAAAGTCTTTGACAGAAGCATCCGGATATACATGCAATTCAGCTTGAGGATCAATCGTATGTGATAATTCCTCGCGAACGCTTTGAATATATGCAAATTGACCAGGGGCAACACAGATCGCAATAGTTCCCTTTTCACTGCTTCGTTTTAGAGCGTGCTTAACCATATCAACAATCCAGTCCGTTGACTGCTCTAGCTTCTTAGCTATTATTTTCTCCGCAATTCCACAGCTCATCTCCAGTAAGAAAATTTCGGAATCCAATATCGTCTTACGCTGCATCTCATACGACTGCTCTAAGATATTCTGAGCCTCTATCATCAGCCCTGTATAACTCTCATTCACTTTAAGCTCAGCAGCTATCGTACTTTCATCAAATCCAACTTGATATCCACTTTGGCGGGATTGCTCGATCAATTCCTGATCCTGCTTACGTCGTTCTTCCCACCAAGTCTCTATTTCACTTAATGATTGCTTCTTTAACTTCTCCGCTTCTTGTTTGGCCTGAAGGATAACCTGTTCCGCTGCCAATTCAGCGGCCTGAACAATTTGCTCTCTTAACCTCTCGGTTTCTTCAGCGTCAATGCTAGTATGCTGTGGGGCTGTTTGTTCCTCTTCATCGGATTCAGATACAGACTTAAACAAGCTCTGCTTAAGCTTGTTCGCTTCTAAGGTTTTAATATCCTCCTGTGACAAATAAAAGTTTGATTTGATGAGATTAGACAATAATATCATCTCCTCCACCACGGGCGATGATAATTTCTCCAGATTCCTCTAATCTACGAATGGTTGCTACAATTCGAGTTTGGGCTTCCTCTACATCCCGAAGACGAACAGGACCCATATACTCCATTTCTTCTTTGAAGGTATCCGCCATACGTTTAGACATATTACGGAATATGGAATCACGCACCTCTTCACTAGCCACCTTAAGGGCTAGCTGGAGATCGGCATTCTCAATATCGCGTATAATCCGTTGAATAGAACGGTTATCCAGGTTGACAATATCCTCGAATACGAACATACGCTTTTTGATTTCCTCGGCAAGCTCAGGATCCTGAATTTCTAATGAATCGAGAATTGTTCTTTCTGTACCTCGATCCACGCCATTAAGGATTTGAACAATTGCTTCAATACCACCAGCATTCGTATAATCTTGTGTAGACGTGGAAGACAGCTTCTGTTCAAGAATACGCTCCACCTGATTAATAACCTCCGGTGATGTACTATCCATCAGCGCAATACGTTTAGCAACATCCGCTTGCTTGTCTTGAGGTAATGAAGAAAGAATGACAGCAGCTTGATCGGATTGAAGATAAGACAATACGAGTGCAATCGTCTGTGAATTCTCATTCTGGATAAAGTTTAGAATTTGTGCAGGGTCTGCCTTCCGTGCGAAGTCGAAAGGTCTAACTTGCAATGTAGCTGTTAGTTTATTGAGAATATCAATGGCTTTCTGAGATCCCAAGGCTCGTTCGAGAATATCCTTAGCATAGGTAATACCGCCCTGAGAGATATACTCTTGAGCCATACAAATTTCATGAAACTCTGCTAGAATATCATCCTTCTCGCCGCTATCTATTCTTCGAACATTAGCAATTTCTAGAGTTAATTGTTCGATTTCTTCATCTCTAAGATGTTTGAATATCTGTGCAGATACCTCTGGTCCAAGTGCTACTAGAAGGATTGCCGCCTTTTGGCGTCCGGTTAATAGCTGATGATGTCCTCTTGCCATACAATCCCTCCTATCTAGTGCTCTACTTAAATGACGACTACCTACTCGTCAGCAAGCCATGTACGTAATAAATTGACAAATTCCTCTGGTTTTTTCCTTGCTAGTGACTCCAATTGTTTTTTCACCTGATTCTCATTATTGACCGTATCAAAATCCATCGAAGGAAATTCCTGCATTCTAAGCGGTGCGCTTAATTCTTCCTCTTCGACTTCCTGTTTCCTTCTACGGAAAACTAATAATGTTCCCACAATAACCACAGCAAGAGCAATCGCACCTAAGCCGTAGAATAAACCACTCGATAGAAAGGAGCCTTCTTCAACTGCCGTAACGCCATCAAAAGAATGACCCCACACATAGACCTTCTTCGTCAGCTCTTCTTCTGTATATACCTTGCCTGAATCGGCTAAGGACGCCGAAACGATATTCTTTAAAATTTGTTGGATGGCATCCTTGGTGTCCTGCGTTAAAGACTCGATATCATCCTTATCAGGTGGCTCAACAGCCACATTAATGGTCAAATCTTTGATCTGATAGGGTGAGCTTACAATTTCATTACTGATTCGATTTACATCAAAGTTAATTTTCTCAGAAAGCTTCTCAGATTCTACCGCACCAGATGAATCTCCACTTGGATATCCAGGGACATCACCTTCACCTGTTCCCGGTACCCCACTTATGCTACCGCCCTCACTAGAATAAGACTCTTGAATGGTCTCGAGACTAATCTCAATCCCTTTCTGATCTTCAACATTCGGAGCAGTAACAAGCTGCTCTACGCTGTTCTTCTTGTCGAAATTCAAGCTAGATATGACACTTACAACAACTTTATCTGCTTGGAAAATACTTCTTAACAAGGTTTGAACATTCCGTTGTACGTCATTCTCAAATTGCTTTCTGATCATAAATTGCTGAGCTACGACTGCGGAAGAATTACCCACTCCTCCACCGATCTTGGCAGAAGGTAGTAGCTCTCCACGTTGATCAGATATTGTAATATTATCTAATTCCATATTCGGTAGAGAATGCGTAATAAAGTTATAAAAGGTGTCGATCATTTCTTGCTCTGGTCGAAAGCCATTCTTAAATGTGATAAGCGCAGTTGCGGAGGAACTCGCTGTATCCTCAGAAAGAAACACGCTGTCTTCTGGAAGTTGAATAACAACCTTGGACTTTAAGACTCCGTTCATTCCATTGATTAATTGTTGGACCTCCCCAGCAATTGCATCTACCTTCAGAATGCCAAATTCATTATCCGTCATACCAAAGCTAGATAAATTTTCTTTAAAGATACCGTAACCAAGCGAACCATTCTTCATAAGTCCTTGGGATTCAATGTCGATTTTCACTTGAGTAACTTGCGTTGAAGGCACACCAATACTCCTACCATCCGCACTAAATTCATATGGAATTCCTTGCTCGGTTAGATATGTAGAAATAGCTGCAGCATCACTTGAATCCAGGTCAGTAAATGCAGTTGAATATTCCGTTCTAGAAAAACTGTATGTTGAAATGATCAGCACCGCTATGAATGCAACAATGGATGATATTACGACGATCTTCTGAATTCTACTTGATTGCTTCCAGTACTGAACGACCATCTCTCTATACCGGGTTAATCTCTCATTCACATTGACACCCCACTCAAATTAAAGAATATTCACAGAGTCTTAATTATGTTTACACATGATGAAAGGACTCAGGCTGCTGCGATGTCTAGATTTGAGTTCTCATGATTTCTTGATATGCTTCAATCACTTTATTACGGACTTGAACAGTTAGCTGCAAATTAATTGAGGATTTTTCTGCGGCTATTAGCAGTCTATGGACGTCAGGGAGCTCTCCAGCAGCGAACATCGTTTCCAATTGTTCAACTTGCTGCTTATGTCCATCCATCTTAGTTATTGTTTCATTCAATATTGAATGAAATTGTTCACCAAGATTGACCCCACTTGCCTTAGTTGTTATTGAAGTAGGATTTACACTTGCCGCACCAACGACTTTATCAATCATCATTAAACCTCCTATCTAAATATATTATCTACCAATTTCTAATGCCTTCATAAACATAGATTTAGAAGCATTCAAAGCAGTGATATTAGCCTCATATGAACGAGTGGCTGAAATCATATCGATCATTTCCTTCGCCACATCTACATTGGGTAACAGCACATAGCCATTCTCATCCGCATCAGGATGTGTTGGATTATAAACTTGCTTAAATGGTGTTCGATCTCCAGTTATCTTGGTAATCTTGACACCATCTCCGGTCTGATCCATCGCATTATTCAAGGTTTGTTGAAAATTGGGCATACCCTTAGACTCCATGACTACCAGCTTACGTTGATAAGGAACCCATTTGCCATTTACTAGCTGTCCCCTGGTCACATCGGCATTCGCAATGTTAGAAGCAATAACATCCATTCGTAGACGTCCCGCAGTTAATGCGGAAGAGCTAATGTCAATACTATTCGTTAGTCTCATCCATCATCACCCTCTTCCGTCAATTGCAGTACGAATTGCCTTGAACTTGCCATTCATCCGTTGAATGAGCGTATTATAATATAATTGATTCTTAGCCATTAACGACATCTCGTGGTCAATATCAACGTTATTATGGTTATTGTTAATAGATGTGTTCTGGTCAACTGTCATGCTCGCGCTAACGGGTTCTCCACTTGCAGAGCTTCCAATAAATAAATGTCTTGGATCTGTCCTGTTACCAACAAAGGAAGATTTAGTAGCTTGTAGCTGCTGCTGCAAGTATTGCTCGAACCGAACCTCAGATCTCTTAAAATGAGGCGTATCAATATTTGCAATATTATTCGTAATAACATTCTGTCTTAAGATACTTGCATCCAATGCACGACTTATCCGGTCCATAGATTGGTTGTTGGAAAGCATGAAAAACGACACCTTCTTTCATAAGGCAGCTGTAATGATTTTATTATTCAACAAATACCGGGCGATTTCCTGCTTTTTGTGTGACATAATTATTCAAATCACCAATTAATTTGTCGAAATGATATTTAAACCTTTGTATTTACATCAGACTTCAAAAATTCATCCATCAATCGCTCATTTAATATTTTGATATAAGTCCCTTTCATTCCTAAAGAACGTGTTTCTATTACTCCAGCACTTTCCAATTTACGTAATGCATTTACGATGACAGAACGAGTAATACCCGCACGATCAGCTATTTTGCTAGCAACCAAAAGTCCTTCTCGTTCCTTAAGCTCATCTAATATATGCTCAACTGCTTCAAGTTCACTGAATGATAACGAATTCATTGCAATCTGCACAGCTGCTTTACTACGTGCTTCTATCTCGTTCTCATCTACATGACCTCGAAGGATTTCCATACCAACGATTGTTGCGCCATATTCGCCAAGAATGATGTCGTCCTCGGAGAAGGAGAGACCATTTCTCGATAATAATAATGTCCCTATTCGTTCTTCCCCACCAATAATAGGCACGATTAATAATTGTTCAAGACCGAAAAGCTTATTAAATTGCTCGATAATATGCGTTTGATTAGGATTCTCAGTTGAATTGGTTACAGTTTCCATGACCGAGAATATTAAGCTATTATAGTCTGTCGGAATACGCTTCTCAGCCAATATCATTGAATGGGGTACGCCGGTTTCAGATAAATCAAGAAGACCATATCCAAGTAACTTACCTCGTCGGCTAATTACAAAGCTATTGGAATGAATGGTGCTTGCTAAAACTTCAGCCATCTCCATAAAACTCACGGCATGCCCTGCAGTTTTCTGTAATAGGCTATTAAGCGCTCGTGATTTATCTATTAATTTCATCTTCTACGTTCCTCCATTTATCATTCATACACTTTTTATAGAATATATTGACTTAGATCTCGGTTTTTTGCAATCTCACTTAATTTCTCTAACACATACTCAGGTGTCACGACAAATGAATCTAGCTGGAGGTCAGGTGCTTCAAAGCTTAGATCCTCTAATAATTTTTCTAACATGGTATGCAGCCTTCTTGCTCCAATATTCTCAGTATTCTGGTTTACCTCAGCAGCAAGACGTGCTATCTCACTAATTGCTTCCGTGGTGAATGTAACCTCTATTCCCTCTGTCGCTAATAATGCGGTATATTGCTTCGTTAAAGAATTCTGGGGCTCAGTAAGTATAGATGTGAAATCATCCGCAGTCAGATTCGTCAGTTCAACACGAATCGGAAAACGTCCTTGTAGCTCAGGAATTAAGTCTGATGGTTTAGAAATATGGAATGCTCCTGCGGCAATAAAAAGCACATAATCCGTTTTCACTGGTCCATATTTTGTCATAATTGTGGATCCTTCAACAATAGGAAGGATATCTCTCTGAACGCCTTCGCGTGACACATCCGGTCCAGATGAACCGCGAGACGAGCTTGCGATCTTATCAATTTCATCGATGAAGATAATTCCATCCTGCTCTGCTCTGCGCACAGATTCCTGAATGAGATCATCCATGTCGATCAGCTTCTGAGCTTCCTCATGGAACAGAGCTTTACGAGCTTCCGAGATAGGGAGCTTTCTCTTCTTCGTCTTACGAGGCATAAAGTTTCCGAACAGCTCCTGCATATTAATCCCAATCTGTTCATTGCCTTGACCTGAGAACATATCTAACATTGAATTTGAGTTATCTTCTACCTCAATTTCTATGATGTGATTTTCCAAATGCCCCTGTATTAGCTTTTCTCTAGCCGCTTGACGTTCATCATCTATTCCACTCGTATCATCCTGACTCACTTCATCCTCTTGAGTTTGCGAGCCGAAGATCATTTCTAATGGGTTTTTCGCTTGTTTCTTCTTTACTGCCGATGGTACTAGAATCGCGACAATACGATCCTCAGCCATCGACTCTGCACGCTCCTTAACCATTTCGGTCCGCTCAACTTTAACCATTCGTATTGAGGTTTCGACTAGATCCCGAACCATGGATTCAACATCTCGCCCAACGTATCCAATCTCTGTGAATTTCGTTGCTTCAATCTTGATGAATGGTGCGTTCACAAGCTTAGCCAACCTACGAGCAATCTCTGTCTTACCTACACCCGTTGGTCCGATCATAAGAATATTCTTAGGAACAATCTCATCTCTTATGGACTCATCTAGCTTACTGCGACGATAACGATTTCTTAGTGCAACTGCTACAGATTTCTTCGCTTTCTTCTGCCCTACGATATATAGATCTAGCTCCTCAACAATCTGTCTTGGAGTCATTGCTTCTCTGTTCATATATAAAGTCCTCCTAAATTCAATAAAATTACTTTATAAGTATAACCTTTAAATTTCTTCAACAATAATATTATTATTCGTAAATACGCATATTTCTGAAGCAATATGTAAGGCAGTATGTGCCATTTCCTTCGCATCCATGTGAGCTGCATGACGTTGAAGTGCTCTAGCCGCTGATAATGCAAAGCTTCCGCCGGAACCTATTGCAAGTATACCATCATCAGGCTCAATGACTTCACCACTTCCCGATAATAACAGCATAGAGGAGCTATCCATGACAATCATCAGGGCTTCCAATCGACGTAATACACGATCTTGGCGCCAATCCTTCGCTAATTCAACTGCCGCTCGTTGCAAGTTTCCATTGTGTTCTTCAAGCTTACCTTCAAATTTCTCGAATAATGTAATGGCATCTGCTACCGAACCGGCAAATCCGGCGATAACCTGACCCTTGTATAATTTTCGTACCTTCTTAGCATGGTGCTTCATGACCATACTATTGCCAAAGGTAACTTGCCCATCTCCAGCTATGGCACCCTTACCGTTATGTCGAACACCACAAATGGTCGTAGCATGAAATGTCATATCCATATATATCCCTCCTAAATGTAAATTACTCGGTTGTTCGTACAAAAAAACAAAAACTAAGCTCTGGGATGAGCTCGGTTATATATGGTCTGAAGATGATCCTTCGTAATATGTGTATATATTTGTGTAGTAGAGAGGTTTATGTGTCCTAATAGCTCTTGTACGGTTCTTAAATCAGCACCAGCCTCCAGCATGTGTGTGGCGAATGAATGCCTAAGCGTATGCGGACTAATACTCATCGTTCTAGATAATTGCGCAACATATTTATCTACGATTCGACGTACGCTCCGATCCGTTAGACGACCACCTCTTGCATTAAGGAATAGAGCTTGTACGTTTATATCCTTACAAAGCTGAGTACGACCATCCTGAATATATCGCTTTAAAGCAACAATAGCATGATCTCCTAAGGGAACATAACGTTCCTTGGCACCTTTACCGAATACTAGAGCAACACCTAGTTCCATCTCAATGGATGAAACATGAAGTCCTACTAACTCACTCACACGCATCCCACTTGCATAAAGCGATTCAAGTATTGCAAGATCCCTCTGTCCCAGCGTAGAAGTTACGTCAGGTAATCGAAGTAGCTCTTCCATCTCCTCTAAATACATGAACTTGGGTAGCTTCTTATCTAGCTTGGGGGTGCGAATAGAATGGAACGGACTCGCTTGAATGTGCTCCTCTCGAAGCAAATAAGCATACAAGCTACGCAGTGCAGACAGCTTCCGAGTTACACTTCGCTTGGCATATTCATTCTTCTGTAATTCTGCAAGATAAGCCCTAACCTTCAAATAAGTAACCGCTTGAAAGGCTTCGATTGCCTCTTGCTTTATAAAAGAAATGAATTGATCAATATCCTTCATATAGTTACTAATCGTATGTGGAGAAGCATTCTTCTCCACAAGAAGATAATCAAGAAATTGATCCTTTAGCTTCTCCATTTGTCCACCAGCTTCCCTGGCATTGTTGTCAAAATCTCATCAATCTCAAAAAACATGCTAATGGTAACATACAATTACAATTATTTACAAGCAGCTTCCATACTTAATGTCTTAAAATTCTGAATTTCTTGTATAGCTCGTTCCGCTAATTTCTCATAGCGTTCTTTCTTACTGCGAATTCGGACATCAAAACCGGGGAGTAGCCCAAAATTAGCATTCATAGGTTGAAAATGTTTAAAATCTGCCTTAGTGATATAGCTAGCCATAGCACCAAGCACAGTTTCGAGTGGTAATACGACACACTCCTCACCTCGCGCTAAACGACCAGCATTCAAACCAGCGATCAAGCCAGATGCCGCTGATTCTACGTAGCCTTCTACACCTGTCATCTGCCCAGCAATGAACAATGTCGATCTATTCTTATATTGGTACGTAGCCTGCAACAAGCTAGGTGAATTAATAAACGTATTCCGATGCATAACTCCATATCGTACAATCTCAGCTTGCTCAAGGCCTGGAATTAGAGCCAAAACTCGCTTCTGCTCAGGCCATTTCAGATGAGTCTGAAATCCCACTAAATTAAATAGCGTGCCCGCGGTATTATCCTGTCGTAATTGAACTACAGCATGTGGAATCTTGCCTGTACGAGGATCAATAAGGCCTACCGGCTTCATGGGTCCGAACAGTACAGTTTGTTTGCCTCTTGCAGCCATTACCTCAATCGGCATACAGCCTTCAAAATATACTTCCTTCTCAAACTCTTTTAAAGGTGCTGTCTCTGCCGTTATTAACGCTTGGTGAAATGCCTCGAATTGTTCTTCATCCATCGGACAATTGATATAGGCAGCTTCGCCTTTGTCATAGCGAGATGCTACATACACTTTCTCCATGTCGATTGAATCCTTCTCAATTATAGGCGCAGCAGCATCGTAGAAATACAGGTATTCTTCCCCGAATAATGCTTGTAATTGAGCTGAAAAATCAGGAGAGGTTAGTGGACCTGTCGCAACGATAACGATACCCTCAGGAATAAAGGTTAGCTCTTCATTACGGACATCAATCAGTGGATGATTTCTAAGCGTAGAAGTGATTTCTCCAGAAAAACCATCACGATCAACAGCCAGCGCGCCCCCTGCAGGAACCGCATGCTGATCAGCGCACTGCAAGATCAGAGAATCCATAATACGCATCTCTTCCTTTAACACGCCTACAGCGTTCGTTAAACCATTCGATCGCAATGAATTACTACATACCAATTCAGCAAATTTGTCGGTATGATGTGCTGGAGTTTTCCGAACCGGACGCATTTCGTATAACGTTACGGGAACACCTTGTCGAGCAATTTGCCAAGCTGCTTCGCTGCCAGCAAGTCCTGCTCCGATGACTGTTACTCGTTGTGGCTCTGACAATGTAAATCCTCCTACTCGTAAATCGGATGTTTGTGACTAACGAGAACATTGATTTGCAGCCCAGAGTTATCTGGCGAATAGTTTTTGATGGTCGCGCTAGCGATTGATAAAAACTACTTCGAAAGCATATCAATCTTCCTCAATCTCTTCCTTGTGATCACACTGTGTGCATCGGAGCTCTCCGCCATTACGCGTCCTCTTCTCAATCATCAAGGAGCTACAGCTTGGGCAGGGCTTTGTAGACGGTTTATCCCATGATACAAAATCACACTCAGGATAAGTATTACAGCCATAGAATACACGCCCTTTTTTACTTCTACGCTCAATAATATGTCCTGTATGACATTTGGAGCAGATTACCCCTATATCTTTAACAATAGGCTTTGTGTTTCGACAGTCTGGAAAACCAGAGCATGCGAGGAATTTACCGAATCTCCCCATCTTATACACAAAGTTATTGCCACATTTCTCACAAATTTCATCAGATACTTCATCTTTGATTTCGATCTCTTTCATTTCTTCTTCAGCGAATTCAAGACGCTGTTCGAAGGTCTTATAGAATTCTGTTAATACATCTACCCAATGCTCAGTTCCCTCTTCAACTTGGTCAAGATTACCTTCCATCTTCGCAGTAAATTCAGAATTTAGGATTTCCGGAAAGAACTCTTCCATGAGTTGGATAACAAGCTCACCTAGCTCGGTAGGAATGAATTTCTTCTCCTCAAGCGCTACGTACCCTCTCTTCTGAACAGTTTCGAGCGTTGGTGCGTATGTGCTTGGTCGACCTATTCCAAGCTCCTCTAGAGCTCTGACGAGTCTTGCCTCTGTATATCGAGGAGGCGGTTGAGTGAAATGCTGCTTTGGATCCATCCCAAGAAACTTAGGCTTGTCTCCAACCTTCAATTTTGGAAGCATCTTCTCTTCCTCTTGGGTCACTTCATCATCGCCCTCAATATAAACCTTCATAAAACCAGCGAATTTTACGGTAGAGCCATTCGCGCGGAACAGAAATTCCGCTACTTGGATATCCGCAGTAACCGTGTCCAGAATAGCAGAGGACATCTGACAAGCAAGCGTTCGATCCCATATTAGCTTATACAATCTGTGCTGGTCACGAGATAAAAAGCTCTTCATGACATCAGGTGAGCGCGTAACCGCTGTTGGACGAATAGCTTCATGTGCATCTTGGGCATTTACTGCTTTTTTCGTATAATTTCTAGGTGCTTCGGGAATAAAGTCAGGGCCATATTTCTCAACAATGAATTCACGTGTTTCTTCTTGGGCTGTCGGTGATAGTCGAGTTGAATCCGTTCTCATATAAGTTATAAGACCCACGGTACCTTCCTTGCCTAGCTCCACGCCTTCATAAAGCTGTTGTGCAATTTGCATGGTCTTGGAAGCACGGAAATTTAACTTTCTGGCCGCCTCCTGCTGAAGTGAGCTTGTGATGAATGGAGGGGACGGGTGGCGCAACCGCTCCTTCTCTCTAACATCCGATACACTATACTTGGCTTTATCAATAGCTTGCAGAATCGCGTTAACTTCTGATTCGTTATTAAGCTCGATTTTCTCACCAGTGCGACCATAGAACTTGGCATCAAATTCCGATGCTTGAATGCCTAGCTTAGCAGTAATCGTCCAATACTCCTCAGCGATGAATGCATTGATCTCATTCTCGCGATCCATGATCAGCTTAACGGTTACCGATTGCACACGTCCTGCAGAAAGTCCTTTTTTGACCTTCTTCCATAATAACGGGCTAATCTTATAACCTACAAGTCGATCCAATATACGTCTAGCTTGTTGAGCGTATACCAAATCCATATTTATTTTTCGAGGTGTCTTAAAAGCATCCTTAACGGCCTGTTTCGTAATCTCATTAAAAACGACACGGCATTCTAGCTCCTCATCCACAGCCAGATACTTAGCAAGATGCCAAGCAATAGCCTCACCCTCTCTGTCCGGGTCAGCTGCTAGAATAATTCGGGTTACTTTCTTGCTTGCATCCTTAAGCTCTTTCAGAATACTACCTTTTCCGCGAATCGTAATATACTTGGGCTCAAACCCATTCGTTACTTCAACGCCAATTTGGCTCTTTGGTAAATCCCGAATATGTCCCATTGAAGCTTTAACAATATATTTATTACCCAGATATTTTCCAATGGTTTTGGCTTTCGCCGGTGACTCCACGATAACTAGCGTATCGGCCATAGGTTTGCCCCCCTCTCGTATTCAGTATAAAAGGATATACGATGAACCGAATTGTTGTTCGATCTTCTTTTTCATAAGTAA
>DFZX01000042.1 GCA_002383695.1 Caryophanales bacterium UBA4045
GTAGATGTCATAGAGTTTTTGCAGGAATTCCCCTTAAATAACCATTCAAAATCAAATATATGCCTACAACTGTACTCTGGCAGTTCTTTCGTAGGAGAGAAGCGAGCTGAAGCATGTCATGCGGGAAATTTATAAGAGATCGTTAAGGATTTACAAACAACAAGACGGCATCCATGGATGCCGTCTTGTTGTTTGAGAGTATCGTATTCAGGTACCGCAGAAGGTTCGGTATGGATGGGTTGAGGGTACACACTGTGTGGAGTAAGCAGCCTGCTCAGGGGTGTGCGCATAAGGACTTGATAGAACCGCAAGAAGTCCCTCCATCACACTGTTATCTCCATGTTTTGACGCAGCGTCTAATGCTGCTTCAACCTGGTGGTTGCGCGGAATTAACGCGGGATTGCTACTACGCATTAGCTGCTGTGAATCGGCTCTTGGCTCTTCTTGCCTGTCGATCCTCGCCTGCCAAAGCTCATACCACTGAGTAAATTCTGTGGTCTCAAACAGTACCGAATCCTCCAGCATATCAAAGGTTAAAGCACGGAAGGTATTGGTGTAGTCCGCACGATATTGCTGCATCATAGTGAGGAGGCTCTCAATTAAGGATTCATCCTCTGGCTCTTCGTGAAGAAGACCTAGCTTTGCTCTCATTCCCGCGAGCCATTTATGTTGATACAAATGGATGAAGTCAGAAATCGAATCATTGGCCAGCTTAAGAGCCTGCTCCTCGTCCTCATGTAGAAGTGGCAATAGAGTTTCGGCAAATCTAGCGAGATTCCACATGGCAATATTCGGCTGATTACCATAAGCATAACGGCCATGGGTGTCAATGGAGCTGAATACTGTTGCTGGGTCATAGACATCCATGAAGGCGCAAGGACCATAATCGATCGTTTCTCCGCTAAGGGCCATGTTGTCGGTGTTCATCACCCCGTGAATAAAGCCAACAAGCTGCCATTTGGCAATAAGTGCTGCCTGACGCTTAATCACCTCTTGCAGTAGCATGAGATAGCGGTTCTCATCAGCAGCAGCAACATCAGAATAATGTCTTTGTAATGTGTAATCGGCGAGTGCACGAAGCTCCTCAGTGCTGCCCCATTTGGAAACGTATTGAAAGGTGCCAACACGCAGATGACTCTCTGCCACACGAGCAAGAATTGCACCAGGTAAGTAGGTTTCGCGGATTACAGACTCACCGGTTGTCACCACAGCGAGACTTCGAGTGGTAGCAATACCGAGTGCATGCATGGCTTCACTGATGATATATTCACGAAGCATGGGGCCAAGTGCCGCTCGACCATCGCCTCTACGAGAATATGGTGTTTCACCTGAACCCTTCAGCTGAATATCCAATCGCGCACCTAAAGGTGTGATCTGCTCGCTAATTAGAATAGCTCGGCCGTCACCCAGCCTATTGAAATGCCCGAATTGATGCCCTGCATATGCTTGAGCAAGCGGGAAAGCCCCCTCAGGTATTCGATTCCCGGCAAGTATCTCTATGCCCTCTTCGCTTTGTAGTAGCTGGACATTCAAACCTAGAGATGCTGCAAGCGGCTCGTTCAGAACAGTCAATTTTGGTGAGCTTACTGGAGTTGGGTTTGTATGAGTAAATAGTGATTTAGGCAGACGTGCATAGCTGTTATCTAAATTCCATCCTATATTTACAACTGCTGTTTTCTCTGTCATAGTATCTCCATTTTTCTTTTGTCATTTTGTAGCGATTATCATATCTATTTATTCTACCACGTTAAGAATAAATTATGTGGAAGATATGTAGCTGCCCAGAAAAATCCAATTGTTAATGATGAAGAAGCCCTTCACATATGCGTGAAGGGCTTCTTCATATTAATTAAACTTCTTAGAATGCGGGAACGACAGCACCTTGATATTTTTCATTGATGAAATTCTTGACATCATCCGATTGCAGAGCTTTGATTAGCTTCTGCAGCGCCTCAGAGCTCTTGTTGTCCTCGCGTGCAACAAGGATGTTCACATAAGGAGAGTCCTTGTCCTCGAGAAACAAGGCATCTTTAGTCGGAACAAGCTTCGCTTCCAACGCATAGTTGGTATTGATTGCCGCAAGATCAACCTCACTCAATATCCGAGGCAGCATGGCTGCTTCTAGCTCAGTAATCTTAATATTATTCTTATTCTCTACGATATCCTTGACCGTACCGTTGATACCCACGCCGTCCTTCAGCTTGATAATACCCGCTTTTTCCAGGAGAGCTAAAGCACGTCCGCTATTGGTAGCATTGTTAGGAATGGCAATTTTCGCACCCTCCTCCAGCTCATCTAGCTTCTTGATTGTAGTGGAGTAGAGACCGAATGGCTCGATGTGAATGCCTGCTACACTTACTAGCTTCAGGTTTCTCGTTGTATTCTGATCCTCCAGGTACGGTGCATGCTGGAAGAAGTTAGCGTCCAATGCTTTTTCGGATAATTGTGTATTAGGTAGTACATAGTCGGTGAAAACCTTGATTTCCAAGTTTACGCCTTCTTTAGCTAATTGCGCTTTCACATGCTCCAAAATTTCCGCATGAGGTACCGCGGTTGCACCGATTTTCAATGTTACTTCTTTAGCACCATCAGACGTATCTTTCTTCTCACCGCAAGCGGATAAGACGAACGTAAGTGACAGGACGAGGGATAAGATAAGTACCAGTTGTTTTTTCATAAGTTAGTAAAGTGCCTCCCTTTAAATGTGGTTGAATCTATATTATTTGCGACTGAACCGGATCACAAGACGATCACCAAGTGTCTGCAGCAATTGTACAAGAATAATCAGGATAACAACGGTAACGACCATCACATCAGGCATGAAACGCTGGTACCCGTATCGGATCGCTAAATCACCTAAACCACCACCGCCGATAATTCCAGACATAGCTGTGTAAGAAACGAGTGTAACCGTGGTAATGGTTATGCTCGCTATTAGACCCGGCAACGACTCTGGAAGTAATACCTTTCGCACAATTTGCCAATTCGATGCACCCATCGCCCTCGCTGCTTCAACAACTCCTTTATCAATCTCTCTTAATGTTGTTTCAACTAGCCGGGCAAAAAAAGGAGCTGCAGCAATGATTAAAGGTGGGATGGACCCTCTAACCTCGATGGTGGTGCCGACCAGTACTTTAGTCAAGGGCATGACTAATATCATGAGGATAATAAAGGGTACAGAACGTAAGATGTTAACCACCACAGAAAGAATGGTGTAAACAACCGGGCTCTGCAGGATCTGATTCTTAGAGGTCATGAACAAGATAATCCCAAGAGGCAGGCCAATGAGTATCGTGAATAAAGAGGACAAGCCCAGCATTAATAGCGTGTCTAAAGTCCCTTGCCATATTTCCGCTGGATCAACGTTTTCAAACCAACTGAAGTTCATCCTACAACACCTCCACATCGAACCCACGAGATCGCAAGGTCGTAATCGTTTCTGTAATCCGATCCTCTGGACCACTGAATTCTACAGTTAATTGCCCATACGGTGTATCCTTCATTCTTGAAATCGTTCCCTGCAGAATAGCAAAGGGTGTACCCGTTTGCTGCGTAACCTCGAATAGAATCGGCTGGTAGGTAGTCTCCCCCAAGAAAGTAATACGGACGATAGTCCGCTCTCTATTAAGCTTCTCACGCTTTATGACTTCCTTCAGCTCAAAGCTGTCAGACACCTGTTCAACGAATTCCTTCGTAGTTGGATGCTGTGGCTTGAGGAATACCTCTGTCACTCTGCCTTCCTCGACAATCTCACCGTTATCGATTACAGCTACCTTGTCGCATAGGGTGCGGATAACATGCATCTCATGGGTAATAAGTACGATCGTAATTCCAAGCTTTCGGTTAATATCGAGCAGCAATGCAAGTATCGAATTGGTGGTCTGTGGGTCCAAGGCAGAAGTAGCCTCGTCACATAAAAGCACCTTGGGGTTGTTGGCAAGGGCTCTTGCTATACCCACCCGTTGCTTTTGTCCGCCGGACAATTGAGCAGGATATTTGTCTGCATGCTCTTCAAGACCTACGAGTACGAGCAACTCACGTACTCTGATCTCATTCTCCTCCTTAGGGCGACCTGCTAGCTCCAGTGGAAAAGCGATATTAGCAAACACAGTAGCTGAGGCAAGCAGATTGAAGTGCTGGAAGATCATACCGATCTTACGACGTTCCTCTTGGAGTCTCTTACTAGATAGGGCAGTTAGCTCTAGACCATCTATGAATACTGTACCTGTAGTAGGACGCTCTAGTAGGTTGATACAGCGGATTAATGTACTCTTACCTGCTCCAGAGTGGCCAATAACACCGAATATTTCCCCCTTCTCAACGGATAGGTTAATATCGTTGAGAGCAGGAATAGAAGCTTTACCCACTTTGTAAAGCTTATTCACTAGATTAAGTCGGATCATGCTGTATGCCACCTCACTCTACCTTTAATACACTTCACAGGTTAGCACCATATTAATTGGTAGCCTAGCTTCATCTACCCTGAGCTCTTCTGGATAAGAAGTATTCTAGCATACATTGAATAACAAACAAATATTATAACCACAGTATTATTATCGGGTTACAGCGAGTTATTATAATCAACCATGGACAAGTTGTAAAGTGTATTTATCACATATGATATTAAAATATACAGGTACGAATAAATTGGCTAAATCCTAACTAGAGCAAATATTATTCAGTATTTCATCATTTACACAACGAGACGGCATCCATGGATGCCGTCTCGTTGTTCTGAGATATTTTGCCGATGATCATGATCTGACCCAATAACCAAGCACCTTAGCTGGTCAATTTATCATTACTCAATCGCTTGCCATATAACAGTTACCGCTTCCGCTCGGGTTGCATAGGCTTTGGGTTTCATCGTATTGTCGGGATAACCGGCAATCATTCCATGCTCCACTGCAGCAGAGACTGCTTGTTGTGCCCATAATGAGATCATTCCCTGATCGGCGAATATGTGTTTCTCTTGAACATTCTTTATTTGTAGAGCGTTAGCCACCATAGTCACCATCTGTTCACGTGTAATAAGTTCATCGGGAGCAAAAGTATGCTGATCGTATCCATGAATAAACCCGTTCGCATACGCTGTAGAAATCGCTTGACTGGCCCAATGGTCGGTCGTATCCGTAAAGACCTTGTCCTCTTCTGAAGGTAATTCAAAGGCACTAACCAGTATCGCGACAAACTCAGCTCGAGTAATTGTACGATCAGGCTTGAAGCTGCCATCGGGATAACCATTTACTACGTTTTTTTCTGCTAGCTGTTGAATATTCACTTCCGCCCAGTGTCCACGTATATCTGTGAAATGAGCTGTTGTCTCGTCTTTCTCTGGCGGCAGTTCTTGTACCTGTATGGATGTCGCTAAAACCGCGAATTTAGTGAAGTGGTCAGTAGCACCACTGACAATGCCCTTCTCCCAATCTACGACCGTATTATTCAGCTCCACCCATTCACCTGTCTCTTCGTTCAGCCAATAGAGGCTGACTTTTACCTCTTGTTTCTGTAGCGAATTGAAGGTGAATTGTAAGGAAATAATTACTTCTTGATTGAATTTACCTGACTGATCCTTCTTTAGCTCGATCACCTTGCTTACTAGCTGTTCTTCATTAGATAAAGGTAGATCCTTCGTGTTGATTACCTCGTTAACCGTCAGATTAATAGCATGGTCAAGCGCTCCCCCAGGTATGAAGATCTGTCCACCGTTAAATTGAGACGTCCCTCCTTCCATGCTTATAAACTCGGTGGTTACTGGAGGTGTATTCCCTTCATCGCTTCCTATATCATTATCTGCGCCACTTCCACTATCACTTCCAGAACCACTGTTCGAGCTACGGGCTACAGATACGGTATAGATTTGCTGCATGCCGTTTAATGCCGTAACAACTAGCGTGATTGTATTGTTACCCACATTGAGCGTTAGCGGCTCACTCTGTACACCACCCACAATATGCTTGTCCGTACCACCATTAATATTTACCATTATGGTGTCTGTGGAATCGGCGGTTACGGCCGTAATACCCAAACCGGACACGTCGTTCCCCACACTAAGTGTATAGCTCGTTGTATTCACTAAGAATGCGGGATTCAGCGTCCCTGAGCTCACCGTTAAAGCACTTAATGCTGCAGTCGACGCATCCATCCGGAAACGATTTGACACAATATTCGTCATGTTACCTGCAGTATCCTTCACCTGAATGTGCACATACCAGTCCCCGTTCACACCACTCTTCGTTAACACATCACCACTTGTCAACGATGTCCAGCCTGATGTCGGTATAGCCGTATCCGTTGTCCATACATACCACAGCGATGCGGTATCTACTCCACTAATGATGTCCGTCGCTGTCACTGTCGTCTGTGCCGTCGACATCCAGCTTTCGCCGCCGTTCATCCCGAAGCTGACGGAGGGCGCCGTCTTCTCTATGTTCACTTCCAATGGTTCGGAGATGATGTTGCTCGCGTTATCCATCAGCTGGAATACGATCGTATGTGTGCCTTCCTGTGAGATTACAATTTGCGCTTCATTTACATAGGGTAGCAATGCTCCATCGTCCAACGAATAGGTGAGGTCATTGATACCGACCGCTCCCGCCTCAGCATAAACGCTCACTATGACGCTTTCGTTCGTCCATGCTCCGCTTGTATAGGCGCTACCATCCTCATTCATCAGCATCGGTGTTAACATCAACCCACTCGTGCTGATCCTCACAGTGCGGTGATGCTCGACTGTTTCATTCCCCGCTATATCGACTGCCTTGAATGACAACTTATAAACGCTATCACCCTGCAAGACAATGGCCGATGTGTAACTGCTCCAAGTCTCTCCTTCATTCGTCGAATATGCAATGGAAGCCAATCCGCTCTTCGCATCATATGCACTTGCTGTCACGGTGACGTTCTGATTCGTCCACGTATTGTCAATATATTCATTCTCATCTGCCGTCTTCATTAAGATGCTGATCGTTGGTGGAGTAACATCAATCGCTCTTAGTGTTGGATATCCCATCGGATCAAAGATCCATATACCGGTGAAATCCCAACCAGGATAGCTAGCTTGTAACACAGCCTGCTCAGTAGTGAGACCGGTCGCTACGCATGTTCCCGGTGCGGTATTACTTCCGCAAGCGCTACTCCTACCGGAAGTCTCCATATCCCAGTGGGTGCTCATCATCTCTCCACTATTAAGTCCGATCAGACCCCCGACATCGTTCGTGCCTTTGACTAGGCCAGCGGCGTAAGACTCGTTTATAGTGGCGAAGCTATTGTTCCCTACCAGACCACCAACGTAGTTAGTGCCATCCACGGTGCCGGTGGCATAAGACTGGCTTACTAAGCCGTAGGAAGTAATACCCACCAGACCGCCAACAGCACTATGTCCACTGACAGAACCCGTGGCATAAGACTGGCTTACCATTCCTTGGATATTATAGCCCACCAGCCCACCAATATTAAATTCACTCCCGTTGACTGTGCCAGTAGCATATGACTGAGTTACTGCTCCATTCTCATTGTCTCCAACAAGACCGCCGACGATGCTAGTGCCATTAACGTTTCCAGTGGCGTAGGAGGCACTTAACGTACTGTCATTACGCCCCACTAGTCCACCGACATAACTAGGTCCGCTGACGGTAGCGGAGGCGTGAGAGTCCGTCACTGTACCATCGATACCATTGTAGCCTACCAAGCCACCGACGATTCCGTTACCGTTGCCTTCAGTGCTAACCACCCCGCTAATGTAGGAATGTTCCACTGTACCGCGATTAAGCCCTACTAGCCCACCTACATAAAGTGCACCACTGATGGATCCATCCTCAAGACCGACATTTATCACCACTCCGTCGGTTCCGACAAACCCGAAAAGTCCAATATAATCGGCTGTGGGTATGTTGATAGTCAGATTACTAATAACATGAGACTGTCCATCGAAAACTCCGGTGAATTGGCTACTCGCATTTCCATTTCCTCCGATGGGGACAAAGCCTTCGCCATTGTTCCAGCTTGCAGTCTCCGAAGCATTGATGTCTGCCCCCAGCTTGTAATGAGCGCTCAAATCATCTCTCACTGCATTCAAATGACCCAATGTCATGATGATGTACGGATCAGCTGACGTCCCCGAGCCTGTCATCGTATTGTGTGAGTCGGCTAACGCTTGAGATGGGAGAATTCCAAACATAAGTAAAAGTGCCGTTAATAAAGAAAATAGCTTTTTCATAGTAGTTACTCTCATTGGTTTACCTCTCAATACCCGTTATACACGGTTTTTTTGATCATTTCATGCTAAAGCACCATCTATCGACAGCAATCAACATATACCGAATTATAAATGATTTGATAGAAAGTGAAATCTAACCGCGGTTATAGGTCCGGTTATATATTTGCGCCATTTCTTAGGTAGACCTATAACTCGTCACCAGTTCCCAAGTCTCTTGGCCGTCTACTCTACAGCTCCATTCCCCCGCCAAAGTTACGCACTTCTTGCTTCAGACTCACGATTATGCGGGAATTTTCCCGCTTATTACGCTCTTCTTGCTCCAGATTGCAGTAAAGGGAGATGGTCGAAATATTCGACTATTTCCTTAGTGTTACACCAGGTTTTCCAACCCAAAGTTACTAAAAACGTTAATCTTGCTGTGGAATTAAAAGCTGAGTTTTACATCACAGGGCGCGAGCCCTCCTTTACTTATCCAGCTCCCCCTGTATGTCTTTACCACGTTTGATCGCTTCCACACGATTTGTTACCTGAAGCTTACTGTATATATGATTAATGTGCGTTTTCAGAGTCCCCATGCCGATATCGAGCTCCTCCGCGATCGCCATGTTGTCCATCCCTTCTTCCATACAGCGGAATATCAAGTGCTCCTTCTGAGTCAGGAGCGTCTCCAAAGCTCCTTCTGTAGGATGAAGCGAGTCGACCACCCCTCCGAAGCTAGCCAGAATCTTGCGTACGTAGACTAGCGATGGTGCATATCTGTCCCGGATATTGCCTTTCTGCCGTTGCTGAACGTAAGCAATCAACAATGCAGCGACCAGCTTGCCCTTGTCGGCGAATACACGGATATAATCGTCGGGCTCTGCATATTTAAGCGCCTCTTCTAGCTTCAGCAAAGCTTGCTCTGGCTTATCCGCTAGCTGCAATATCATCACCTGAAGCACTTGAATTTCCAATGCATCCATCGGACGATGATCCTTTACAGCGATGAGAAACAGCTTCTCTGATAAGACCCAAGCCTCTTTGTTATTACCTGTATCCATCAATACTCTGACGAGAAAGATATAGACGAACAGCTGATATACAGATACGGGGTCATCGGCTGAGATTCTGTAGCGTTCCTTCCACGCAATAGCCGCAGTGAGATCACCAAGCTCCAGCTGCAATGCGGCCATCTCCGCCTCGATCAGAATAAGTCCGGTATCCGCACTATCCTCCAGCGCTTTCTTCCCGGCCACTTCCAACCACTTCTCGGCTTGCGCAGTGTCTTGCCTAGATTTACTTATACGCGATAGGAACAGGCTAGCGGGAATGTAAACCTTCTCCTGCTGATAACGCACTAGTCTTCTGACCTCTAGTCCCAGCTTCAAGTAATGCTCTGCTTGCTCTAGCTCATTACGCTCATATAACAATTCTCCATAACAAACAAGAATCGAATGCTGTAATCCCATAGGCGTCATAAATTCGATCATGTTAAGCATGAATGTATCCGAGAGCCCTCTAGGCAAATGTTTACCACGCTTGCCATTGTACGACCTGTATATGGAAGGCGACAACGGCATCTGAGGGGAAGCAAAGATAAGGTCAATTCCCCCCGGACTATGCTGAAGGGAAAGAAGGATGTATTCCAGCCCCTTGACCATATCCATATCGTACTGAGTCGCCTTAAAATTCCTAACATAATATAAGTAGCCCAAATAGCGATTTTTTTCTTCCAGACTCCAGCTTGCCGTAGATGTCTCATAATATTGCTCGGCCTGCTGTAATTGCTGTTCGGCTAGCTCAAGCTCGTGATCCCATAACAAAGAAAATATATACGAGAAGAATAGGTAGGGATGCTGCCTCAGAAACTGCTCAGGAATAGCCTTCAGCCAAACTCTCAGCGTCGAGAATTCCCTGCGAATCATAACGCTTCTCATCTGTTCAAGCAGATGTATAGCTTCCGTAAAGTAATGTCCGGCCAGATAGTAATCCACAGCTTCTTCCAGCAGTCCCTGCGACTTGCACCATTGAGCAGCCGTGTTATACAGCTCATGGGTTCTGCCAGTGCCATGGCGTCTTTGCTGCTTTTGCAGAAACTCTCCAAAGAGATGGTGAAATCGGTACCATTCTTTATTCTCATCTAATGGAATGAGAAACAGGTTGGTGCCTATCAGCTCCGCAAGCTTCTCCGAGCCATTCTCACCAGCCACCGCTTCACAAAGCGCACCGTTCATTCTCTGAAGAATGGAGACGTTCATCAGAAATTGCTGAGATGACTTGTCAAGCGCTTCAAAAACCTCCTCCAGCAAAAATCGCTCAACTCGCTCGCTGTCTCTGGAATCGTTATACATGAAAGCCATCGTCCGCTCGCCATAATGCAGGGACAACGAAACAAGCTTAAGCCCTGTCACCCAGCCCTCGGTTTTCTCTAAAAATCGTTCGATCTGCTCTCTTCGCAGCTCCTTCTTCACATATATTCGGAAGAAGTCCACCGTTTCTCTCAAATCGAAGCGCATATGCTCGACATTCATTTCATGGATCCAGTCCCGGCTGAGCCATCTCGCTTTCGAGAATTCGGCAATGGTACGACTTGCAAAGCATATATGTACAGGCGAAGGCAAGTATTCAATCAAAAAAGAGACCGATGTTATGATGTTCTTGTCATCAATGAAATGCCAATCATCCAGCACAAGCACTAGCGGTTCCCGCAAGCTATTCAATTCATTCAGTAAAGCGACGAGAAACGGCTCATATTGAACGGGGCTTAGTGTTGTAGCTGCCACTTGAAGCTCAGCAGGCAAGCTGCCAAGCGCTTGCTCGACAGCCTTAAGCACATATTGCCAGAATCGAATCAGGTCGTTGTCCTTATCATCAAGCGCCACCCATCCGACAGATGATTGAAGCTGTCTTACCCAATCACTGACCAGTGTTGTTTTACCGTAACCGGCAGGAGCTGTAACAAATGTAGCTTTGCGGTTCAACCCCTGATTCATCCAATCAAGCAATTGGAGACGGGGCACGGAATGCTCTAGAGGCTGTGGTATTCGCAGTTTGGTTAACAGGAGAGAATTGTTCTCGTACATCTCATGATCCATAAATCCCATCCTTTTCGAACGCTTACTTGTGATAAGTATCTCAATCTATTAGCGAAAATACTAGTTATCATTCAAAAAATTGCTAATACATGAAAGGTTTTATTACTAATCAACTAAGCTTTCTATAAGCGACACCATGGCATTATTTAAAGGAGCTTGGGCTTGTATTCGATTTGCCAGCTCTACAACTCCACCATTGATCCACTTCACTTCGGTTCGCCTCTGTGCTCGCACATCAGATAGCATGGATGATTCATTGTTCGCGGTATCGTCGCAAACCTTGAGTACAAACTCCCATAAATGTTCTCCGAGTATTCTACCATACGTGGCCTCAAGTATACCTAGTGTTTCTGCAAACAATGCTTTCATTAATTGAAGACTAAATGGATGTACTGGCAATTGACCATTCTTGAAGCCATAGATGGCAGTTAGAGGGTTAACAACTGAATTTACAAGCAATTTCCTTAATACCATAGCATCCATATCATCAGAGAAATGAGCATCAATATTCGCATGTTGAAGACTGGAAATCACTTCATTCCTTGCATCGAATAGTAGAGTGCTTTCTTTCCATTTATCTGACCATTCCTCGACCCACAAGCTGCCCTTACCTGTATGTCTCACGCTGTTCTGACCGGTTTTCAAAGCACCCTCCGTAGAAACGGCTCTAACAAAAGGGATTCCAGGAAGTTTACTTCGCAGCTTCTCCATATGACCGATCCCATTCTGTATACAAATAACAGGTGTTTGTGGAGATGCCATATGGTTCAACAAGGAAATCATAGATCCATCGATTGCAGCTTGTTTTACCCCTAGTAAAATCCACTTTGTGTCATTGTTTGTGCTAGTAGTAGATGAGCCTGATAGGCATGTCATTGGTATAATTCTTGTGTTATTAATTAAATCGGTATACGATATACCTTCCCTATTCAATATATCCGCTTGTGCTGGAGTTCTTGTCCACATTCGCACCTTTCTTCCAGAAAGGATCAATCGCGCACCGAGCAACATTCCCATTGCACCACTACCGATTATCTCGATTGTCATCATGCACCTCTATTTACATTATTATGATTCATATTACTCTAACATCTTCCGATTCCCATGCACAATACATGCCTTCGCACCAAAAAGCAGCCGGCCCGAGGGTCAGCTGCTTTTATTGAAAACTCTTTATTTTTTATTCACAATTTGATGAATTACTTCCTGCAGTGGTGTATTTGGTCGTCCAAGTAAGATTTCGAAATCATTGCTTTCAATATCCAAAGCTCCTTCGCGTATCCCGCCCTGAATGGTTACGAGAAACGGTACTAATGCTTCAGGAACACCTGCACCGACCATAATCTTAGCATAAGTCTCATCATCCACTTGTTGGACAGCAACTTCCTTACCGCTCACCTCTGCAAGGATTGTAGCAAACTCTTCTTGCGTTCGTGGCTTGCCCGATAACTCATATATGGTATTATGGTGGTCTTCCCCTCCGAGTACACTTGCAGCGGCCTCTGCATAGTCGCGACGACTAGCCCAACCTACTTTACCTGCACCTGCAGAAGTTAACCAAGGAGCACCTTGCAAGACAGCTTGAATCGATGCAGTTTCATTCTCCACATACCAGTTGTTACGTAAGAATGAATATGGAATCCTCGTATTACGTATCGCTTCTTCAGTAAGTCGATGGTCATTGGCAAGAATGAATGAGCTTTCACTGGCATTCACCACACTCGTATACGCTATAAAACCTACATTAGCTTCTTGTACTGCCTTAATGGCCGCTAAGTGCTGTTCAACTCGGTGTTCCATATCTCCTGAAGATACAATAAGAAGTCGATCGATTTCAGCAAAAGTAGATCTTAACGTTTCCGGTTGTTTGAAATCCCCCTTTCGCACCTCCACACCTAGAGCTTTTAATCCCTCTGCTTTTTGCGGATCGCGAACACTAACAGCTAGATTATATGCAGGAATCGTTTTCAGTAGAGCTTCAACAATCATAGATCCAAGCTGTCCGGTTGCTCCAGTTACCATAACTTTCATAAGTTAAGCCTCCAATGTTTTTATATAATATGAATTTGTTGATAATTCAGTCTGCACATAAAGCAGAAGATGAATAATGTCTTACAAGAAATTGATATAACCATACCGGTTACAACGATATCGAAGAAAAAGTCTTGCCCATACAGCAAGAGCTCATTCCAGTTCCATCAGTTCACCGGCCAGCTGCCTCAATGTTACACGGGCGAGCTTGTCTTCCATAGCAGCCTGAGCCTCACTCATTGTCCTTCTAAGCGAACGCTCGATATTGGCTCCAATTGGACAATCCAAATTTGGATGCTCGTGAAAGTTGAACAACACATTATCCTCCACAACCTCTACGGCATTGAATATGTCCAGAAGAGTGATCTGGTCGGCATCTCTAGTCAACCTTGCTCCGCCAGTGCCAGCTTTTACGTTCACAAGACCTGCCTTTTTAAGCTGTCCAATAATTCGCCGAATCACAACAGGATTAGTCTGGACGCTGCCCGCCATCTGATCACCCGTAAGCGGATGATTGAACGCCATCATTGCCAATATGTGAGTTGCGATAGAGAAGCGGGAACTAATTTTTCTCATGAAATAATCAACCTCTCGTTGTAACCATTATAGTTACATCGATTTAAAAAGTCAAACGACTTTCGGAATTCAGAGTAATGACCTATATTTGTTAATGTACGTGATGTTCTTCCGCTTGCTCTGGTTGATATTCTGGTTGTGAGAACGGCTGCACAATCGGGTTCCTCTGATTACTTGTCGAGTAACCGGCATAATCGACTTGCAATACCTGAGACATAACGGGATCCATGCAGACGAGGTCACTTCGGTCAATCTGGGCCAGATCCGTCTTACCCATCGCATAAGAGGTTAGCTTCATCTCCTCCACACAGGATTTCAGAAATTTAGCCAGATGCTCGGAGGCAACCTCTACATCCAAATCCTCTTTGAATTTGCCAAGATATAACGGTAGCTGTGTTGCAGGTTCATATGGCAACGCCTTGGTCATTTGCGTTTGCATCAAAGCCACCAAGGCGATGGAGCCAATATAAACAGCATCCGCTCCCAGAGCCATAGCTTTCAAGAAGTGACCTGGCGTTGTTAGCCCTCCCGATGCAATGACTGATATATCCTGCTTCACTCCCTTCTTCTCTAGAAACTGTATGGTTCTAGCTAAGGCAAAGAGCGTGGGAAGTCCGACATCATCCTGCAGAGTCGTCGGCCCCCCATGCGTTCCGGCTTCTGAGCCGTCTACGACGATATAATCCACGCCTGCTTCAATCGCGTATTCCAATTCTTTCTCCAGATAATGAGTAGCACAAAATTTCAGTCCCACAGGAACACCATACGACTCTTTCAGTCCTCTGACTATGGGTATGAAGTCCGAAGGCTGATTCATTCCTGGCAATCTCGTATGTATGACTGCATTCTGCCCAGGCTTTAACCTTTCCGCTTTCCGGAGATCCTCACCGATCTGGATAGACGACATTCCCATCGGAGCTGCTGCCTGTGCGCCTTGACCCAATTGAATCTCGATGGCATCCAATTGCCGCAGCTGTTCGGGGGTATTCATCCATCCAGCGCGATTATATTGACCGATAAAAAATTTAGCTTCCTGGCGCTCTTCATCAATCAACGGAGCCTCACCCGAATTGCTTGCCGTCCCTGCCATCGTAGCCGCTCTAGCTAGGGCGACTTTCGCCTTTAAACTAAGAGCTCCACCGTAAGACATACCTGTAATCAAGATAGGGATCTCCAATTGGAGCGGCTTCTTAGCTCGTGGTCCGATAGTTGTCGAGGTTTGAATCTGCACCCCATCCGCTGTAGGGAGACGAAACAGATGCACCGGATTTAGCAATAGCTTATGCCAATCCGATAGAACGATCGGACTTCCCAAGGGACGCTCGATAGGCTTACCTGATTCCGCCCGCATTCCAGCCTCAAAGATCGCTCGAGGTGTCAGCTTCTGCATGATGGTGACCATAGAGAACATGTTCTCAGTATAGGGATCCTGCATCATTCGATTCATCATATGATCGGACACATTATTTAACATGGCCATCGTCATTTTCGTCATCAGCTTTTTTAACATAGTAGCTTGTCCCCTCCTTTCTCTCTATATAAATAGTGGACTTTTTTATTGAGTTAATTGAGGCTCACGAAGCGGCTTTTGTTCCCAGATGATGATTTCGCTTTCGATCGCCTGTTGGCTGGCTACCGCTATTTTCGACCAACCCCTCGATGACATCATATTAGAAAGCTTGCTATGTAATGTCTTCATCTCACTGCAGAGCTTCCCCACTTCATTCCTCAGATCCTTATTGGAAGCATGGATTTCAGCAGTGGTACACGATTGAATCATTTGTTTGATCATAAGCTCCATGTCTAAGGCCATATCCTTGTCGTCTAACTGCATTGTATAAGACCCCCTTTTACTGTTTGTGCTTCTTTCCATCATATTGCCTTAATTGATTAACCAATACTTGAATTTGACCTTGTTGAACGGTGGCTCCCTCATTCATCCAGTTTTTCAATTCATCATCTTGCGCCCGACTTTCGTATAGCTTGCATTTCTTAATAAAAAGCTCAGAAGCCTCTAAATGGCTTTGAATATCCTGTAATTCCTTTTGTACCAGCTGATCCATGTGAAATCCCTCCTTATGCAGAGTATGATTTCCAGCAAGCTTAAATTTATACAATAGCTACCTAGCACAGGTAGCGGGTCAAGTGAGATTTATGTATATTTCGCAGTAGATCGTGTGATAAGGGGCTACAAGGTTTATACAGGAATTGAGATTGTACGATCTATTGTATTTGAAGATCTTCGACCATGTCCAAATATATCAAATTATCTGGGTTTGGCGTCATACTAACTACGACCCAACAAGATTTTTCAGTCTTACCATTTGCCTGTAGCCAAGCCCTCAAACCCTCTCTCGATTTCACTGTAATCAAATTTTCAATTTCCATAGATAACATACATTCTCCTTCCTGATACATATATCCATACAAACAAATGCGACTTATTTCTCCTACAACCAATTATTTCATAGCTACAACAATTACACTAACCATTAAGCCTGATAGTAAAAAGTAGCTCCCGCTAATAAGTCCGTATAACAGTGGGCGGGGTATGTTAGGGTTTATCGCAGTATTGACGGTTGTTGCTGCCAATAATCCAATTCCAACAATTCCACCAAAGATCATAGCATCAACAATGGATTCGATACCGAGGGCATAAATCAGAATCGCTATGGAGACCGTTGTTACAAGACCACACACGAATGGCCCTACAATATAAATGGGAGCTGGTTTTTCCTTGGGTGCACCCTCCTTTCCTAATGCAAGTGAATATGCCTTTCCAAAAATCACAGTAAACCAAACGCCTCCCAACATAGCGAGTGCCAATGTAGCGAGTACAACAGCAAGCCAATTCATCTCCAGTAATACATTAAACATAATATCCTACTCCTTTATGATCGTTTATTATCTTGTAGTTATTATAATCGAGTAGGAGGGAGTGAT